>JBJXFD010000266.1:0-16258 GCA_046153985.1 Saprospiraceae bacterium
CCAGGGCATTCAGTTCAAATCCCTCAATTGCATAATTGGAATAGGCCGTGGTAAAAATGACCAATGGCGGTTTATTCAATGTCTTAAGAAAATCAATTCCAGTAAGTTGGGGCATTTGAATGTCTAAAAACATCAGGTCAATGGAGTTGCTTTTGAGGGCTTCATTGGCCTCGAAAGCATTGTTGCACTTCTGAACCAAGTGCAGTTCCGGGATTTTTTCGATGTACGTTTCCAAGACATCCTGTGCCAGGGGTTCATCGTCCACAATGATTACATTGATCATGATTACTGTTTTTGAATGGTGTCAATTCAAGTTAATCTTCAAATTTACGACATAACTATTAGGATTATCATCAATATCCAGCGCATAATTTTCCGGATAGAGCAAATTAAGGCGACGGTGAACGTTAACCAACCCAATGCCGCCGCTTCTTCGCAGGTCCCGGGGGGGCAATACATCCGGTTTGCTTTTTTCAATAAAAAAGTAGACGGTGTTGGGCTCCACCTGCATCCGGATCAGCACAAAGCCTTGCGTAATGAGGTTGTTGAGGCCGTGTTTAAAGCTGTTTTCAAGGAAAGGAATGAACATGAGCGGTGCAATTTTTTGCTCGCCGACCACGCCTTCCACTTCAAAGCGAATGTCTACTTTTTTGCCGTGACGCAGGCGTTCCAGGTCTAAATAATTCTGAATGTAGTTGACTTCTTTGCTCAGGGGCACGCGCTTTTCGTTGCATTCATAAAGCATGTAGCGCATCATCTCAGACAGCTTCAGAACGATTTCCGGCGCCTGATCCGATTTTTTCAGGGTCAGGGCGTAGAGGTTGTTCAGGGTATTGAACAAAAAGTGCGGGTTGATCTGGGATTTCAGGAAACGCAACTCCGATTGCATGGTTTGGGTCTCCAATTCCTGCTTTTCTTTCAGTTGTTTTGACCAATCCGATACAATTTTTACGATGGTGGAAATGCCTGCCACGAGAAAAGAAACCAGAAAGTAGAAATTCCGGCTCTCTACCAGCATTTGTTGCGCTACGGGGTGCCCGGTAAATTTCAGGTAAAACACAATAACGTTCAGGGGCGTGATGATGACCGTAGCAAGGATCAATAAACCGCAGTAAGTCAGGAATTTATTTTGAGTCAGGTAGTTGGGGATGAGGTAGTACAGGTTGAAATAAACGATCAGGCAATAGAAAAAAATACGGATAATTTCATTGCTCAGTGTGAACCAAAAGCCCTGTTCAAAGCCTTCTATAAGAATAAGTACAATGAGGGCAAATAACCAGAAAAACGAGTGGTACACCACCCGACGCGTGATGAAGTTGTACAACCCGGCTCCAATGTCTTTGCGAAAGTCCATATTTCCTATGAATAGTGTCTATCCATTTAGTCCGGTGTCTGTTCTTTAGAGTTCGATAGCTGCGGTCATTGAGCGAAGTCGAAATGAACGCAGTTATCGGACTATAAAGACAGACACTAAATAGTATTGAGCGGGGCAAAATAGAGATAAATCGGATAAATGCATTCAATTTTCTGACGATCCTTTTGCCGGGCCTTCTTTTTGACAATTGTATTGAAATGTGGCAGCATCCATATTGGCGATTCTTTGTAACTTTGCGGCCAATTTTTTTTGCCAACAGGTAGATGTGACAAATCTCAAAGATTTGTCAAATCTGGCCGAAAACTTTGATTGATAAAAATTCAAATGCATAATAAGCATGGTTTATCTGACGAGGCGGGAACGATTTAATGCCGCCCACAAACTATGGGTGTCCGTTTGGGATGACGAAACAAACAAGCGGGTATTTGGCAAGTGTGCCAATCAAAACTGGCACGGCCACAACTATGACCTGTACATAACGGTTAAAGGAATGCCTGATCCATTGACCGGCTTCATCATGGACGTGAAGGAGTTGAGCCAACTGATTAAGACGGTGATTGTGGATAAGGTTGACCACGCCAACCTGAACCTCGACGTGGATTTTATTCCGGAAGGCATGCAACCAACAACCGAAAATTTAGTTATCCTGTTTTGGAAAGTATTGGAACCACACCTCCAAAACTGCAAACTTCACAGCATTCGCCTCCACGAAACGGAGAACATCTATGCGGAGTATTTTGGCGAATAGCGATGGTTGAACAGGTTTTGTTGCTGGCGAAAAGTATTGTAGAAAATTGATTGACATGGCAAAGCAAAATAAAGATCACCAGGCGGAAGCCAGCCTCCAGGCGATGATTGACAGCTACAAGACCATCCTTGAACGGCTCGGCGAGGACACTGCCCGGGAAGGGTTGTTGAAAACGCCGGAACGGGCCGGAAAAGCCATGCGTTTCCTGACCAAAGGTTACGAAGAAGACGCCGAAGCGATTCTGCGCTCCGCCATGTTCCGGGAGGATTACAGCGAAATGGTGATCGTCAAGGACATTGAATTGTATTCGTTGTGCGAACACCATTTATTGCCTTTTTATGGCAAAGCGCACGTCGCCTACATCCCCAACGGCCACATCGTTGGTTTGAGCAAAATTCCCCGGGTGATCGATGTTTTTGCCCGGCGGCTTCAAGTGCAGGAACGCCTCACCGACCAGATTTTGCATTGCATCCAGAATACCCTCAATCCGCTGGGCGTGGCCATCGTCATCGAAGCCAAACACATGTGCATGATGATGCGGGGTGTGCAAAAACAAAATTCGCTCACCACCACTTCGGCCTTTACCGGGGAATTCCAAAAGGTGGAAACGAGGAGCGAGTTTTTGTCCCTGATTGGATCACGGCTACATTGAAGATGAAGGTTAAAGGAGAAAGGGGTACGTATTCATCGGGAATACGGAATTGTCTAAAATCTAATGTATAAAATCTAACATCTACCATAGTATGAAGGCATACATCTTCCCCGGTCAGGGCGCCCAGTTTCCGGGAATGGGCAAAGGTCTTTACGAAAGTTCGGAACAGGCGCGCGCGCTGTTCGAGCAAGCCAACGACATTTTGGGATTCCGGATCACCGATGTCATGTTTGAAGGCAGCGAAGAAGACCTGAGGCAGACAAAAATTACTCAGCCAGCCATTTTTATACACTCCTGCATCACGGCGCAGTTGGCGGGCGACGCGTTCCAACCGGATATGGTAGCGGGCCATTCCCTGGGAGAATTTTCGGCGTTGGTGGCAGCAGGGGCATTGTCGTTTGAAGACGGCCTCCGCTTAGTGCAACAAAGGGCATTGGCCATGCAAAAAGCTTGTGAAGCGGTGGAAGGAACAATGGCCGCCATTCTGGGGCTGGAAGATGAAGTTGTGGAGCAAGTCTGCGGAGGCATAACCGACGAAATCGTGGTGCCTGCAAATTACAATTGCCCCGGACAATTGGTCATTTCCGGCAGTGTGCCCGGTATTGACATCGCTATTGAAAAACTCACCGCCGCCGGTGCGCTTCGTGCCATGAAACTCGCGGTTGGCGGCGCTTTTCACTCGCCGCTGATGCAGCCGGCGCAGGATGAATTGCGGGCAGCCATCGAACGGACGACTTTTGCAACACCGGTTTGTCCGATCTATCAAAACGTGCATGCACAGGCAGAAACTGACCCTGCGAAGATCCAGGAAAACCTTGTGGCCCAACTCACGGCGCCAGTGCGCTGGACGCAAACCATGCAAAACATGATCCGCGATGGGGTGACAGAATTCGTCGAAGTTGGCGGCAATGGCAAAGTATTGCAAGGTTTAGTGAAAAAAATAGACCGTAAGTTTCCGACTTCTGTACTCTAAGTTACCGGACTTAGTGCTTGTTGGGGATTTCCCGACAAGCGCTGATCGAAACTGTTTGGAAAAGTTGATTTTTTGATTTTTTGAACGCATATTTACGCGCTTCGAGGCTTTGGATTAATTTTATCCTCGTCTAAACAGCAAGCAGGAGAAACAGGATGGTCAGATCAGAAATAAAAAGTGGAAAAGTATTGCTCGCAGAGCCATTTATGATGGATCCGAACTTCCGGCGCTCCGCAATTTTGTTGTGTGAGCACACGAACGAAAGCAGCATCGGATTCATTATGAACAAACCTTTGGATGTTCGAATTGACGAACTGATCGAAGGTTTTCCGGAGTTTGAATCCACTGTTCTGTTTGGCGGGCCCGTGCAAACCGATACGATCCATTACATCCACAATGCCGGCGCGCTTCTGGAAGGCAGCCGTCGGATCGTGGATGGCGTTTACTGGGGCGGCGATTTTGAAAAACTCAAATTTCTGATCCACACCCAACTCATCCTGCCCGAAAACATCCGCTTTTTTGTCGGCTATTCCGGTTGGTCAGAAGGCCAACTGACCGATGAGATGTCCTATGGCTCCTGGCTTGTCGCTGACATGGATGCCAATTACCTGTTCAAAACCCAGCCCGATAAGCTCTGGGGCCAGGCGATGGTTCATAAGGGGGATACATTTGCCATCATCGCGGGCATGCCCGAGCAATTGATCTGGAACTAGGTTTACGGGCATTAGGTTCCTACGGATGACACGGGTGCTATGTTTCGCGGGCTTTAGGCCGCCTAAAAACATGATCTCGGCGGCCTAAAGCCCGCGAAACATAGAAACCTAAACGATCAACAGACAACTGACAACCTCCCGTCCTCCTCCTCCAAATACCCCTCATCCACCAAATACCCAATAGCTGTCAGCACCTTTTCTTCCTGGGCAGGCGGAAAAGCTTTGACCAACTGCTCCAGCGTTAAAGGCCCGGCTTTCAGCAATTCCTGAATCCATTGTTTGTAGTTTTCAAACTGATCTGTGCTGATGTCTGTTCGGGTTCGGCCGGTGCAGACATCACAGATGCCACAGTTTTTATCTACTTCCTGCCCGAAATAGTGCAACAATTGGCGGTTGCGGCAAACTGGCGTTTCCGCGTAAGCGACCGCTTTCCGGATGCGTTCCAAATGGCGGTTTTTTCGAAAAGCGTACAATTGGCGGTCTATGTCCAGCACGTTTGCGTCCACCCGTTCTTTGGTGAAAACGATCTGCGGTTTTTCTTTTTGCGGCGAATAGTCAACAATCCCGTCTTTGTGCAACAACTTCAGGGATTTGTCTAAATCCGCTCTGGTCATGTTTAAAAAATTGGCCAATTGGCCTTCCCGGACATTAATATGGTTTAAAAAAGCCCCCTGATACGTCCGCAAAATCGCTTTGATGATGCGATCTAATTTGGGGTGCCGAAGCAGGTAATCGTATAATTCTTCCTTGGTTACCAGAATGCGCAGGGTAGAAGGGATCAGGATGGCTTCGTTCAGCACAATCCAGCCGGCTTGCTCCAGCACTTTCAGGCAACTCAATACTTTGATCGGTTTGAATGCATAGTTTTTGCAGAATTCGGTGATGTCAAAATCATAGCCTTCGCCTTCGCCGCTACCAATGGCCAATTGCAGGTAGCTGCCTAAGGCTTTATACACCTGTCTGAGTTCTTCGATTTCCGGAAACGCGATTTCGTACTGCTCTTCTAAGGAGCGGCGGTCATTGTCGTTGTACAACAAAACGGCGTACGCTTTTTTTTCATCGCGACCAGCGCGCCCGGCTTCCTGAAAATAGGCTTCTATACTGTCGGGCAGATCCATGTGGACCACAATGCGCACGTCGGGCTTGTCAATGCCCATTCCGAAGGCGTTGGTGCTGACCATCACGCGCACTTTGTTGGCCACCCAGGCGTCCTGTTTGGCAGAGCGCATTTCGGAGTTGAGTCCGGCGTTGTAAAAATCCGCGCTGATGCCCCGTTGTTTGAGCATTTCGGCAATGTCTTTTGTTTTTTTGCGGCTGCGCACGTACACCACGCCACTGCCGCGCACTTTGGTCAGAATATCGGCCAACTTCTCTAATTTATGGTCTTCCTGCAAAACAGAATAGGAGAGGTTGTCGCGGGTAAAGCTTTTTTGAAAAACGTTGCGTTTGCGGAAAGCCAGTTTTTCCTGAATGTCTTCCACAACTTGCTGCGTAGCGGTGGCGGTCAGGGCCAGCACCGGAACCTGAGGCAGCCATTCCCGGATTTTGGCAATTTCCAAATAAGGCGGCCTGAAATCGTAGCCCCATTGCGAAACGCAGTGCGCTTCATCTATGGCCAGCAGGTTTACCTTCATACGACGGATGCGTTCTTTGGCTAAGTCCGTCGTCAGCCTTTCCGGCGAAAGGTAGAGCAGCTTGGTATTTCCGTATACGCAATTGTCGAGGATGCGGTCAATATCGCGGTAGGCCATGCCGGAATAAATGGCAACTGCCGGAATTTCTCTTTTTTGGAGGTTGTACACCTGATCTTTCATCAGCGCAATAAGCGGCGACACGACGATGCAAATGCCCTCCTGACAAAGCGCAGGCACCTGAAAACAGATGGATTTCCCTCCGCCAGTTGGCATCAGCGCAAGGGTGTCTGCACCATTCAGGACCGACTGTATGATGTCTTCCTGGAGTGGCCGGAATTGATCGTATCCCCAATATTGCTTAAGAATGGCTTGCGGCGAAACGGACATAAAATGAGCTCTGAAAACGATGATTTTCAAAGATACGCAAGTGGAATGATATGAACAAAAAAGAAGCGGAACAGGATGTTCCGCCCCCAAAAACAACTCAAATCGTTAATTCTTGCAGTACAATCGAACGCTGTTCGATTGGCTGGTTGATATTTATTTCAGCCGAACAGCGTTCGGCGGTACAGCGCTAAATTATCGTTGAAACCTGAGCGATCATTTTTTCTGCCCTGGACTTGAAATATTCCGGCTCAGCAATCAGGCAATAAACCAAATCGCCGAATTGCGAGCAGCTACAGGGAATAGCCGGTTTGAGGTCGGGCGTGCCGATGCCCCTTTCCAGCAAATATTGAACGGCTTTGCGAATGGCATTCGCTTCTTCAGTCAGGTTGAAATAATCGAGGAGCATGGCTGCCGACAAAATCGCGGCAGCGGGGTTGGCAATATCCAATCCGGCAGCCTGTGGGTAAGAGCCGTGGATGGGTTCGAACAAGGCCGTTTTTGCGCCGTAGGAAGCCGAGGGCAACAAACCCATGGAACCGGCAATCACGCTGGCTTCATCCGAAAGAATGTCACCGAACATATTGGATGTCAGCATGACGTCGAATTGCGCCGGGTACTGGATCAACTGCATGGCCGCGTTGTCCACAAACAGGTAATCCAGTTCAATATCGGGGTGGCTTTTGGCCATTTCACCGACCACTTCCCGCCATAAACGGGAGGTCTCCAGCACATTGGCTTTGTCTACTAAGGTCACTTTTTTGCGGCGTTTCCGGGCGTAATCAAAGGCCATTTCCGCAATGCGCTCGATCTCATAGCGCTCGTAGACGGCTATGTCATACGCCCTGTTGCGGTCTTCGCTGCGGCCTTTTTCACCAAAATAAAGGTCGCCGGTTAATTCGCGCAAGATTACCATGTCTACCCCTTCAATCCGGTCGTCTTTCAGCGGGGAAAGGTGAGCCAGACTGCCGTAAGTCGTAACCGGGCGCACATTGGCGTAAAGCCCAAGCGACTTGCGCAGCCTCAGTAAACCTTGCTCCGGTCTGATTTTTGCAGTTGGGTCGTTGTCGTATTTTGGGTGGCCAATGGCGCCGAAAAGGACCGCATCGGCATCCATGCAGACGCCAAGCGTGGCTTCCGGCAATGGGTCATTGTTGAGGTCAATCGCAATGGCGCCAACGTGGGCGTAGACATAATCGAAATGGTGTTTGAAATGATCAGACACCGCTTCGAGCGCTTTCACAGCTTGCGTCGTCACCTCCGGCCCAATGCCATCGCCTGGCAGTACAGCTATTTGCTTTTTCATACCGATTCGCGTTGTTTTTCAAAGGCTGCAATTTCAGTTTTGAGACTGAGCAGGTAGTCAATGTCGTCGTACCCGTTCAACAGGCACATTTTTTTGTAAGGGTCTATTTCAAACCGGGCAGACAAACCTTTGGCAGGAATGCCAAAGGTTTGTTGTGCCAGGTCCACTTCAAACTGAGTGTTTGGATCCGCTTCAATGGTTTCAAAAATCTGGTTCAGAAATGCATCAGAAACCTCCACGGGCAGCAAACCATTGTTGATGGCGTTGCCCCGGAAAATGTCTGCATAAAAACTGGAAACCACCACTTTGAAGCCATAATCATACAAAGCCCATGCTGCGTGTTCCCTGCTGGAACCACAACCAAAATTTTTGCCAGCCACTAAAATTGCGCCGCTGTAGATCGGGTTGTTCAGCACAAAATCCTGCTGTGGCGCTCCATTCGCCTGGTAACGCCAGTCGCGAAACAGGTTTTCACCAAAGCCTTCCCGTGTGGTCGCTTTCAGAAAGCGCGCAGGAATGATCTGGTCGGTGTCCACATCTTCGGCGGGCAGGGGAACGGCAGTTGAGCGAAGTATTTGAAACTTTTCCATAAAACTGTTCTTATGAAATTTTCTGCGTGTTGAACCGGATGACGCCAATCGAGGCCAGCAGCATCAGGATCGGGTACGTGAAATCGAATTCAAACCAGCGTTTTGCAAAGTTGATTGAATCCGGGAATTTGTGGTGGTTGTTCTGAAACAACTCGCCCATCAGCAGAATCCCAAGCGGGGAACTGTTGTGCGAATGGTCGCCGTTGTCAAAATTCTGGTAGCCGTATTTATGGCCGCACCAGTTGACCAAAGCGCCCTGTACCGGCCCAATCAGGTAGTGAACCGGCAACAACAGGAGCCACCAGGCCGACACGTCCTGAAAAACAATGAAGTAGAGGTAGAACAAGGAATAGGCAACGCCCCAGCCAATGCGAACGGCTAAGTTGTCTCCAAATTTATCCATCGCATTCCAAACCGGGAGGTTTTTGATGAACTGGGTATCCGGCAAACGGATGCCACGCACAAAGTCGTTGTAGATGTCGCGCGTTTTCATCATCATTTGGAAAACATCCTTAAAAAAGTGTGGAGAATGGGGGTCTTGTTCCGTATCACTGTAAGCGTGGTGCATCCGGTGCATCACCGCGTAGGCCCGTGGAATCAGGAAAGAGGATCCCTGAAACAGCCAGGTTAGAAAATAAAATACTTTTTCCGTGATTTTGCCCATGCTGAACATCTGATGCGAAGCATAACGGTGCAAAAACGCCGTGTGAAAAAATAAAGAAAGAAACCAGTGTGCAAAAAAGAAAATGATAATTGCCCAAAACATAAAGTTTGTTGATTTGAGTTGTGAAAATGATTACAAAACACATTTGGGCCAAAGAAGTTATTTCAACTCTTCCCGCACATCCACAATTCGTCCGGCAATGGCAGTCGCAGCAGCCATTAGCGGGCTGGCTAAAATGGTGCGCGCGCCCTGTCCCTGCCTACCTTCAAAATTTCTATTCGAGGTAGAAACGCAGTATTCTCCCCGCGGAATTTTATCCTCATTCATGCCCAGGCAAGCTGAACAACCCGGCTCCCGAAAATCAAAACCAGCCTCCCTGAAAATAACATCCAATTGTTCGGCCTTAGCCTGAGCCTCCACGAGTTTCGACCCCGGTACGATCATGGCGTGTACATTCGGCGCTTTTTGCTTGCCTTTGACAAATGACGCCACCAAACGAAGGTCTTCAATTCGGGAATTGGTGCAACTGCCGATGAAAACGTGATTGACCGTTTTGCCAATCAGTTGTTCGCCCGGCTGCAAGCCCATATATTCTAATGCTTTTACGAAATTTTTTCCATTCTCTTTGGGGATATGGCCACTGACTTCGATGCCCATTCCCGGGTTGGTGCCATAGGTCAGCATCGGGCCAATGTCTTCTGCCCGGAAATGATATTCCTGGTCAAAAACTGCGGGCGCATCTGAATACAAGGTTTGCCAGTAAGCTGCTGCACGATTCCAGGCTTCTCCTTCCGGCGCAAATTTCCGGCCCTGAACGTAGCGGATGGTTGTTTCATCCGGCGCGATCAACCCACCCCTTGCGCCCATTTCAATGCTCATGTTGCAAATGGTCATGCGGGCTTCCATAGACAAAGCGCGGATAGCGCTGCCTGCGTATTCTACAAAATAACCGGTGCCGCCGGCTGCGGTGAGCTGGGAGATGATGTACAAAATGATGTCTTTGGCCGATACGCCTTTCTGCAAAATGCCATCTACATTGATGCGCATCTGCTTCGGTTTTTCCTGCAACAGGCATTGGGTGGCCAGCACCTGCTCGACCTGGCTGGTGCCGATGCCAAACGCAATACAACCGAATGCGCCGTGCGTAGACGTGTGGCTGTCCCCGCAAACGATGGTCATGCCAGGTTGGGTGATGCCTAATTCCGGGCCAATGACATGCACAATGCCTTGGTATTCATGGCCTAATCCGTACAATTCAACGCCGAATTTGGCACAATTTTCAGTCAGCCGGTCTACCTGGAAGCGCGAAAGCTCCTCCTGGATGGGCAAATGCTGATTTTGAGTCGGGACGTTGTGGTCGGCAGTTGCAATGGTTTGCTTCGGTCGGAAAACCGGAATTCCCCGTTGCTCCAAACCCGTAAACGCTTGTGGGCTGGTCACTTCGTGAATGAAGTGCCGATCAATGTACAACACGTCTATTCCGCCCTGAACGTTCGCAACTAAATGAGCTTCCCAGATTTTATCAAACAGTGTTTTTGGCATTCCTGTAAAGGTTAGCAATGAGTTTATAGAAGCGTTCATCCAAATTTATACAACAGCAGCAAATTCGTTCATGATGATGCCAGCAAGGTCTTCGTCGCCAACTTCTTTTTTTCCGTCGGCAACGACCAGAAACCGCTCGTACACCACATCCAACTCTGCTTTACTCAGCTCAAACCCGATCGTTTTAGCCCGGTAGGCGATGGCTGCCCGGCCGCTGCGCGCGGTGAGTACGATTTTGGAGTGGTCAACGCCCACGTCAAGTGGATTGATGATTTCGTAGGTTTCGCGCATTTTGATCACGCCGTCCTGGTGGATGCCGGAAGAATGCGCAAAAGCATTGGCGCCGACGATGGCTTTGTTCGGCTGCACCGGCATGCCCATGAGTTCCGAAACCATCTGGCTGGTCTCATTGAGCAGTCGGGTTTGGATATTGGTGATACAGTTTAAATCAGGGTGCTGGCGCAAAATCATGACGACTTCTTCCAGCGAAGTATTGCCGGCGCGTTCGCCAATGCCGTTGATGGTGCATTCAACCTGGCGGGCGCCATGTTGCACTCCGGCAATGGAGTTTGCGGTTGCTAAGCCAAGGTCGTTGTGGCAATGGGTAGAAAGGATGGCTTTGTGAATCCCCCGGACGTTTTCCCGCAGGTACCTGATTTTCGCGCCGTACTCCTCCGGGAGGCAATAACCGGTGGTATCGGGAATGTTCAGCACGGTAGCGCCGGCCGCCAATACGGCTTCCAAAACCCGGGCTAAGTATTCATTTTCGGTACGGCCCGCGTCTTCCGCATAAAACTCAACGTCTTCCGTGAAGCTTTTTGCATATTTTACCGCGGCAACCGCCCGTTCGATGATGGCCTCCTGCGTGCTGTGCAGTTTGTGGCGGATGTGCATGTCCGAGGTGCCGATGCCGGTATGGATGCGGGGGCGACGAGCGTGCTTTAATGCCGCTGCTGCTACTTCGATATCGCGTTCAACCGCCCTGGAAAGCCCGCAAACAATGGGTTCGGTGACCGATTGGCAAATATCTGATACAGACTTGAAGTCGCCGGGACTGGACACTGGAAAACCAGCTTCAATGACGTCAACGCCCAATTTTTCAAGTTGCTGCGCAATTTCAATTTTTTGATCTGAGTTCAGTTTACAGCCAGGAACCTGCTCTCCGTCGCGGAGTGTGGTGTCAAAGATAAAAATTTGGGTATCAGCCATAGCTTGATGTTTGGAATACGTTACTAAGTTTGCATGCCGTTGAACAACGATCAAAATTAAGTTGGTGTTCTTCGCTCCAGAAATCAAAAAAGCCTGTTAGTACAAGCCTGCATCGGGGCTTTTTCTTTGTAAATTATTGCTTGTTAATTATTTGCACAATACTCAACTACAATGCCTAAACAGAAAACGGATGATTTGATTCAGTTGATCCGCTCCTTGAGCAGGGCGGAGAAAAGGCATTTCCGGCTTTTTGTCGGGCGCAACCAGTCGTCCGATGACATTCTTTTTTTGCAGTTGTTCGATTTCTTAGAACGGCACAAAGACTACGATGAAGAGTTGATCATCAAGCGGATTCCGGCCATTAAAAAAAGCCAGCTTTCCAACCTTAAAGCGCACTTATACAAGCAGTTGTTGACCAGTTTGCGCCTGCTGAATAAAAATTACAACGAAGACATCCAGATTCGCGAAATGATTGATTGCGCCCGGGTTTTGTACAACAAGGGGCTCTACCGGCAGGCATTGGACATGCTCGATAAGGTGAAAACCCGTGCCATGAAAGGGAAATTTCACGTTCAGGCCATGGAGATTGTGGAATTTGAAAAACTGATCGAATCGCAATACATCACCCGGAGCATAGAGGGTAGGGCAGAGGAGCTGACCACTCAAACCAACCGGCTCACCGCCATTTTGGTACAAACCAACCGCTTTTCCAACTTAGCTTTGCAACTCTACGGTCTTTACCTGAAAGTCGGGTACGTGCGCAGCGAAAAGGATTATCGCCTGGTACGCGAATTTTTTTATTCGAACTTGCCCCAAACGAATTATCAGGAACTGGATTTCTGGGGTAAAATTTACTACTGCCAGGCGTTTACCTGGTACCATCATACAACCCAGGAGTTCACCTACGGCTACCGTTACTCCCAAAAGTGGATTGATCTTTTTGATGCCAACCCCGAAATGAAACTGATCAATCCGTCTCTTTATTTAAAAGGCATGCACAACCTGTTGACCAATTTGTTCAACATGTTGCACTACAGCCGTTTTGTGGAAGTGCTGGAGGAATTGCATGCTTTTCCGGAAACGCAGGATATTTCAGAGCAAAAAAACATCGAAGGCACCTACCACCTGTTTCGCTACATTCACCTGATTCAAAAGCACTTCATGGAGGGCACATTCAGCGACGGGCTGGACTTTGTGCCTGGACTTATGCAGATCATTGACGAAGACGAATACAACTGGGACCACCACAGGATCCTCGTTTTTTATTATCGAATCGCCTGCCTCTATTTTGGCAGTGGGGATTTTAAAAACGCCATCCACTACCTGAACCTGATCATCAACCAGAAAAATCCGGACTATCGTGAAGACATTCAATGCTTTGCGAGAATCCTGAACCTCATCGCGCACTTTGAACTCGGCAATGCTCAATTGGTCGAGTACCAGATCAAATCGGTGTACCGCTTCCTGCTGAAAATGGAAGACCTGCACGAGGTGCAAAAAGAAATCTTCCGCTTTTTGCGCCGCACACCCCGGATGCGGGCGAGCGAAATGAAACAGGAGTTTGTCTCGCTGAAAGAAAAATTGGTGCGGATCGAACGTGAACCTTACGAACGCAGGCCATTTCTTTATTTAGATATTATTTCCTGGTTGGAAAGCAAAATAGAGAGCCGGTCGGTGCAGGCGATTGTGCAAGAGAAGTTTTTAAAACGGCAATCAGGAGGTTAAATTTTCCCGCAAAGAACGCAAAGGGCTCGCAAAGGACGCTAAGTATGGCGTCTCGCTTTGCGGACTTAGCGTATCCTTCGCGTTCTTTGCGGGAAACAATCGCTCGCCTTTAAAAGAATAAAGTAAAAGACGCCCGTCCAAAAAACGGTGTCCCCGGCGTAAAGTGAATTTCTTCCACCGGCTCTACTTCGTCAAACAAGCGGCTTTCTGTGGCAAACTGCGTTTCTTTCCAGCGCGTATTCAACAGGTTTTGCAAGTTCAGGCCAATTTCCCATCTTTTTTTCGTGTAATTGAGTTGAATATCGGTGACGAAATAGCCTTCCGCAGCAATCGAATTGTCTTCGTTGGCCGGTCGCGTGGCGAGGTATCGGTAACGCAGCGACCCGTTGAATCCTTCCGGGCCAACCAGTGTCAAGCCGCCTACCATCGTGAATCTTGGCGCCAAAGGAATATAATTTTCCCCGTCCGGATCATCCACGGAACGCGGATTGGCCCAGTTGAGGTCAACGTCAGCAAAAATCCGATTGGTAAGCTGGTACCTGGCCGAAAAATCTACGCCGTAGCGCTGCGAACGGCCGCTGGGCTCCACCACGCCCGCATCGCCCACGTATACAAACTCCTGCTCCAGCCAGAGGTACCAAAGCGAGGTGTTGACAAACAAACGCGGAATGGGTTTCCAAATAAGGCCAAGGTCCGAACCATATGCCGCCGGCAGAATATCTTTCCCGTTTTGCGGCACCACCACGCGGGTGTCGTTGGAATGGAATCCCCGGCCAGTGTTCAGGAAAAACTGGAATTTTTCATTAGGAGTATAATAGAAGTTGATTTTTGGTGACAGGATTCCGGCGTTAGCGGAGCTTTTCTGGCCTTCCTGAAGCTGATCGGTATAAGCGCTGTTGAAAAAATCGTACCGCAGGCCAATATTCAGCGCAAAGTGGCGCGAGAATTGAATGTTTTCGTCTGCATAAACGCCGATGTTGGCTTCTTGTACATCGCCAAATTGGATCCGGTTTTTGGTTTCAGTGCGGTTCCTGCTGTTGGAAAGTTCTACATCTCCAACAAGATCCTGGCGGTATTGCACCCCAAGCGTCGTATTGGCTGAAGCATTACCGATCGAGGTTGGGAAGTTATAACTGCCATTATACCCAAACAAACTCCGACCTTCTTTTTGCCGGATTTGATCGCCGTTTACCGGATCATCGAGAAAAAACGTAAAATTGGAATAGAGTTCAAAGTTGTAATTGGAATAAAAAACCTGGTTTTTGAACAAGCCGCCATTGGAAGTTTGAGTGAGCAACTGCGCGTTGAAATTGGTACGCGAAGTTTCGCCACCTTCGGTGTCGTCGATAGAACCAAAAAACGAAATATCGCCGTTTTCGACGGAGCGGTCAGGGATTTGTCCGGAGTGGTTCCAACGCGACCAAAAGTGCGAACCCGTCAGGCTGAGGCGGGAATTGGGCGCAATTTCACCACTGTAGCGGGCCTGAACATTTGCCCGGTTGAAATACTGCGGCGCATCGAAATAGCTGTCAGAATAGCTGTATTCTCCGGCAATGTAGGCCGCGTGGCCGTTTTGCCGGGATTCCTGGCTCAGCAGGTTTATCCCCGTAACGGCGCGGAGGGTATTGTATTGCCCGCCTTCTATTTTAGCAAAATTGCGGTCCAGCACTTCCCGGGTTTTAAAATCCACCCAGCCTGCCGTCACAAAGTTGCCTTTGTTTGCGTGGTAAGGCCCTTTTTCAAAATTAACCGCTTCCACCAATTCCGGAATGACGAAATGCAGGTCGGCGTAACCCTGTCCGTGGGCGTGCGAAACCATGTTGACCGGCATGCCATCCACGGTCAGTCCGATGTCGGTGCCGTGGTCAATGTCGAACCCCCGAAGGAATATTTGCTCTGCTTTGCCGCCCCCTGCGTGTTGCCCCATAAAAAGACCGGGCACCATGCGCAGAATTTCCTGTGAGTTCACGACCGGACGCAGCTTGATGTCAATTTTGCTGATATTTTGCTGGTTGTGGGCGTTGAAAGCATGCACCACAACTTCATCTAAATCCACAGAGCTGCTTGTGAGATTGAGGGTGAGGCGTGTCGTTTTTCCGGCAGTGATCGTCGCATTTTCTGTGTTAATTTCGTAACCCAGCAAGGCGATTTTAAAAGTCACTTCACCTGCCGGAATGCTCCGGATCTGGAACCGACCGCCTTCTTCGCTTATAGCGCCGAGGTCGGTGTTTTCAATAAAAATAACCGCATCGCTCAGCGGCTTTTGGGTTGCTGCGTCGTAAACCACGCCTTCTAAAGCGCCGGTTTGTGAAAAGGAAATTAAAGGGAGCACCAGGAGTACGCAGAGAAGGTGGAACTGCTTCATAATTTTAAGTATAAGGGTTCGTAATGACTTATACTTACGGAGTTTTTTGCATCCTGGTTTTTAGGTTTCAAAAAAAAAACGCCAATACCTACATTTCGCTCCGATGGTGTGTGAGCCTGTCGTAGTCACGGAGTTTTTTGTGAAGTACTCTAACTTCGCGAAACTCCTTTTAACTCCATAATAATCCGTGAAATAGATAACACGGAGTCTCGCGGAGTAAACACAGAGTTTCGCCGAGTTAGGCATAAAAACTCCGTGAGATTCGTGTCACCAACTCATGTGGTGTCTGTTCTTTAGAGTTCGAGAGCAAGGCACGAGAAGGCCCCACGTTTCGACTTCGCTCAACGGGCGGTCGTTGAGCGAAGTCGAAACGAACGC
>JBJXFD010000274.1:0-17106 GCA_046153985.1 Saprospiraceae bacterium
GCACCACCGCGTCTTTTGGAAGGGCAACGCTGGCGCCCACGCCCTCCACTTTGCCATCGCGGATGAGCAGGGTGGCTTTTTCCAATTTTTGATTCCATGAAACGAAAATCGTGGCATTGGTGAACGCATAACACTTGTCGCGCTCGTCGTACACGCCATTCTGAGGAAAGGTCTGCTGGGCTATTGCCCACAAGGCAAGGATGGCCAGCGCCACCGTAGATAGTGCTTTTCTCATGTTTGAAAAGGGTGATTGGATGGAGAGCTTATTTGGAATACCCAACAAGCTCTGAGTTTTGAAATACTGTTCAATCTGTTGGTCAAGGCTGGTCGCAGTGCGGTTTTTCTTTCTACTTTCTACCTACTACCCTCTACCTTTCCTCGCTAAGGTAACGAGATGTTTATATTTTTTGACTTTTGGGCTGGAAAAGTGGAAAAACGTGGAAGGAAACCGATGCAAGTGGAGTGTTCTGCTCAAACAGTATCGTTCAATTTCAGCGGTAACTATGTTTTTAAACACACTTAGCGCTGAAATTGCTCTTAGACCGTCACATACATTGGCTGGTACAATAGCATGAGTAGCTCAAATTTATTTATCTTTGGCAGCATTATTTTCAGCGATCCTAATACATGGCTAAGAAATTCAACATCACGGGCACCTGCATCCCTTCCCGGCATTATATGGCGGACACAACGGCCAAACTAAAGCGGGTGATGGCCTTGATTGAGGATGGCGAGTATTTCACCATCAATCGCCCCCGGCAGTATGGGAAGACGACGACGATGCTGAGTATCTCAAGAATATTAAACCCCTCAGAGGAATACCTTGCTTTTAACATCAGTTTTGAAGGAATTGGGAGTGACATTTTTTTGTCAGAGCACTCCTTTTGCCGCGCCTTTCTTGAATTGCTCATCAACCCCATGATCGAACTGGGGAACGAGCAACTTGCTGACTTTTTGAAAGAAGAGTCTTTGAAACCAGATTCTCTTAAGGCTTTGTCGGAAAGCATAACCGCACTCACTTACCGCACAGACAAGAAATTAGTGCTGCTCATAGATGAAGTGGATAGAAGTAACAACAACCAATTGTTTTTGAATTTTTTGGGAATGCTTCGCAGCAAGTTCCTGAGTCGTGACCTTAAAACAGAACAGACTTTCCACTCCATCATCCTCGCCGGCGTACACGACATAAAAACTTTAAAACTCAAACTTCGCCCCGGCGAAGCAGCCCAATACAACAGCCCGTGGAACATCGCCACCGATTTTAAAGTGGAAATGAGCTTGTTGCCGCATGAAATTGTGCCCATGCTGGAGGATTATGCCCAGGAACGCGGCGTTACTTTGGATGCTCCTGCTTTAGCCGAGCGCCTTTACTATTTTACCTCCGGCTATCCTTTTCTCGTGAGCGCCCTGTGCAAGATCGTGGATGAAGATCTGCTTCCTGAAAAAAGCAAAAAAGAATGGAACGTAGCCGATGTAGAAACCGCAGCCCGACGCCTCATCCATTCCGAGCGAAGCAATACCAATTTCGACAGCCTCATCAAAAACTTAGAGAACAACGACGACCTCTACCAATTGGTCTATCGCATGGTCATTGATAATGAAACGATCAACTTCAATGTCCACGATCCCCTCATCGAAATGGGGGTGATGTACGGGATATTCCGAAATGGCCAAGGCTTAAATATCCACAATCGGATCTATGCAGAGATCATCGCCAACTACATGACTTCCAAGCTGTTGACTTCTGGCAGAGGCCCAACTACTGAAATTGCCGACCCCTACCTGCTTCCCGGGAATGTGCTGAACATGGAAAAAATCCTGTTAAAGTTCCAGGAGTACATGCGCGAACAGCACAGCAAAAAAGACCGCGATTTCATTGAGCGCAATGGGCGCTTAGTTTTTTTAGCTTTTCTGAAACCCATCATCAACGGCAAAGGCTACGCCTTCAAAGAACCGGAAATCTCTGAAGAGCGCCGCTTGGACATTGCCGTCACCTTTCTGCAACACCGCTATGCCGTTGAGCTGAAGGTCTGGCGCGGGGAAGTGGCCCACGAGAAAGGATTGATGCAACTATCTGATTATCTGAACCGTCAGAATTTGCAGGAAGGCTATCTGGTTATTTTTGACCAAAGATCCGTGCAAAAAACCTGGGCACAGGAATGGCTGGATGTGGATGGAAAGCGGATTTTTTCGATCTGGGTGTAAACGTTTTTCACGATACGCTTGTTTGTCTATTTCAAAACCACCATCTTTACAACCGCGTTTAAAAAGTACGCACCAAACGATGAACGTTTCTTATACCATAATCAACAGCATTATTATTCCCGGGTTGCCGCGCAATCTGTGAGCACGTGCTGTTGTTGAAACACCGAAAAAGCTCCGGCAGATTGCGATCTGCCGGAGCTTTTTTATTAGACTTATTTCGATGGGATCATCTCGGGTAAGTCTATTCCTAAAAAATTATCTTTGCGGGTCTTTGAAAAAAAACCACCGATGTACAACGAGTTTAAGAACCTGAACCTTCAGGAAATTGACAAAGAAATGCTGGCCTTTTGGGAAGCACAGGACATTTTTAACAAAAGCGTAGAGCAGCGTCCGACCGACAACGCGTGGGTCTTTTACGAAGGGCCGCCGTCCGCCAACGGCAAGCCTGGTATCCACCACGTCATGGCCCGGGCCATCAAAGACATTTTTTGTCGTTACCAAACCCTGAAAGGCAAGCGGGTGGAGCGCAAGGGCGGCTGGGATACACACGGCCTGCCCATCGAGCTGAGTGTGGAAAAGGAACTCGGCATCACCAAAGAAGACATCGGCAAGACCATTTCTGTAGACGAATACAACCACAAGTGCCGGGAAACCGTCATGCGCTACAAAAACGAATGGGACGACATCACCCGCCGCATGGGTTATTGGGTAGATTTGGACAACCCCTACATCACCTATGAAAATGAATACATCGAAACGGTCTGGTGGCTGCTGAAACGCCTCTACGACAAAGGGTTGATGTATAAAGGTTATACCATCCAGCCTTATTCGCCGGCTGCGGGCACGGGGCTGAGTTCGCATGAGTTGAATATGCCGGGGGCGTATAAAGAGGTGACGGACACGACGGTGGTGGCGCTTTTCAAGGTCATTCCCGATGAAAAATCTAAAGTTTTATTTAGGAAGCCCGGCTCAATGGGTACCGAAATGTTAAATGATGTTTATATCGCAGCATGGACAACTACGCCTTGGACGTTGCCATCTAATACTGCTTTGACTGTTGGACTAAACATTCAGTATGAATTAATTGAAACATTTAACCCATATACACATGAGCATATTCATGTTGTAATGGCTCAATCTTTAGTTCAAAAGTGGTTTGTTGAAAAAACTTGGATTGAAACAGATAACGGAGAAGATTTTGAAAATTATGAACCTGGGAAAGGAAAGATACCTTTTCGGTGCATGAGTAAATATGACATTAACTATCTACATTCTGGAAGTTTGCTGGAAGGTATCCGCTATGAACAACTGCTGCCTTTCGGCAATCCAATTGAAGCATTGAATAATGGTAATGACTCGCCAAAATTCCCGGACACTATCCCTTTTGTTGATGCTTTTATTGTTCTAGTAGGAGATTTTGTCTCAACAGAAGACGGCACTGGTATTGTTCATACTGCTCCTTCATTTGGTGCTGAAGATATGAAAGTTGCTCGTGCATATAGCAAGTTAGGTATTGGCACTCTAACCTTGGTAGACAAACAAGGGAAATTTATCGACTCCGTAGGCGAATTTTCCAATCGTTATGTAAAGAACTATACGGATGACCCCGATTGGCAAAACACCGACGTTGACATCGCCGTAAAACTCAAGCAGGAAGGCAAGGCGTTGAACGTACAAAAATACGTCCACAACTACCCCCACTGCTGGCGCACCGACAAACCGGTGCTGTATTACCCGCTCGACAGTTGGTTCATCAAAGCCAGCGCGGCCAAAGAGCGTATGTTTGAACTGAATAAAACCATCAACTGGAAACCCGCCAGCACGGGTGAAGGGCGCTTTGGAAAATGGTTAGAAAACTTGCAGGATTGGAACCTCAGCCGCAGCCGCTATTGGGGCATTCCGCTGCCGATCTGGCGTAGCGAAGATGGGAGCGAAGAGGTTTGCGTAGGCACGGTAGACGAACTAAAGGCGCTGGTAACCGAGACGGTTCTTCTCTCCCATACCCGGGCGATTCAGGATGTGTTGGATCAAAAAGAAATGGATGCCATCCTGGCTGGCCAAAACCTGATCTTGAAGCCGGACTTTGACCTGCACCGACCTTATATTGACCAGATTGTGCTGCTTAGCAAAAGCGGACGACCAATGTATCGGGAACTGGACCTGATTGACGTCTGGTTCGACTCCGGCTCCATGCCTTATGCGCAGTGGTGACTGGACCTGGCAAAGCTAAAAGCAGGTGCAGACCGACCATTCAAAGCGCCTTTCGACAACATGTATCCCGCCGACTTCATCGCGGAGGGCGTTGACCAAACGAGGGGCTGGTTTTATACCTTGCACGCCATTGCCGTCATGGCTTTTGACAGCGTTTCGTTTAAAAATGTGGTCTCCAATGGACTGGTTTTAGACAAAAATGGCCAGAAGATGTCGAAACGCCTCGGCAACGCAGCGGATCCATTTGAGACGATTGCCAAATACGGCGCCGACGCCACCCGCTGGTACATGATTTCCAATGCGGCCCCCTGGGACAACCTGAAATTCGACGTTGAGGGCATTGCAGAGGTGCAGCGGAAGTTTTTCGGCACGCTGTTCAATACCTACAACTTCTTCGCCCTCTACGCCAATGTGGATGGCTGGAAAATGGACGAGTTCAACGTCATGCCTTACGACCAGCGCACCGAACTGGATCGTTGGATCATCTCCAAGCTCTACAGCCTCGTGGCAGATTACCATGCGGCTATGGACGACTACGAGCCGCACCGCGCCTGCCGCTTAGTGGAGGATTTTGTGGATGCGCATTTGTCGAACTGGTACGTGCGCCTTGGCCGCCGGCGTTTCTGGCGAGGAGAAATGAGCGATGATAAAGAGGCTGCTTATCAGACCTTGTTCGAGTGCCTGATGGTGGTTGGACAACTTTCCGCCGCCGTTGCGCCATTTTTCAGCGACTGGCTCTACCGCAATATGACTGCACCCATCCGGGATGTTGCACAGCAAAAAAATACGCCACTTCGCCACGAAAGCGTGCACCTGACCAACTTGATACAACCGGAAGCCTCGAAGATTGATAAAGAGCTGGAAAAACGCATGGACTACGCCCAGCGCATCTGTTCGCTGGCGTTCAGCATCCGCAAGCTGAACGGGCTTCGGGTGCGGTTGCCGCTGCAAAAACTGCTGTTGCCCGTGCTCGACGAAAGCTTCATCAAAGAAGTGGACGGCGTGAAAGATTTGATTCTGAGCGAAATCAACGTGAAGGAGATCGAATACATCACCGATGCGGACGGGTTGCTAAAAAAACAGGCGAAAGCCAATTTCAAAACCCTCGGCGCCAAACTCGGCAAGGACATGAAAGCCGCCGCCGAGCGCATCGCCGTGTTTGGCAACGAAGCAATCAATGCCCTCGAAAAAGCTGGCAGCATGCCGATGGATATAAACGGCACAGTTTACGACCTCACGCCCGCCGACCTAGTGGTCACGACGGAAGATCTGCCCGGCTGGAAAGTCGCTTCGGATGGTCCGCTCACCGTCGCATTAGACGTGACCCTAACGCCGGCACTGGAAGCAGAGGGTATCGCCCGCGACCTCGTGAACCGCATCCAAAATTTGCGCAAGGAGAAGAATTTCAACGTGACCGACCGCATCAATGTGCGCATTGAATGGCGCCAGCAATTGGAGCTTACCGTGGAGCAATTCCGGGAATACATCAAGGCAGAGGTGCTGGCCGACTCGCTCATTATGGCGTCGGAAGTTGAAGGCGATCTGGTGGAATTGGGGGATGAACTGAGTTTGAAAATTGATGTCAGTTTGAATTGATGGGAGGGATGGAGGTTCAGTTGGCAGCTTGATTTTTGGGAGTTATAGTTTGGACAAATTTTGAAAATTTGTCCAAACTATACGCTTTGCATCATTCAATATTGGGCAATATCTCTTTAATATTTTCTTCAACTATTGGACTGGCTTTCAATCCAATAAATAGGAACCTTCATACCAACCTGTAGATATATCCATTTTGCATAAAAATTTCCTTTGCTGTTTCTAATACTGTATGATCTAGCTCAAAAACCGGGTTCTCTCCCGGGCTAAAGTCAGCGAAAAAATCTTCATAACTCATTTCAAATCTTGAAGAAGATTTAGATTTTAAATGGCTTTCAAATCGTTTCCATTCAGGGTATTTATGTGATTCTTCGGATAGATTAAATTCCCCTAACGCCCCAAAAACTTCATAAATTTTGTTCATTGCTCGTATGTCTGACTCTGAAAAAACCTTAGAATCAAAACTTGATAAGGATCTATAATCATACTTGTCTTCACTTTGAATGTATAGATTTCGGTAATTCTTTTCTTCTTCAGACAAAAAGCTATTATCTTCAACTAAGTCTTTGGTATGTGATGCGACCGGGCCATAATTCAAAGCAAAATAAGTGTCGTTCAGGATTGGCCTATAATATTTTCTAATATGTAGCCTATCAGCAAGCCAAATCAATTTGAGCGCTCGCATTTTGTTAATGGTTCCTCCTGCATGGATAGCAAAAAAGTTTAAGGCTTGTACTGCTTTTTTATAGTTAAATCCGAGCACACACAGTTTGTTTTGAAATTACGCAAATATAATAATTTGTTTTATAAAATCAAATAATTTGATCAAAATTAACATTTTACATTATTTTTCATGTGTTTAATTCTCGTAAAGAGCTACTTAGAACTGAACTTTACAGAGTCGGCAATCCTTAGCTATTTTTAAACGTTTGTAAAATGTAAATTCATTTGATTGCATTCCAAAAAAGGAATTGACATGCGCGACTTTACTTCTTTACTAATTGCCCTGTTGCTCCTAACCAGCAATCCCCTTTTCGCTGCTACTTACTACGTTTCCAATGCCGGGAACAATTCCAACTCCGGCCTTTCCCTTGCCCAGGCCTTTTTGACGCTCCAGAAAGGCGCCGACGTGGCCTTAGCGGGGGACACCGTGTTGGTGGCAAACGGCACCTACGCCGGGTTCGATTTCCGCAATAAAAACGGGACTGCCACCAACCGGGTGGTTTTCCAGGCGATGGGCGTCAATGTGCTCATCAACCAAAGCGGCCCCATCCGCAGCGACGGCATCAACATCGAAAATGCGAACTACGTGACGGTGGACGGCTTCATCGTGAACGGCATGCCGGGCAACGGAAACGGCGTTCGGGTGGTCTTGTCTGATTTTTGTGTGGTCAGAAATTGCAGTTGCGATGGCAATTCGGAGCGGGGCATCACCGACCAAACGAATCATAATAACTCGCCGCGTGCTGCTCATAACGTTTCAGCAAATCAATGTTTTTGCGCTCCAGCGCGGTGAATTGTTGCGAAACGTTCGTGCTGACGGGCATGTACCAGTCTACACTCCGGTCGAACAGGTAGCGCATCCGGCGATTTTTGAAGGAATAGCCGTGGCGGGCGTAGATGGCGTTTCGGATCACCTCCAGATCGCCTTTGTGCATGTTCTCCACGTCTTTTTTGCGGAGTTGGGTTTTGGACGCATTGAATTTGATGGCGTCTTCGGTCAGGAATTCGGCTGATCCCGGGTCCCCTTCGCTTTCGCGGAAGGTATTGTACAGGTCCATGCCAGTGATGCCTTCTTCCGGCATTTCCAGGTTTGGATCGTATTTAAACACACGTTTTTCCAGATTGAACTCGCGCTTGCTGACCCCAATTTTAGGGTTGTAGGCTTCCCACGTACCTGGTATGGTTTTGCTGTTGTGGTGCATTTTGAATGTAAAAACCCCGTCGTATTTGTCGTCGCCCGGTTCGCGTGCCGTCACGAGGAGCACCTCTTCCTCTTCCTTGTAAGTCCCCTCGAACGGACGGCTGTTGCCCGCAACAATGCTGTAGCCTTTCACCACGCCGTTTTCGAGCGATTCGATAGCTATTGTAATTCTGTTGCTGTAGCTGATGTCCTTTTTTTCATCATAATCAACTGCAAGGAATTCGCCAGTGAACATACCCACGGAAGGCACCGGCGGCGGGGCTGGCTGCTCCTGAATGGAATCTGGTTCGGACACGGTCGCAGCATCCTGATTTTGAGCAGGTTGTTGTTGATTGCATGCAGCAAGAAGCAACACAAAGCCGAAGAAAAGGCAGGTTTTCATAATCAATATTTTTTTATTGTCCTGATCCACCATTCCGCCACCACGAGGTTCAGTACCCACCCTAACCACGCGACCAAACGATACACCTCCATCGGGCGGGGTTCAAACGCAGCGACAATCGCAAATTTCCAGGCGCGTAGCGTAATCGCCGATAAAGTTAGGGCAAAACTTCGAATCATCCACCTCCGGTGCGCCGGAATGTCACCCCGGCGAATGCTCCAAATGGCCATACCGGTAAAAATCATCCACAAGACCGCCAGCAAACAAAACGCCAGTTGAGAACTCCAACCGCCATTGGCATAAATGCCGATGACCAACCCCGACGGCCCGGCTACAAACAACACATTGGTTGCATACACCCAACCCGACCACCGATGCACGTTGGGATACTGCCGCCGCAAGGGCGTGGAAAACTGCGTAAATCCCGCTGCCAAAGTTACAATTGCTGCAAATACATGCGCGAAAAAAGCCGCCCTGTAATGCACCATTCCAATATATTCCTGCTTGATGCGCAGAAAGGCCACGTCCGTGTCAATTGGAAGGTACTGCAAGGTAATGCGCAGCATCAGCCAGCAAAAAAAAACGTAAATGATTAAGGCCAAAAACCAGATGAGTTTCATTGATGGCGGGCTTTTTTTTTTAGCGCTAAGCGAAGTTAATAGTTTCTTTTAACTTAGCGCTGCAACTAATTTCTCAACATCAAGGGCGAACTGTTATGTCAAACTTCCCTCCGGAATATTTACAACCTTGCTTGTTTTCGATAGAACAGGCTGTGGTGGTCACTTACCAGCAATACCCCCAACTCTTTGACAAAGAAGTGGAAGAAACTTATGAGCTTTTCAAAGATTTTTACCAACAATTAGCCAAAGGCAAAGAGTTGTATGAACCCAGCTCTACCAAAGTGGCCAAACAAGCACTCATCGAAGCGATTTTGGAAGCTTTGGACGCTCGGGAAGAGATCGGAGCAGACGAATCTTACATTTTGAATGACCATATATTAGCCGGGGGAGATCTCATCCACTCCCTGGAGGACCTCTACGCCATGTGTTTTAAATATCTCATCCGTTCAGCCCGTTTCTGGCGCAAAGAAGGAGGAAGGATGGGGTATTTGAAGTTTATTTCGAGCCAGCTGCCGGGGTGACGTGAAGAACGTTCCTGGATTTTTATACTCCATGTTGCTTAGTCGTGTGCATTGCCTTTAGCTTCCTGCTTCTAAGGGGATGAAAACAGTACCCGGCCAATCCTGAAAGGATTGAATATGAATAGCCGCCGATGAAATCGGTGGCATGGAGGCAGGTATCAACCACGGGTAACCGCGAAGCGGTTGAATACAAATGTCCGAACTCACCCTAATTCCACTTTTTCTGAACAATTTCAGCTTATTTTCCTTTAGGGATACGATTATACCGCATCTAAACCGGTATCCCTTTGTTATAGCATAGCAATACATCATCAACTCATGTGGAAATTCACGTTTACAGCAATTTTGACCTTCTCGGCGATTTCGCTATTTGGCCAGCGCAGCGGCGCCATTTACGGCACGGTCAAAGACAAAAACACCCAGGAAGCGCTCATTGGCGCCAACATCATCCTCGAAGGAACGGAATTGGGCGCCTCAACGGACGTGGACGGCAACTACCGGATCGAAAACATTCCTCCGGGCAGTTACAACCTGAACTGCACTTACCTTGGTTATGAAAATAGCGCCAAATCCAACATCGTTGTCACGTCCGGCAACGACAACAACATAACTTTTGAATTGCTGGAAGGCGGCGGCACCCAACTCGGCGAAGTGGTGGTGAGCGTGAACAAATCGGTGCAAGTGCGCACGTCGGAAAGTCCCAACTCGCTGCAACGCCTTTCTGCCGAGGAGATTAAAAGCAATCCCGGCGGCAATTTCGACATTTCGCGCGTCATTCAGGCACTGCCCGGCGTGGGCGGAACGGCAGGCTCTGTGGGCGGCTTCCGCAACGACATCATCATCCGCGGCGGTGCGCCCAACGAAAATGTCTTTTATTTGGACGGCATCGAAGTGCCGGTCATCAACCACTTTGCCACGCAGGGCAGTGCAGGCGGCCCCACCGGAATTCTGAACGTTTCGCTCATTGAGGATGTACAGATCAACACCAGCAGCTTCAACGCCCGCCACGACAACGCCCTGTCGTCCGTTTTTCAATTCAAACAAAAAGAAGGGAACCCAGAGCGCCTTTCCGGCAATGTGCGCCTGAGCGGTACCGAATTTGCCACAACGCTGGAAGGCCCGCTTGGCTCGCGCAACACCACTTTTCTCGCTTCGGCGCGGCGCTCTTACCTGCAATTTTTATTCCAGGCCATTGACTTGCCCATCCGACCCAATTATTGGGATTTTCAATACAAAGTGACACATAAAATCAATGCCAAAACGACCCTGACGGCCATCGGCATCGGCGCCATAGACGAATTTAGTTTTGCGGTCCCCCGCGAAACTACACCCGATAAAGAATACGTGCTGCGCTCGCAACCCAGCATCGAGCAGTGGAACTACACCGTAGGTTTTGCGCTCAAACGCCTGATAAATAATGGTTTTGTGAATGTGACCCTGAGCCGCAACATGTTCGACAACGCGTTGGATAAATTTGAGGACGGCCGCACCGGCGACGAATCGGTGCGCACCTTGCGCGTGCGCTCGCAGGAAACCGAAAACAAGCTGCGCGTGGAGGTGAATAAATATGTGAACAAATGGAAGTTTTCCTACGGTGGCATGGCGCAATACGTCCGTTTCAGCAACGACCTGTTCAACCGCCTGCGCAAAGAAATCCGGGATACCAGCGGCAACGTTATCCAACCTGCCGTGAACATCCAGGCCAATAGCAATCTTGATTTTTTTCGTTTTGGGTTCTTTGGCCAGGTTTCGAGGAGTTTTTTCAACGACCGCCTTTCACTTTCAGCTGGCTTGCGCACCGACCTGAATACGTTTACCGACACCGGCGGCAACCCGCTGAAAACGCTCTCCCCACGGTTTTCCGCTTCTTATGCGCTGGCGAAAAAATGGAATGCCAATGCCTCCGTTGGCCGCTACGCTAAAATCCCAATTTATACCGTGCTCGGCTTCCGCGACGAAAACGGCGCTTTTGTCAACAAAAACAACGAATACATCATTTCGGACCACTTCGTTGCGGGCTTGGAGTACTTGCCATCGGAGCGCTCGCGTGTCACGCTGGAGGGTTTCTACAAGGTCTATTCCAATTATCCGGTTTCGGTGCGCAACGGTATTTCCTTAGCCAACGAGGGCGGCAACTTTGGCGCGATCGGCAATGAAGCAGTATTGAGCACCGGCGAAGGGCGTTCTTACGGCATGGAATTTTTCTTTCAGCAGACCCTGAGCAAAGGCTTGTTCGCCGTCTTTTCCTACACGCTTTTTCAGTCGGAATTCACTGGCACGGACGGCAAATTTAAACCCTCAGCCTGGGACACCCGCCACTTGTTGTCGGCACAGCTGGGGATAAAAATCAAAGGCAACTGGGAAATTGGCCTAAAATACCGCTTCCAGGGTGGCGCGCCATATACGCCGTTCGACCTCGCGGCTTCGCAACGCAACTACGCGGCGCTGGGCGTGGGCCTGCTCGATTTCGGGCAACTGAACACCCTGCGGTTAGGTGACTTCCAGCAGTTCGATTTTCGGGTGGATAAAAAGTTTAACTTTAAGCGGTGGACGCTCGATTTGTACATAGACATTACGAATGCGTTGCTGTTTCCAAGCCCGGCGTATCCGCAATACACGTTTCAGCGCACCGCCGACAATTCCGGTTTTGCGACCACAGATGGACAAGCGCTGCTGCCCGACGGCTCCAATGCCATCCCGCTGATTCTGGACAATAATGATGTTTCGGTTGTGCCTACTTTTGGGTTCATCGTCGAGTTTTAAATAATTTTTTACCACATAGGCCACATAGTTGTTTTCACAATAGTTCACATAGGCGGCTTCCTGTGTTATACGGACGATCCTGCCAAGTCGGGACAAGTTGTGAAAAAACCTATGTATTTATGTGTTAAACAATAAAACCACCATGTCAACTATAGTAATAGCCGGAGGAACCGGCCTGCTCGGCAACCGCCTGAGTGTCTTGCTGAAAGAACAGGGACACGAAGTGTTGCACCTGAGTCGCCGTGCCGACCCTAAGGCTGCGTTCCAAACCCTGACCTGGGATCCGGCAAAGGGTGTTATAGACGAAAGCGCCATTGCGCGCGCCGATGCGGTTATCAATTTAGCCGGAGCGGGCATTGCCGATTCGCGCTGGACGACCGACCGCAAGCAGTTGATCATAGACAGCCGGGTGCAAAGCGCATATACGCTGCTCAAGGCAATGAAAAATGTTGGGAAAGCCGAGGTTTATCTTTCAGCGGCAGCTGTTGGCTATTACGGCGATTCCGGCGATCAACTCGTGGACGAAACAGCGCCTCCTGGCAAAGGCTTTTTGCCGGAAAGTTGCGTGGCCTGGGAAAAAGCCATTCAGGGCGTGGCGACATCCGGGATTCGAACGGTGGGGTTCCGAATCGGCATTGTGTTGTCTGCCCAGGGCGGGGCGTTGGAAAAAATGCTGCTGCCTTTGAAGTTCGGGGTGAATACCTATTTCGGCAACGGAAGCCAGTGGTATTCCTGGATCCACATTGACGATGTGTGCGGGCTGTTCATGGCCGCGATTGAAAACAAGGCCATGAAGGGTATTTACAACGCCGTAGCGCCCAACCCGGTTACGAACCACCAGTTTGCAACAACGTTGGGCAAAGCCTGGGGAGGACCGTCTTTGCTGCTTCCTGCGCCCGCTTTTGCCCTGCGTTTGGCAATGGGCGAAATGGCCGATGTCGTGCTGACGGGGCAACGGGTGTCGGCGCAAAAAGCCTTAGATACAGGATTTGCTTTTCAGTTTCCTGAATTAGAAATCGCATTCAAGGATGTTTTGAAACGCAAAGTTTAATTAGCCCATCCATTTAGTCCGGTGTCTGGACTTTAGAGTTCGAGAGCAAGGCATGTGGAGGCCCAAAAGTGGGAGTCTACTCGCGTAAATGACCAATTTTGGGCCTCCACATAACGCAGCTATCGGACTATAAAGACAGACACTAATCAAGGCTTAAACACCTCGATCTCATGGGTTTGCACCACGAGATCCGTAAACTTTCCCTTGAAACGCGTCGCTTTTACAATGTGATTGTCAATCCAATGATAATTGCCGCCGCGCGGTTTGTTCAGCAGCAGGCCGTGGTAGCGGAAACCGTGCTTCTGGAGCCATTCCTCCGTGATTTCGCGGTGCGCGTCGGTGCGGGAAGTAAAGAAAGTAATGAGGTGCCCGTCTTCAAACCACTTGTTGATGATTTTGAGCGCATCGGGATAAGGAAGGCAAGTCAGCATTCGCTCCGGTTCCTCGTTGGGAATGTCGTCGCAAATGGTGCCGTCAATATCTATGAGGAAGTTCTTTTTTCCAGGCGATAATACGGGGCTTATCTTTTCTCCTTTTTCATTATAAGCCGCTTCCAATGTAAACTGATCGTCGTTCATGTCTGTCCTTTTTGAAAAACGCTGCAAAAATAAGCGAAAACCGATAATCCGGCTAATGAAAAATAAAATAACCCGATTCTATGTTCTTTAACGTACAATGAGGAATTTGGTTTTTATCTTAAAATGCCTCGGTTTTGGGGCCATCCTACTCGGGACAACCCTGACGGCGCCTGCGCAAACTGACTCCATCTGGGTGCAAAAATGGGCCATTCCTGCGCCCGATGTCCAATTTTTTTTCACCGACCACCTGTTGCAAAGCTACCTGCTCACGCCTTCGCAGGAACTCATCAAATACGGCCCCGATGGCATCGAACAGTTTCGCTACAACAACCGCCGGCTGGGAACCCTGGCCCGGGTGGATGCATCTAATGCGTTCAACCTGCTGCTTTACTACCCCGATTACCAAACGGCCCTCACACTCGACCGCACCCTGAACAAAACCGGGGAATGGAGCCTCCTGTCTTTCGGTTTTTTGAGCGTGCCCGTGGTGGCCACTTCCGCCGACAACCAACTTTGGCTCTACGATGCTGCGGATCAACGGCTTAAAAAAATTGGCGGCGACGGCAGTGTGCTGGTGCAAAGCGATAACCTGATGCAAGTGTTGGGCTACTCCCTGCAACCCACCTGTTTGCTGGATCGGGGCAACCTGATTTACCTTTCCGACCCGGCGCGTGGCATCATTGTATTCGACGCCATCGGCCAATACCATTATACCATTCCATTGCCGGAGATTGCCGATTTTCAAATGCTGCACGAAGACGGGGTGATTTATCATCAAAAAGCGGGCGTTTTATGGCAACACGACCCCCGCATTCCGCAATCCGGTGTCCTTCCGCTTCCCGGTTTGTTTGGGCCCGAAGCAAAGTTTCAGGTGCAGCGGGGGCATTTGTTTGTCCTTAGCGAAGGGGTTTTGCAGCTATTTTCCTTAAAATAAAGCCGCCATCCCTACTTTCCATCTTAAAAATTTCTTAAACCCTCCCAATAGATAGCCGGGGCTGATCCGGAAGCGCTACTTTTGTGTTTTAAAGAGTGCAGTTTTTTCTCATCTCAGTGAAAATCATAACACCATGAAAAAGTGGTTGTTCCTCGGCTTGATGATTTTGCAATCAGCCGTTTATGCCCAGATCAAAAACCCGGTTAATTGGGACATGTCTTATAACCAGGTCAGCGCTCAGGAATTTGACCTCGTGTTCACTGCCACCATCAACAGCGGCTGGTATGTCTACTCCCAGTTTCTGGATGACGGCGGCCCCATTCCCACTTCTTTTAACTTCGAAACAGGCGACCACTTTCAACTGATTGGCAAAGCCAAAGAAGAAAGCGCCAATAAAAAGGCAGGCCACGATGCCATTTTTGACATGCAGGTGGTGAAATACGCCAAAAAAGTCACCTTTACGCAACGGGTTAAAGCAAGTGATCTGAAAAAACCGATCGTTGGCTACCTGACCTTCATGACTTGCGATGACGAGCAATGCCTGCCGCCGACAGATATAGATTACAGCTTCGAGCTGAAATCCACCATGAACGCCACTCAAAAAGCGGCGCCGGACAAAGAAACAGAGCCCACCAAAAAAACGGGCGATGCCCAACCCAAAATAGAAGAAAAATCGCCTTTCGGCGAAGTAAAAACGGAAATGGCTCAAACGCCCGATGCCCCTTCCGGCATTGAACAACCCGTGAAATGGCGTTTTGAATCCAAAAAAATCAGCGACACGGAATACGACCTGCGCCTGATTGCCGAGATAGACAAAGGCTGGACGATTTATGCGCAGGATGTGGAGCCAAACGGCCCGGTGCCTACGTCTTTTTTGTTTGAAAAATCTGAGGGCTACACGCTCGTTGGCCCGGTAAAAGAAGAAGGCAAAAAGAAATCGGGGATTGATCCATTTTTTAAAACCCAGGTCAGCAAGTTCATCGAAAGCCCGGCTATTTTCACCCAGCGCGTACAAGTTTCCGATCCTTCCAAGCCAATTATTGGCAACCTGGAGTTCATGGCCTGCAACGACGTAAGGTGCTTGGCACCAGAGACGATAGATTTTAATTTCAACCTTGCTACCGGATTGGCCGCTGCTGCCGGCCCTGTGATTGTGGATTCCGGCAACGGAAAAGTGATTGACCAGACGGTTCCCACCATCCTTGAAACCTACAAAACGCCGGTGGGCAATTGCGGCGAAGAAGCCGTTGCCCGTGGTCAGAATTTGATGTGGACGTTCCTGCTCGGCTTCATCGGCGGGTTGTTGGCCCTGCTGACGCCCTGCGTTTTCCCGATGATCCCCCTGACGGTGAGTTTTTTCACCAAAAGCAGCAAAGACCGCAAAAGCGGCCTGCGCAACGCCCTGCTTTACGGCTTGTCCATCATCACGATATACGTCGCCATCGGCCTGCTCATCACGGCTGTTTTTGGCGCCACGGCACTCAACGAGTTGTCTACCAACTGGATTGCCAACACGTTATTTTTCGTGATTTTCCTGGCTTTCGCCTTTTCCTTTTTTGGATATTACGAAATCACGCTGCCCAGTTCCTGGTCTACCAAAAGCGATGCGCTGGCGGAAAAAGGCGGTTTTTTGGGCACGTTCTTTATGGCCTTTACGCTGGCCCTCGTTTCGTTTTCCTGCACCGGCCCCATCATTGGTTCAGCCATTGTGCAGTCGGCCACCAGCACGATGGGCCCGTTCACGGTGATGCTCGGGTTTTCGACGGCATTGGCCGTCCCGTTTGCCCTGTTTGCCGCTTTCCCGGCGTGGTTGCAGTCGCTGCCCCGCTCCGGTAGCTGGATGAACTCCGTGAAAGTAGTGCTTGGGTTCCTCGAATTGGCGCTGGCGCTGAAATTCCTGTCGGTCGCCGACATGACGATGCACTGGAACATTTTGCCTTACGAAGTATTTATGGGGCTTTGGGTGCTGATTTTTGGCGCGATGACGGCTTATTTATTCGGCCTCATCCGCTTCCCGCACGACAGCCCGATGAAAAAACTATCGCCGGCGCGCGGCATTATAGCCACCCTGTCGCTGGTCTTGACGGCCTATTTGGCTTCCGGTTTCATGATTGACAACAAAACGGAGTCTTATGGCTCCCTGAGCCTGATGAGCGGATTGGCGCCGCCTGCGCAGTACAATATTTTGCTGACGCAGACCAATGTGGATCAGTCCATCAAAGCGCGCTACCCTTCGTTTTCCAAATGCGCCAATAACTTAGATTGCTTCAAAGATTATTACGAAGGCATGGCTTACGCCAAAGAAGTGAACCTCCCCGTGC
>JBJXFD010000283.1:0-5570 GCA_046153985.1 Saprospiraceae bacterium
CCATCAGCCCTTTTCTGAGAAAGTCTTTCCGGTTCATGTTCGTTGATTTTAGTGTTTTTTAGTTTTTTACCACATAGTTCACATAGTTGTTTTCACAACTTGTCCCGACTTGGCGGGATAGATCACCTAGGCGGCTTCCCTGTGCTATGTGCCCTCTCCCGCCAAGTCGGGACAAGTTGTGAATATTTCTATGTTTCTATGTGGTAAAAAACCATATTCTTCATACCACAAAAATACGGAAGCTGCTTCCCCCAATCCAATAAGATAGATTAAGAAAACAGCATGCTATGGTTGTTTCTTCAATAAAGTGCTCCGCATTTTACTAAAAAACTCCGGCGTAATGCCAATGTAAGAAGCGATGTGTTTTTGCGGAATGCAATCCACCAACGACGGATAACGGGCGCAAAAATTGCGGTAACGCTCCTCTGCGCTCAGGCTGAGGTTGTCCAACATGCGCTGCTGGTTGCTGGCCAACGAGTTTTCCACGATGATGCGGAAAAAGCGCTCGAATTTCGGGATTTCCTGATACAGGATTTCCTGGTCGCTTTTCGACAGCAACAACAAGGAACAGGGCTCCAGCGCTTCAATGTTCAAAACGCCCGGTTTTTGGGTGATGAGGCTGTACAAATCGGCCATCCACCAGCTTGGAGTGGCAAAATTAAGCACGTGCTCGTACCCATTTTTATCCACGCTGAACCCGCGCAGGCAGCCCGATACAACAAAAGCGGAATAGCGGCACACGTCGCCTTCCTGCAACAGGAAATGCTTCCGCTTCAGGGTTCGGGCTTGCAACATCGAGGTGAACCGCGCCTGTTCGGCATCGTTCAGGTGGATGTGTTTGGCGACGTTTTGAAGGATGAGGTCGAAGGACATGCTGGTTGAATTGGTTAAAATTGTTGAATTCGTTAAATTGGTGAAATTCGGGTAGCGACAAGGAACGGCGGACTAAAGCCCGCGAAACGAAGGGCGCCGTGCCTTGTTCCGCGGGCTTTAGTCCGCCTTATTTCCAGCAAAGGTGAAAAAGCACACAAACAGAAGCACCTGCAAATAGTAATTTACTCATTATTCAGGTAGTAAATGCCCGAACTTACGTTATTTTATGAAGTTGTCTCTGTCAGCTAATTCAACAAATTTAGGCTTTTCAACAAACCAATGCAAAATAGCCCAACCCTCTTGTAATTTTCGGCTGTCTTTAACATTATACCAAACAACGATTTGCCATGAATAAGCTGTTTTTTTTATTTGGAGCGTTCGCGTTGTTCCTCGCGCTTGCCTGCAAAGACGACGTGGCGCCTACGCCTGTTGACCTGACGTGCATCAGCGCGCAACAGGTGCTGGCACTGAGCCGCGACAACAACGCTTTTGGGTTTGACCTGCTGAAAAAACTCCAGTCCAACGATCCGGATGGTAACCTCTTCATTTCGCCACTGAGCATTGCCGCAGCTTTGTCTATGACCCTCAACGGCGCTGCCGGCGATACCAAAACGGCCATGCAGCAAACCATGCAACTCAACGATTGGGAAATCCAGCAACTGAACAGCGCCTGGAGTTGCCTGCTGGAAGTATTGCCGCAGTTGGATGAGGACGTGGATGTCAACATCGCCAACTCCATCTGGTACAGGCAGGGCTTTATGGTTCGCCAGGAATTTCTGGACGCCAACACCCAAAACTATGACAGCGAAGTGGCCGCGCTGAATTTTGGCGATCCATCGGCACTGACAACCATCAACGGCTGGGTAGACCAAAAAACGAACGGCCTCATCGAAACCATCCTCGATGAGATTCCCGCCAATGCCGTGATGTACCTCATCAACGCCATTTATTTCAAAGGCGCCTGGAGAAAAGAATTCGACCCGCAATACACCACAGACGCGACATTTTACCTCGAAGACGGTTCGCAGCAACCAATAAAAATGATGACGCATGGCCAGACAACCCTGCCCTATTTCACGACATCCACCTTCGAGGCAGTTGATCTGGCTTATGCCGATTCCATCTATTCCATGAGCATTTTCCTGCCGAAAGTCGGCGTTTCGGTCAACGACCTGGCCAACACCCTGAGCCAGAATAACTGGAATACCTGGCTCGACAGCTTCCAGCCCCAGGAAATGTTTTTCTCCATGCCCAAATTCAAAATGGAGTACAAAGAAAAACTCAACCGCTCGCTGGCGGAGTTGGGCATGGGCATCGCCTTCGGCCCTGGTGCTGATTTTTCGGGCATCAACGGCACAGGCGGCCTCTACATTGATGAAGCCATCCACAAATCCTTCATCGAAGTGAACGAAGAAGGTACCGAAGCGGCGGCGGTCACGTCCATCGGCATTGTGGAGACTTCCATGCCTTCTATTCCAATCTTTTATGCTGACCGGCCTTTCCTGTTCGCTATCCGCGAGAATAAAACGGGGAGTATTCTGTTTTTTGGGAAGTTGATGAATCCGGAGGGGTAGGTTGCAAGGGGCAAGTTGGCAAGGGGCAAATTGGCAAACACGCGAATTTGCCTCTTGCTTTTTGCCAACTTGCCAACTTAACTCCTTAAGCTATTTATTCCTTTCCTACCTTTGCCCCCAAAATCAGCCACACAAAAAGTTATGAAAAGCAAATTCACGTTTACCCTCCTGTTGGCACTCGCCATCATCGCTTTCGCCTGCCGCAACAACGAACCCGAAAATGTAAAATCGGACCTGCACGGCGATTTTTTTGTGCGCTACTTAGCGCCCGAACAGGAATTGAAAGCTTATGCCTCGTTTTCGCAGGGCGATTCTGTCCAAATTTCCGTTCCCATTGCATTGGAAAGCGGCGTCACGTTTCAGGGCAGCGGCATGGAAGCCAGAGACCTGCAAGGGCAGCAAATCCGCTATACTTACCAAAGTCAAACCAATTACGCCGCGCCATATACCTTCAAAACCCAAACCCCCGGCGGGCAGGCGCTTGAACACACCATTGCCATGAAAGGCATTGGCAAATTTTCCATTAAAGAAGGCGTCATCAGCAAATCCAAAGGCATGACCCTCGTGGTGGAGCAAGGCAGCTTAGAAAAAGGCGAAAGCATCGTGATGCTGTTCACCGTTCCCGCCACCGGCGCATCCTACACGGTCATTGCTGCCGGCCCGCACCCCAACGACATCCACGCTATTCCGGCAACCACCATACCCGCCCTCCCCAAAGGGAAAGTGCAACTTTACTTAGTGAAAAAACAGGAAGTCATCTCGGATACGCCGCTGGCAAACATCACAGCCTCTGCGGAGTATTATTCGGATATGATTGAGGTGGAGGTGGTGGATTAACGCCCCAACCTCCTCACCAGCGTCGTATCGCTGTGCTCAAAATGCAGGCTTTCGCAAAAAGCGAGGTAATCTTTTACGGCTAATTTGGCGAAGTAGGCTTTTTGTGAGATGCGCTCTTTGGTCGCTTCTTCAAGTCGGGCAGTTGCCAACAGCGCTGGCAGGTAATCGCGCAGCAGTCGCAGGGTTTGCAATTGGTTTTCAATCGCCAGCAAGGTCTGCTCCGGATCGGGGCGGCGCAACAATATTTTGGCTGTTTCATAATAGGCTGGCGCCTGGGTTAAGCATTTTTCTATGCGCGTTAAACGTCCGTCCAACGCCCCGGAGTCATTTTGAAACAAGGTTTCCAGCGTTCTTCCGATGTCGAAAGCGGCAGGGTCTTCCGCTAAGTGCTCCCGGCTTTCCAACGCTGCTTTTAGCCCGGCAGCGTAGCGGTTCCAGCGTTGTTGATTGCTTTTTTCAAGGACGGCAGGGTTGATTTGCTGAAAGGATTCGGCCAGCAGGCGGTACTGTTCCAACTCCTTACCAATCTCCTCCGCAGAAGGAATGGCTTCGTCGGCTGCTGCCGGATACACGCCTTTCGGCGCTTGCTCCCAGGCCTGTTCCCATCGCTGGAATGCGGCATCTTCGCCGCAAGCGGTCAAAAGCAAACAACCCATCCCGCAAAACCAGGGCACAAATTTTCGGCTCACAAAGACATGGATTGATCGGCGGGCTGCAAAAGCGCAGTTTCTGCTAATTGAATCGCCTTTTCCAATTGTTCTTCGTGTGTGAGGTGCGTATTGTCGAGCACGATGGCGTCTTCTGCTTGCCGCAATGGGCTGTCGGCACGCGTGGAATCAATGCGGTCGCGTTCAGCTAAGTTGCGGCGCACCGCTTCCATCGCCACGTCCACGCCTTTTTCCACTAATTCTTTGAAGCGACGCTGCGCCCGTACTTCGGGATCGGCAGTCAGAAAAATTTTCAACTCCGCATCCGGGAAAACGACCGTGCCAATATCGCGGCCATCCATAACGATACTTTTCCGGCGCCCCATCGTCTTTTGTTGCTTCACCATTGCCCGGCGCACCGCAGAAATAATGGAGACCTGGCTCACGTTTTCAGACACTTCCATTTGGCGGATGGCTTCTTCCACATCTTCTCCATTCAGGAAAGTGTGGTTGCCCAAACCGATGTTCTCAAAATGTATGGTGATGTACGGCAAGGCCCCGGCAACGGCTTCTTCGTCGGCAGGGTCAATGTTGTGCTGAAGTAAATACAGGGTAACCGCACGGTACATTGCCCCGGAGTCAATATAGGCATAGCTCAAGGCCGCTGCCAGCCCCTTGGCCAATGTACTTTTGCCACAAGAGGAATAACCGTCTATGGCGATCACAATTTTTTTCATGTCGGCAGGTTTCGCCGCAAAGATAAAAAAAGGGTGTCCTACGGCGCATATTTCCGCTTTGAACTGAATATAAAAAAACCCACTCCCGCCCGGACAACAAAACTGTTCAGTTTAAAATCACTGTCTGCATAGTTAAACGTACCCAGCAACAACTCGTTTGAATACCGGTCTTTGGTTTGTGTCAGGTTGCGGAACATGCGCGAATAGTGGACGTCGGCCCCGAAAAAAAAGCCGCGCCGGTGCAATTTCACACCCGCACCGGCAATGAACGAGCTGTTGAGGGTATTGCGGAGATTTTCCAACAAAATGATACCCGCCGACGTCTCCTGCCCCGATTGCTCAAACCGGATGGTAGGCGCAATCAGTCGCGCCGAGGACTGGTGCATCCGATCCAGCGTCAGTCCCGCATAAACATGAGGAATCACTTGCGTTTTGCCCGGCTGATTGGTTCTGACAAAACGGTAATTGAGGAAAACCGGGATTTGCGACCACCGGTGTTGCTCAAAGAAAGAAAGGTTTGCAGCGCCTCTCCCCCCGTCGGCTTGTAATGCATTTTCCAATTGTGCCGTATACCGGAAACTCAGCGTGGAAAACGTGTAGCCAATCCCCAAATCCAATTGCGGATGCAGGATATTGAGGGCAGCCGTAAATCCAAACGTAGCGCCCGCCGGGTCTTCGCTATTCCGGCGGTAGGAAACTTCACGCACGGCTACATTTGGGGCGGTATAGGTTTTTACCACATTGGGTTTTACATCCAGGAAAGGCCCGCCAAAACCATAAAAAGAAAATTTGGGATAGGTCACAAAGCGCTCAGCCAGATAGGCCAATTCCGGCGCATCTGTTCCCGGCGAATGAAAGGGATCGAGTTCCAGAAGGTCGAGGTATGCCTTTTCTGCATTTTC
>JBJXFD010000287.1:0-3270 GCA_046153985.1 Saprospiraceae bacterium
CCATCAGCAACACACAGACAATGGCGATGATTACACTCAATAAAGTAGGCAACATGGTTTATTTCTTTTTAAGTTTTTCAATTTTGGCTGCAAAGTAAGCACTTTTTTCCGGAAACTTCATAATCAGACGCTCGTACATTTTAGCAGCCTTGTCATATAGCTGTTGCGCAGCCAATAAATCAGCCAATGTTTCGCTGGCTAAAGCGGCATTTTCAGTGACGCTCAGGCGGGCAATTTCTGCAACCATATCCGGCGCTTTTTTCGATTTTTTTTCAGGGTGAACCGTTGACGATGGAGGCGCAGGAGTTTCGGCTTGCACCGAAACAGGTGCTGCCAGCGTCGGGCGGGGCCAACTTCTGAAGGTAGCCTTGGGCAAGGGCGCTACTGTTGGGGCAACGTGTGCGGCTCTTTCTAAAACAGCTTCCACGGCGGCAAGGGTAGCCCGGTATTCAACGATGTTGGAAAGAACTGCAGCATCGGTTGCAATCCGCTGGACTAAAGGTTCTTCTGGCGCCGCTTCTGTAGCCGGGGTAAGATCCCAGACGATTTCGTCAACCGCCGTTTCTGAAGAACCCGGTTCAGGCACATCAACCAGCTCAGGTTCCACGATAAATGCAGCATCGGAAGTCAATTCTTGTTCAACTTCGGGAGTTATTGGCGCAACTGGAATAGTTGCTTCAACCGGCATCATCGGAACGGCGCTGGAAGTAAAATCGAAGGCCAGGTCTTCATCAATTTCCTCCGTTTTGGGAACAACCGGCGGTTCCCGAAACACCGAGACAGGCTCTGCTGCAATGGGACGCGTAATTGTAAGGTCTTCAACAGGTGCAGGCAACTCTTCCCGGAGCGCAGCGAGGTCTTTGAGTTCCAGAAAATCTTCATTGAAAACAAAAAACGGGGTTTCTGATTTTTCGTACTGGGTTTGGATAAAGTGATACAAAGCGCGGCGGTCTATGCTGTACACGGCTGCTTTTTCAAGCAATTTTCGGGCATCCGGGCGGTGTTCCATCCGGCTTTTTTGCAGCAACAACCAGCGCAGATGTGCATTGTAGGGATATTCCAACGCAAGGCTTTTCAGTTCCTCGTATGGCACCTGGTACAATAGCGAAGGGTCGTTTAGGTATTCCCTGAAGTTTTCTGCGTTCATATATCCTGCTTATTAAGTGTCTAACTTTATAGTCCGATAGCTGCGTTACGCTCGACCCCAAAAACGGTCAATTACGCGAGTAAACTCCCGTTTTTTGGGGTCTTCGCGTGCCTTGCTCTCGAACTCTAAAGATCAGACACACGACTTTGTAACCTGATAACAGAACTGAAGAGACAAATCCCATTCAATCAAATAGCAAGTGTTCTCTGCCAGGTGGAACTAAACCCAAATGCCGGTATGATTTTTCAGTCGCTTCCCGGCCCCTCGGCGTACGCTGCAGGTAGCCTTCCATGATCAAAAACGGCTCGTGTACTTCTTCTATTGTTCCGGATTCTTCCCCCACCGCCGTAGCGATGGTGGTTAAGCCTACCGGCCCGCCCTTAAATTTGTGAATGATGGTAGACAGAATGCGGTTGTCCATCTCATCCAGACCGCCTTCATCCACATTGAGTGCAGACAACCCGTACTGCGCAATTTCGGTGTCAATGATGCCGGTACCTTTCACCTGTGCAAAATCCCGGATCCGCCGCAGCAACGCGTTGGCAATCCTCGGCGTTCCCCTGCTTCTGCGCGCAATTTCCGTGGCGCCGTCATCGGTAATGCTAATGCCAAGAATGCCGGCAGAGCGCTTCAGAATGCGTTTCAGCGTCGGCATATCGTAATAATCTAAGTGGCAGGTGATGCCAAACCGCGCGCGCATGGGCGCCGTAAGCAAACCCATGCGAGTGGTAGCGCCCACTAAGGTGAAAGGATTCAAGGCAATCTGAATGCTTCGGGCATTGGGCCCGCTGTCTATCATGATGTCAATTTTGTAATCCTCCATCGCGGAGTAGAGGTATTCTTCCACCACGGTATTGAGGCGGTGGATTTCATCTATGAACAGCACGTCGCCTTCATCTAAATTTGTCAGCAGGCCGGCCAAATCGCCAGGTTTTTCCAGAACCGGGCCGGAAGACATCTTCAAATTGGCGCCCAATTCGTAGGCAATGATGTAGGAAAGGGTCGTTTTACCCAATCCTGGCGGGCCGTGGAGCAAGACGTGGTCGAGCGCCTCGCTGCGCTGTTTGGCGGCCTCGATGAACACAGTCAGGTTTTCGGCAATGCGCGGCTGTCCGCTGAAATCATCCAGCGCCTTGGGCCGTAGCGCCCGTTCTACCTGTTTGTCATCGGAAGCTTGCTGTTGTCCGCTTGGATCAAGATATGGATTTTGCATATTTATTTTTACCTTTGCGCGGTTTTTGGGGCTGGCGCATTTGGAATGCTGCTTTCCTTTTAAAAACGCGCTTTACATCATTGCCTAACCAATAACAACGAACAAAATACAACAATACAATGAGTGGAACAAAAGTAAGGATTGAAAACGGAAAATTAATCGTTCCCAACGACCCTGTGATCCCTTTTATTGAAGGCGACGGCACAGGCGCAGACATCTGGGCGGCTTCCGTACGTGTAATTGATGCAGCTGTTGAAAAAGCTTACGGCGGCACGCGCAAAATTCACTGGCGCGAAGTTTTAGCCGGTGAAAAAGCGTTCAATCAAACTGGCGAATGGCTGCCCAAGGAAACATTAGAGGTGATTTCTGAATGCCTGATCGCCATTAAAGGCCCTTTGACAACCCCTGTAGGCGGCGGTATCCGTTCTCTTAACGTGGCTTTGCGCCAAGAATTGGATTTATACGCCTGTGTGCGCCCGGTGCGCTATTTTGAGGGTGTTCCTTCACCCGTGCGTCAGCCTGAGCTGGTGGACATGGTGATCTACCGCGAAAACACAGAAGATATTTATGCCGGTATTGAATACCTGGCGGGCACGGAAGAAGCCAATAAAATGCTGAACTTCCTGCAAAACGAACTGGGTGTTAAAAAAATCCGGTTCCCAAAAACGTCTTCTTTCGGCATCAAGCCGGTTTCCATCGAAGGGACGGAACGCCTGGTGCGCGCTGCGCTGGAGTTTGCCATTGAAAACAAAAAACCTTCGCTAACCTTGGTTCACAAGGGCAACATCATGAAATTTACGGAAGGTAAATTTAAAGATTGGGGCTACGAATTGGCGGAACGCGAATTCGGTGACAAAGTGTTTACGTGGGTACAATACGACCGCATCAAAGAAGCAGAAGGCGAAGCTGC
>JBJXFD010000288.1:0-25783 GCA_046153985.1 Saprospiraceae bacterium
CAGCGCCTTCACGAACTGGGAAGACGACAATGCCGTCGCGCACAATCCGGATGCCTGTGTTTCTGGAAATTTTACCTTCCTGTACATAACAACCGGCAACGGTGCCCACCTTGCTGACTTTGAAGACCTGGCGAACTTCCACCTGAGCCACGATTTTTTCTTCTTTCGTGGGCTCCAACATGCCTTCGATGGCTGCTTTGATTTCTTCGATGGCCTCGTAAATGATCGAGTACATCTTGATTTCCACCCCTTCCCGCTCGGCGAGTTTCCGGGCCGGACCCGAAGGCCGCACCTGGAAGCCAATGATGATGGCGTCGGAAGCGGAAGCCAGCAAAACATCGGATTCGATGATCTGACCAACCGCGCGGTGAATAACGTTCACTTGTACGGTTTCTACCGCCAGTTTCATCAGCGAATCGGAGAGGGCTTCTACTGAGCCGTCCACGTCCCCTTTTACGATGAGGTTGAGTTCCTTGAAGTTGCCCAAAGCGAGGCGGCGTCCGATTTCGTCGAGGCTGATTCGCTTGGTCGCCCGGTTCGTTTGTTCCCGGGTGATCTGGGCGCGTTTGGAAGCCAGCTGACGGGTGTCGAACTCGTTTTCCATTGCCTTGAAGCGCTCGCCGGCCTGCGGCGCACCGCTAAGACCGAGTACCAACACCGGTGTGGAAGGGCCTGCTTCGGTAACGCGTTTGCCGCGTTCGTTGAACATGGCTTTTACCTTGCCGGCGTGTTCGCCTGCTACGATCGGAGAACCGATTTTGAGCGTGCCACTTTGTACCAGAATTTTGGTGACATAGCCGCGTCCTTTATCTAAGGAAGCTTCAATCACGGCGCCTACAGCGAGGCGTTTCGGATTGGCTTTGAGATCCAGCAATTCTGCTTCGAGCAGGATTTTTTCCAGCAGTAGGTCTATGTTCGCGCCGGTTTTGGCCGAGATGTCCTGCGACTGGTATTTACCGCCCCATTCTTCCACGAGGAAGTTCATGGAGGCCAACTCCTGTTTTATTTTTTCCGGCGCTGCGCCAGCTTTATCTATCTTGTTGATCGCAAAAATGATCGGAACGTTAGCCGCCGTTGCGTGGCTGATGGCTTCTTTCGTTTGCGGCATGATGTTGTCGTCCGCAGCCACAATGACCACAGCGATGTCCGTCACCTTGGCGCCACGGGCACGCATGGCCGTAAAGGCTTCGTGACCCGGTGTATCGAGGAAGGTAATTTCTTTGCCGTTGGCCAATTGCACTTCGTAAGCGCCAATGTGCTGGGTGATCCCACCTGCTTCGCCACCGACCACGTTCGCTTCGCGGATGTAGTCAAGCAACGACGTTTTACCGTGGTCAACGTGCCCCATCACCGTTACGACCGGTGCGCGTGGCACTAAGTCCTCCGGCGCATCCTCTTCCAGGTCTTCCACTTCATCCACCTGCTCTTCTGCGCTGATGAACTCTACTTCGTGACCAAATTCGCTGGCAACCAGTTCGATAACCTCCGCATCCAAACGCTGGTTGATGGAAACAATGACGCCGATATTCATACAGGTCATGATGACCTCGGAAACCGAAACGTCCATCAGGCTGGCCAACTCAGAAACCGAAATAAACTCGGTCAATTGCAGTTTGCCGCCTTCTTTTTCCAGGTCAATCAGTTCCTGGCGTTCGCGGAAGCGATCCCTTTTATCCCGACTCAGCTTCTGGCGTTTTTTCTTGCCGCCAGCGCCCGAAATCCGGGCCATTGTAGCCTTGATTTTTTCTTCTATCTCGCGCTGCGACAGTTCTGGCGTTGGTTCTGATCGTTGGCCTCCGCCTTGCGGAGAACCGCCACCGCCACCGCTGCTGGTTCTTCTGGCGCGATTTTGATCGCCGCCGCCACCGCCGCCGCCGCTTTGGGGATTGTTATTGTTACCTCCACCGCCGCCGCCACTTTGCTGTGTGTTGCCGCCAGGCTGGTTATTATTGCCGCCGCCTTCGTTAGGCCCGTTCAGTTTTTTGCGCTTGCGCTTGCGTTTTTTCTTTGCAGCCTCATCTGCTGCAGAACCAGGCGTACCCGGAGTCGTGCCTGCCGGCTGCGGTTTTTTATCTCCGCCCGGAACTGAAGGGCGTTGATCGGGAGCGCCGCCTGTGCCCGGCTGGGCTTTGGGCCTGTCCCGTTCTCTTGGATCTTTCTTCTTTTGGGGCTTTTTGAATTTATCAATATCAATTTTGCCCTGAATTTTCAGACCGCGCAATTCGGGGGTTTCTGCACGCATCAGGTTTTCGTCCCCTTTTGCAACCGGCTTCACTTCCGGGTCGTCTTTTGCGGCTACAGGAATTTTTGCCTCGGATGTCGGGACAACTTCCGGTTTTTTCGGTTCAGGCGCCAAAGTAGGCTCCGATTTCATCTCTGGCTGTTTAATCTCCACAGGTGTTGGTGGTGGTGTAGGTGTAGGTGTTGCTGGTGGCGCCGGTTCCTGTTCCTGACGAACAGGTTCAACGGGCGTTTCAACCACAACAACAACCGGCTCTGGAGCAGGCGGCGGTGGTGGTGGAGGTGGTGCCAATGGCGGCGGTGATGGTGGAGCCGGTGGCGGCGTTTCTAATTTTTCAGGTTCGGGTATGCGATTGCCCCGGGCATCCAGTTCAACTTTGCCAAGAACCTTGAGGCGGTTTGACAGCAACCCGGGCCGCTTTTCAACGGGTGAATCCCCGGATTTTTCTTCAGTATGTCCATCAGCAGACACCGGATCTGGTTTGGGGTCTGACTTAGGAAACGAGGGACGCTCCGGTCTTGTAGCCGGAGTGACAGGAAGTTCTTTTTTAGCGGTAGTCGTCGTGGCACGATTACCAATAATCATCTGATCAGCCTTTTCTTTGTCATTCAGCGATTTTTGGAATTCCTTCAACAATACAGAATACATCTCATCGGTGATCTTTGCCGTGGGTTTATTTTCCACATCAAAACCATTATGGTTGAGGTGATCGACGATGGTTTGTGTTCCTACGTTGAGTTCTTTAGCAATCTTGATTAAGCGTCTCTCCATCAGGTTGTTTTATACTATGAGACTTTTCGCGACCAACAGAAGCCCGTGAGTGAAAGGCTGGCGCTGGATGAACAAGCTGTAGTAAATTGAAAAAAGATCAAATGATTAAAAAATACCGGTTTTCAAAATCCGGTGCAAAGATAAAGGCAAAACCCGCATCCACACTAATTCTATGAAGCTAAATTCAGTGCAGATGCGGGTAAAACACTATTTTTTAATAAGAACTTGTTTAGAAAATCCCTAACAGGCCCTTACTCTTCATCGAATTCAGACGCAAGGATGCGCAACAGCTCGTCTACCGTTTCCTCTTCCAGGTCGGTTCTGCGCAATAATTCCTGCTTGCTCAAATCGAGTACGCTACGTGCAGTATCGCATCCGATGGATTTGAGCGCGTCGAGGATCCACTCCTCAATTTCATCGCGGAATTCGTCGAGATCCACGTCGTCTATTTCCACGTCTGCGTCATCGCGGTAAACGTCAATTTCGTAGCCGCTCAACTGGCTGGCCAATTTGATGTTCGTACCGCCTTTTCCAATGGCTAACGACACCTGATCCGGCGGCAGCGAAACTTCCGCACGCATTTTTTCGGCGTTGATTTCCACCTTGCCATTTTTAGCCGGCGTCAGCGCGCGCTGGATGTAAAGCGCCGCGTTGTTGGTATAGTTGATGATGTCAATATTTTCGTTGCGCAATTCGCGGACAATGCCGTGGATACGCGATCCTTTCATGCCCACACAAGCGCCAACCGGGTCAATGCGGTCGTCGTAGGATTCAACGGCTACCTTGGCGCGTTCGCCGGGGATGCGCACAATTTTGCGCACGGTGATGAGGCCGTCTTCGATTTCCGGAACTTCCTGTTCCAATAATTTTTCCAAAAACATATTGTCTGTACGCGATAACACCACCACCGGATTATTGTTGCGCATGTCCACGCGTTTCACCACAGCGCGCACCGTATCGCCTTTGCGATAAAAATCGCCTTTGATCATTTCGTTTTTAGGCAGCAGCAATTCGTTGTTGGTGGCATCGTCGAGGACAAATATATCCTTTTTTAACACCTGACTTACTTCGCCTGCGATCAATTCGCCGACGCGTTCGTTGTAGCGGCGGAACAACTCGTCTTTTTCGAGTTCCATAATCCTGGAAATCAGCGTCTGCCGGGCAGCCATGATGGCGCGGCGGCCAAAATCCTCCAGGTACAATTGTTCGTAGCATTCTTCGCCGACTTCATAGTCTTCGTCTATGGCCAGCGCTTCGGAAATAGAGACCTGGCTGCGGTCGTCCGTCACTTCACCGTCAGCCACGATTTCGCGTACGCGCCACAATTCAAGGTCGCCTTTGGTGGTATTGACAATCACATCGAAGTTTTCGTCGGAGCCAAATTTTTTGCGAATCAGGGTCCGGAACACATCTTCCAGTACCCTTACCATTGTAGGGCGGTCTATATTTCTGCCGTCTTTAAATTCCGAAAAGGTTTCTACCAGATTCCACATGTGCAGAAAATTTTAAAATGAAATTTTAACGATGGTTTTCGTCACCTCCCCAAAAGGAAGGACGGTTTGAATGAGTTCTTTTTTGTTCTTTTTGCCGTCTTTCACGGTTGCTATGTATTCGATCGTAAAGTCGTCGTCGCTCACGGCGATGAGTTTTCCGTTCAGGGCTTCGCCAGATTTAAGCACAGTTTCTACGGTGCGCCCGATGTTTTGTCGGAACTGCCGCACCATTTTCAGGGGCCTGCCCACACCCGGCGAGGATACTTCCAGCGCGTAGGTGTCGCCCAGCCAGCCGGATTCGTCAAGGTGCGCTTCCAACCAGCGGCTGATCTTTTTGCAGCGATCGAGCGTGATGCCGCTGTCGGTATCCACCAACACTTCTAATTTTTTGGAAGGGCTGAGGGTTAAGTCCACTAAGAAGCAATCCTGAAAGTCTTCTTCTTCAAATTTTTGCGCCAACAGCGCTGTTAGTTTTGTTTCTACCACGGTATCCCATTTTTGCTCCGCTAAGTTAGGCGCGGAGCATCCATTCAGCTTGATTTCGGGCACGAAAAAAGGGAACTATCCAGTTCCCTTTCCGCACTAAAATCAATCTTGGTGCAAAGATAGGAAGTTTTTGGAGATAGTGCAAAAAAGTAAAGGTTAAATGGATATGACTATTGCACAGGCTATCGGATACCTGGTGAGGTTATAATAAATGTATAAAAATTTGCTTAAAAGTATCTTTTTTGCTACTTTTGCATTATGAATTGGTTTGAAGAACTTGCTCCAAATTGCCCTCCAAGTGAGGCGTTCACTTCGGAAAATTCATTTTTCCGATTGGGCAGTATTCCGCCGGATGACAGCGACTTTTGGTCGCACCGACGTCGGTTTCCTCACAAGGTTTTTCAAGTTAGCGAATGCACCGCCAGATCGCTGTCTGTTTTTGATGATATAGAGGCAGTCCAGCGTTTGAAAAGGTTACTCCCGGCCATGCGTTCCAAGCCTGTTTTTCAAGTTGATTTGACAAAAAAAGACGGCATGGTTCAACAAACTGGTAACGATCTTCATCATTTTTCCTGGTGGCGAAGCACGGAATTCGATTTGAACACGATTAAAGTTCTTGAAAAATGAAAATCTCCTTGACTGTCATAGAAACCCTTATTTGGCATGACACCCCACAGTTGTTTGTCGCCAAAGACCTTGTGGGAGGACTTCACCTTTGCCTTGCAGTTGACACCACGGGCGAACTGCCTCATTATATTACTGTTGCCATTTCCCAGGCGCGGCTTCAACTATTGAAATCCGGTAAAGTTGATTTGCACAGCATATTTGCAAATCCGGAAATGGGAACCTGGTTTCAAATAACTTCTTTTGAAGATACCCAGGCCATCGTCGAGCCGATTCCCGAACTAAAAAAATTACCCGAAGAATGGCTACCCCTACCCGGTGAGTTTTTGCCACTCCAACCACTTCTACGCCCGGAGACTTTCGACGCTTTGAAAGTCGGCGCAGTTGCCAAAGAAGCTGGTATGAATCCAACCTTACTGCGTCAATATTTGTCCGGTGTGAAACGCCCCTCCCCCGAACAGGCGCGCCGGGTGCAGGATGCCCTCCATCGGGTCGCTCAACGATTGCTGGAGGTACGGTTTGTATAGGCAAATGTTCACGTTCCAACTTTCAAAAAAAAATGAAAATTAATCCCTCCATCTAAAACCAGTATGGTGTATCTTTGTTCTTGAGGTGGTTATTGGTTATCTGTTATTAGTTATTGGGAGTGGGAACAGGACAGGAAAATGAATCAACCAACAACCTTGAGCCACCAATAACAAATAACCAGTAACCAATAACCACTAACATCCCAGAGCCACCAATAACAAATAACCAGTAACCAATAACTACCATCATCCGTCAATCGTACAACAATGCACATCGAAGACCTACTGCAACGCGCCCTCAACTTAGACTTCCTCACCGCCGAAGAAGGCGTTTTCCTTTTTGAGCAGGCGCCAACGGCGGCCCTCGTACACGTAGGCAACCGGCTGCGGCAGCACCATGTGCCGAACAAAACGGTGACCTGGATCATTGACCGCAATTCCAATACCACCAACGTGTGCATTGCCAATTGCAAATTCTGCAATTTCTACCGCAGGCCGGGACACGAAGAATCGTATACCACCAGTATTGAGGAATACAAAGTCAAAATTGAGGAGATGTTCCGCCTCGGTGGCGACCAGTTGCTGTTGCAGGGCGGCCACCACCCGGATCTGGGTCTGGATTTTTACTGTACCCTGTTCCGGCAATTGAAGGAGCTCTACCCCAACCTGAAACTGCACGCCCTGGGGCCACCGGAGATCGCACACATCACCAAATTGGAAAAATCCACGCACCGCGAAGTGCTGCAAGCGTTGATGGACGCGGGCCTCGACTCGCTCCCGGGCGCGGGCGCAGAAATCCTCGACGACCGGGTGCGCCGCCTCATTTCCAAAGGCAAATGCGGCGGCCAGGAATGGCTCGACGTGATGCGCGCCGCCCACCAGCTGCGGCTGACGACCTCGGCCACGATGATGTTCGGCCACATCGAAACAAACTTGGAGCGCATGGAACATTTCGTGGCGCTACGCCAGGTGCAATCCGAAAAACCGGCGGACGCCAAAGGCTTCATCGCCTTCATTCCCTGGCCGTTCCAGGACGAAGACACCATCCTGAAAAAAATCCGCCGCGCGCGCAACACCTGCACCGGCGACGAATACGTGCGCATGATCGCCATGAGCCGAATCATGCTGCCCAATGTCACGAACATCCAGGCTTCCTGGCTCACCGTGGGCAAACAGGTAGCCCAAATCTGCCTGCACGCGGGCGCCAACGATTTCGGCAGCATCATGATCGAAGAAAACGTGGTGTCGGCAGCCGGCGCGAATTTCCGCTTCACCGCCGACGGCATCCAGCGCGCCATCCGCGAAGCGGGCTTTACGCCGCAATTGCGGACGCAGCAATACCAGCCGCGGGAGTTGCCGGCGTTTATGGAGCAGCAGGCGTTGGTGGGAGCGGGGATGGAAGTGGATTGAAATGAGGAGTTGAGGAGTTGAGTATTTGAGGATTTGAGGATTCGGGGAACATCACATGTTTGGGGATGGCGAACAGCCAGCCAATCGGATACCCGGCCTTTTGTTCCACCACGGCTGTCTTTTCCGCTACTGCTGAGCGTTGGCAGTGCATAAAGCATCATCGTGTTGTCATTCCCACGGCTTGTCATCCCTCCATGCTTGTCCTTCCCACGTTTTGTCATTCCTCCATGCTTGTCATTCCCGCAGGGAATCTGCAAAACCGCTCAAGGTTTTTCAGGTTTTTGAGGTTCTCTTCGAGAATGACAAGCTTTGGGGAAGGGTAACGGGGCATTTTCTTCGACATTATTTGCGGATTCCTATCAAAAGCCGTTCTTCTGTCGCAGACTCCCTGCCGGGAGTGACAAACCATGAAGTGTTTACTCATCAGGCTTGTCCTTCCCGCAGGGTTGTCATTCTCGAAGAGAACCTCGACTTTAAAATGGCTTTACCAGGTATTTTCAATCATCAATTTTGGGAATGGCGAACAGCCTGCCAATTGAACACCTCACCTTTGACCCCACCACGGCTGTCATTCCCACGGCTTGTCATTCCTCCATGCTTGTCATTCCCGGCAGGGAATCTGCGATTTTAGAACGGCTTTACTTGATGCTACAGAGCATAGGCAATGCGTTGAAAGCACGGATTTTTGCTCCTGGAAAAGACTGGAAAAGCTAACCACTAACCGAGAGGGCAAGGCGGAAGCCAAGAGCGCTGTAGCGAAGCTCCTCCCTGCCGCCATAGCGGAAAGCGACGCGACAGTACTGCGGATAAGCGTACCAACCTCCGCCGCGAAACACACGGATGATACCCATATAAGGCCCTAAAGGATTTACGGCTACCCCGTTTTTTTTACAGAATTCATAGTACTTTTCATCGTACCAGTCCTGACACCATTCCCATACATTGCCACTTAAGTCGTACAAAATCAATTCGTTGGGCTTCAAGACCCCAACCGGATGTGTTTTACCATCAGAATTTTCTCTGTACCAAGCGACTTCTTTCAGATCATTGCTGCCAATGTATTGATAGCCTTTAGACTCCCTACCTCCGCGAGCCGCGTATTCCCATTCGGCTTCGGTAGGCAGGCGAAGGCCACGCACTTCAAGGACATCCTTTGTAACCTTACCAGACGCATCCAGTAAATTCCCCTGCTCATTGTAGGCAACAGGAATACCGTTTTTTTTACTGAGCAGGTTGCAGTATTCGATCGCGTCCATCCAATTCACCTGCTCCACCGGGTTTTTATTTCCTTCAAAATGAGAAGGATTCGGTTTGCAGCTTGTTTTCGTGTATTCCTCCTGCGTTACCGGGTATTTCCCAATCATAAAAGTATTCACTTTCACTTCATGTGGAACACCTTCTTCCTCACTACCCATCGTGTAGGCGCCGCCCCAAACAATTACAAAACCTTCAGGCACGATTAGTTTTTCTTCAATAAAATGTTCAGCCATATCCATCGCAGCGAAATCAAAGTCTCTGAATTTACTATTCTCAATCCATTCTTTTGCCAAAAAAAACTCCAGAACAGATTTGTGCGCAAACTTCCAGTTGCCCGTGCCGTCGCACGTAAGCAGCGATTGCCCAGTGACTTCTTCTGGTTTTAATTCAATGTTATTTTTTTCAGCGATGGCTACCGCTTCGGTTTTGGTTAGATACAGACGTTGCTCGCGTTGCCAGATTTCCCAGATTTCCATAGCGGTTTGTTGTGAAACCTGGCGCAAGCTGTTGATGAAGGCGTCCCGATCTGCCGTATTCCTCCGTTTTTCTCCTTCTCTGATCAGCCATTGCTCCACTAAGGTTTCATAGATGTCGTAATCCGTTTTAAAATTGCGCTCACTCCTCACCAATAAGTCTATATAACTGAGCATCATGGGTCGCATGACCAAATGCCTGGATTTATTAACAATTTGCAGCGCACGTTCCTTTTTCCAACGGTTCCAAATTGGCAGGTAACCGTATTTTTTGTTCAAATACTGCTTTACTTCCAGATCTGTAAAAGGAGAAACGTAGAGCTTATTCAACCGGTAATACCCTTTTTCGTCGGGGCGTTTCACTTTCAATTCGTAGGGGTCGTCCTCCTGCCCCGGGAAATATTGGGTACGGCAGGTCATGACCACCTCGCAGAAATTCCGGGTCGCTTCGATGATGACATCCACTCGGTTTTGAAAAGCTTGCGCATCTGAAATACCCGGGTCTTTCGAGACGATGTTCGGATCTTCGTCCAGCGCATCAAGCAGTAGGATGGTGTTTTTGGCCGCATCTTTGCTGATGGCTTTAATTTCATCTAATGTGTCAGGGTGCGAAAACCTGAGCAGGCGCATCTGGTATTTCCGGCGGTTAAAAAAGGAATGGTAAGCCAAATACAGGTTGATCATAAAGGTCGTCTTGCCCATCCCGGAATCTGCCAGAATCAAATAAAAACGCTCTCCATCTGTTTTTTCATTGAACGCTTTTTTGAGAAAAAAAGGAATCATTGAGTTGGTCGCTACATACTGGTGCGTGAAGCCTGGCTCATCCTGCCGGGCAGGCGACGCATTCTGGTATTTGGTGGGAATATAAATGCGCGTGGCCTGTTGCAGCATTTGGTAGTCGAATTGGGGTTTTAAATCTTTCGCGGCTTTTAGGTTTTTGCGAAGCTCCAATAATTTTTTACTGCCACGATACAGACCCCAAATGATTAGTCCAAGTGAGATGAGAAAAACCACGGTCAACCAGTCTTTACTTATGCCTAAGTATTTGGACCACGCTTCCAAAGGCACCACTTTAAGTATCGCTTCTACTAATGTTTCTTCCATTTGATAAGGCTGACAGGATGAATACAAGTTTAATTCTTTGTCAAATATGCATAAAAATGTGAACATACCGTACAGCTCCACCAATTTGTCTTTTATTTTAACCTCTTGATCAACAACCACACAAACTTCCCGATCTTTGTTAGCGTTAAGTGTTTTAATAGATAATTTCCACCCATGTCCACGAAAAAAATCCATTGCCTCCTCTGCTTTGCCCTGTGCGCATTTGCGCTGCACAGCCAGGAAGCGCCGCCGCTCGTTGAAGACCCGGCGATGGTGCAGCAATTGTCGCTGGACATCCAGATCAATACGCCGCATTCGGAAATAGCGCCCGTGCTGAGCGGCGACGGAAAGACGCTCTACTTCGTGCGCGAAGGCCATCCCAACAACATCGGCGATGCCAACGCTGCCGACATCTGGGCGAGCTACCTGCGGGAAGACGGCGCCTGGAGCCGCGCCATCCACCTGCCCGCCCCGCTCAACAACCGCCTGCCCAACCGCATTTTGGCAACCGAGGTCAGTGGAGATGTCGTTTATTTAGCCGATCGCTACAACAACGACAACCCACGCGGCTTAGCCATATCGCTGCGCAACGGGCGCTCCTGGTCGAAGCCGCTGGCCATGACCATCGAAGGCTTCGTGCCGGGCGATGGGGAGAGACCGCATTTCCAGGTAGACGCCACCGGGAATTTCCTCCTGCTTGCCGCAAACCTGCCGGGGGGATTGGGCAAGCGCGACCTCTACGTGTGTTTTCGCAAAGACGCCTTGCAGTGGTCGAAACCGCTCCCGCTTGGGGCAACCCTGAATTCGTCCGGCGATGAAGCGAAGGCTTTTTTGGCTGCGGATGGCCGCACGCTCTATTTTGCAAGCGACGGACGTGGCGGTTTCGGCGGTTTGGACTGGTTTTACACCGTCCGGCAGGACGAATCCTGGACGCGGTGGAGCGAACCAAAACAGCTTGGCCAACCCGTCAACACACCCGAAGACGACCAATATTTAACCGTTTCGCATTGGGGAGAAACCGCTGTTGTTGCCCGCACCCCGAAAGACGGCAACAGCGAGTTGCAAATGGTCACGTTGCCCGAAAACCTGCGCGCCCAGCCCATGACCTTAGTGACCGGCAATGTGGTGGACGCGCGTACCGGCCTGACACTTAGCCTGCCTGTAGCGCACCGGTTGTACCAGTGCGAAGGCAAAGAAGCGCCCCTGAACAGAAAACCGGGTAGCCCGTTTGCGTTGTTGGCGCCTTCCACACGAGCTACAGGCGGGTATATTTGCCCGAAAGGCTATTTTGCGACAAGCAACCAATTTGCAGTTTTCCGGGCAGCACTTCAGGAAGAGGACGTTGATCCTTATGGTACCTTCGCAGCCACGAATTTAAACCCGCTGTATTTTCAAAGAGAATCGGAAATTGAAAACCTGAGCCTGCGCTTGAATCAGGTGGACATCGAATTGCAGGAAGCCAGCCAGTTGCGCGGCATCTGGAAGCAAAAATTGGACGCCGCCCGCCTGACGAATCCCAAAGACTGGAAACCCGAAGACGATCCGGAATTGCAGGCATTGAAACACCGCTACCAGGAATACCTTTCCCGGCAGCGGGATACCATTGTGCCGCCCATGCAGGTGTTGATCGCGCCAAAACAGGAAGAAAGTGTTATTCCCGCTTCGTTTGACCACATCGGGCAACCAGAAGACGAATTGACTGAACTGCGCCGCCGCCTGCAAAATCACTACCAAACCCAATATGCGGAAAAAGCGGAGGCAGAGGCTGCCCCCAACAAAAAATATTTATGGGAAACCGATCCGCCGCCCTTCGACGAACTTAGCCGGGGCATCCGCGATACCTTGCGGCAAAAACTCTACCCGGAGGTGCAGCAACAGGTAAGCCGGGAAGTCGTGGCGGAAGTGCTTGCAGAATTGGCGCGCGATCCGAATGCCATTCCGGAACAGGAAGCCGCATTACGCGAGCAAGTCCGGCAGGGACTTACGGCAGCCACCATGTCGCACGCGCCAATGCCTGGGTCTCAGACGCCGCCGCCCCTGAAGGATTGGGAGCGTTTGTTTGCAGCCGATATCGAAAAGGCAGTATCGGAGGAAGTACGCACTGAACTGGCCGAGGGGATGCGGGAGGATGTGAAAGTAGCGTTGTCCATAGAGGCGACTTACCTGCTCAAAAAAGAACAATCGGCCACACTGCGCCGTGCTTTAGGCGAAAAAGTGATCCAGCAAATCCGCGAAGAAGAAAAGAAAATGGCTGAATTTTCCGAAGAGATGCCGACTCCGCAATTGCCGCAAACCGAGCCGCAGAAGATCGCAAGCCCTCCTCAGCTCCGGGCCGACATTGCGCTTTTGCCCATCGAAGAAGGCCAGGTTATTTTATTGAACCAGGTTTTTTTTGAAGCCAACGCGGCCAAATTGAAAGCAGTTTCTTATGCTGAATTGGACAATGTGGTGGAAATGCTCCGTCAAAATCCAGGCATGACCATCGAAATTGGCGCACATACCCACGGCGGCATATCGCATGCATTGGCCATGCAGTTGTCTTCGCAACGCGCCCGGGCCATCTCGGATTACCTCATCAGTAAGGGAATTCCGAAAGAAAATGTACCTTACCGCGGCTATGGAAAAATGATTCCAATTGCCGCCAATGATACTGCGGAAGGGCGAAAGACCAACCAGCGGGTTGAATTGAATATCATAAAATTGAAATAATTCTCAAATCACACCTCCATGCTCCCATTCGTATCAGAAAAAATAATTGACGCCGTTGGCGAAGCGCTCGACAAAGACGACGCTTATGAAATTGCCATCGAAGAAATGGCCGAACAGCAACCCGCTATCGTGGCGCTGGCCTTATCGGAAGACTTCCAGGTTTTTTCGGAAGAGGAACGGGATTTTTTCCTCTACCTCGCCCTGATCATGTGGAAATCAACTTGTAAAGTAGGCACACCGGCTACAGCCACGCCCGAAGCCATCGAAGCTGCCGAAGAGCTCAACTGGGCTATCCTGGAACAATCGTCCGGCTCCACTTTCCACGACCGGCTGGATCCTTTTTTTGACAATCCCCCTCAAGAAGACCTCCTGGCTTTTATTGAAGACGCCGTGTCGGAAGACGAGGAAGAAGACGATAACATTGTCACCAAAGAAGGCCGCGAAGCGATGTTCATCTCCCTGAAATCGGTGATGGATGTGTTGATCGCGTAGTCTGGCAGTTGGCAGTCGGCAGGAATTCAGTTGGCAGGAGTGTTTTTGCTTCGGATGGAAATGTCAGTTTTCAAATAGTTGGCAGTTGGCAGGAGGACAGTTGGCTGGACAAATTAAAAAATTCTTCCACAGTAACTTTTATGGATTTTTTTCATTCTATAATTTGGTTGCTGCAATCTGCAAAGGTCATAAGCCTTTAACCCTGTTTTTCAAGCGGCGCCGTCTCTCAATAAAAGACCTCTGTTGTGGCGCAAATGGCTTGGAAATACGTGAGCAGTGAGGGTAAAACCTACTATGTCGGACTGTTTCATAGCGAAGCGGACGGCCACTTGGTCATTTATTGCGGCGCCAACATTTTGCAGGTGGACTTCAATGTGTTGCAGGCAACCACGTATTCGTTCCTGATTGATGACGACCTGTGCGAAGTGGTGATTGAACCGGCTAAAAAGGGGTTTAGTTATCAATTTTTTGCCAACCGCGAAAAAGAAGCCGAGCGTACAACACAACGCAAAAAATTAGATCGAAAATACCTGAAGCAAACCTTGCTTTTTGGAGCCGGTTTCTTTTTGATCATTGTGGTAGGAGCCATTTTTATGGTCGGCCAATACCGGGAAAACATTCGCAGACAACGGGCCCTGATGGCCCCGATCAACACCCACACAAAATCCATTGGCGTGGTCAGTGTGGAGAATCAACGCGGCGATACGTTGGTGGTGTACTACCGCTTTTCAGCCAATGGCCAGGATTTCAGCAATGTTGCACTTTTACCTACCGGGAAAACGCCCTCCGGGTTGCCGGTGGAAAATGGCGATGAATTCACCGTTTTTTACACAGCAGGTCAACCTGTCAACAACAGCCTTAAATGGTCCATGCCCGTTACTGACCAAATTGAACGCTACCGCAAAAGGGTGACCGCCCGGCATATAGCCCTGAATCCCAACCTCACCGAGCAGCAGGCAGCCTGCCAATTAGACATTGCCCTCCAACTCAAAGGCCTCGAAGGCTGGGCCGATTTTTATTTTCAGGAAGCAACACCAGAGGAAAATCCGCTAAACAACAGCTTGACCTATAAGCGATTGATCCGGGATGTGCCGTTCAAACAGGCCGAACAAAAAGCTTGTTGGTAGTCAAAAGTTAATGTCCAAAAAAAATCAACTGCGGTTTGTGCATTTTATGCAGCCCTTGCATCCAATGGTTTTCACCATAAAAATCACCGCATCATGAAAAAGCCCACAATCATTGCCCTGTCCATTTTTGCTTTGTTTGGCATCTCGTTGGCCGGATTGTCTGTTGCAACGGTTCAGTACGGCGATATTGAAAAACCGCGCCTTGGCAGTTTCCCGATTCCACAGGCCCGGTTTATCAGCCAGACCCATGCGCCCGCCTGGGCGATCAAATCGGAAGGGGAAGTAAAACCACTGCCTTCGTACCTTGAAAAAAGCTTAGCCTGGCTTGCTGAAGCGCAGGCAGAAAATGGCGGCTGGGGTGCCGGCTCCCATGCCATGCAAAATGTGCGCGATCCGAAAGCCGTCCAGACTGACCCGGCAACCAGCGCTTACGTAGCAATGGCGCTGCTCCGCGCGGGCAACACCCTGAAAACCGGCCCGTACAGCCAGCAACTGGTGAAAGCGACAAATTACCTTATCCAAATTGTGAACGACGCACCCCAAAATCACCCCAACATCACCACCTCCACTGGTACCCAACCCCAACAAAAATTAGGTCAGAATATTGATGTAGCCATGACGGTCCAGTATTTTGCGCGCCTCATCCCGCATATCCAGGACGATCCCGCTCTAACCGGCCGCGTAGAAGCCGCCATGGATTTTTGCATCCAGCGCCTCCAGGGTACCCAAATCGCTGATGGCAGTTGGAACGCAGGCGGCTGGGCGCCCGTGCTCAACTCCGCCATGGCCAACAACGCACTCGAACTGAGCGAACAAGTAGGCCGGAAAGTAGATGTTGACGCTTTGGAAAAATCGCGGCAGTATCAAAGCGAAAATGTAAGCAGCGACGGCAGCGGCGTGGCTACCGACAAAGCGGCGGGCATCCAGTTATATGCATTGGCCAGCGCACAACGCGCCACTGCAAATGAAACAAAAGCCGTGAAAAAAGCATTTTCTGATGCGAACATTTCGGCGCCCGGAGCGGATCGCGACGACGTCGTTAAAGTCATGGAAGACAAAGGCTATTCCAAAAAAGACGCAGAGCGCATGGCTTCTTCTTACGTTTCCAACCAAAAAGCTGGCGAAATGCTGCAAAGCGAAGACGTGCTCAGCGGCTTCGGCAACAACGGCGGAGAAGAATTCCTGAGCTACATGATGACGAGCGAATCGCTGGTCGCCACCGACGACAAGGAGTGGGACGCCTGGCACAAGCGCATGAACGGCTTGTTTGAAAAAATACAAAATCCGGACGGCAGCTGGAGCGGCCACCATTGCATCACCAGCCCGGTATTCTGTACCGCTGCGGTCATCATGACCCTTGGCGCGGATCGCGATGCGTTGGTGTTGAAAACGGAGAAGAAGAAAGATAAGGGTAAAGGGTAGAAGGTAGAAGGTAGAAAGTAGAAAGTAGAAAGTAGAGGGTAGAAAGTAGAAGGAAGCGTAATCACTACTTTCTACCCTCTACTTTATACTAAAAATCTTAACAATGAAAAACTGGCGATCTATTCCCCTGGTACTGATCTGCGCAATGCTGCTGCAATGCGCCCCGGAATACCCGGAAGCAAAGGTGCAGGCTGCCCTGCAAAAAACCTGCGCCTACCTTTGGTCTAAACAATCGCCTGACGGCGGCTGGCACAGCGAAACCACCGGTCTGATGAAAGGCGGCGAATCGGTGACAGCGTTTGTACTGCATACGTTGCTGCAAGTGCCCGATAGCATCTTTACCGCTCCGCCTGAAGGCAAAGAAAAGGCGCTCACTTTTTTGAGGAACCACATCAACGAAGCAGGCATGCTGGGTTTGTCTGATCCCGGCATCATTGATTATCCGAATTATTCAACCGCTTACGCCCTGCGCATTTTTGCGGTTCACGGCGCACCGGAAGACAGTCTTCTGGTCAGAAAAATGACCGTTTATTTATTGGGGCAACAATTCACTGAACAACGGGGTATTGACACTACCCATACCGGTTATGGCGCCTGGGGTTTTGGCGAACTCAAACTCCCGCCCGGCGAAACGGCGCACGTAGATTTATCTCATACCCGCCGCGCAATGGAAGCCTTGCGCGCTGCGCTTCCCGGCGAAAGTCACCCGGCATTTCAGCATGCCACGCGTTTTCTGAAAACCCTGCAATTGCCGGAAGACGGCGGTTTCATCAGCTCGTCGGTGACTTTGGGTACCAATAAAGGCCGCTGGGATGGCGCCAATTTCCACAGTTACGCCACCGCAACCTGCGACGGGCTCCTGGCTTTGCTGGCTGCCGGGTATTCCCGGAACGATGCTCCCGTGCAGGCCGCCTTCAACTGGCTGAAACGCTATCCTGAATTGGATTCGCCCGCTGGTATGCCCCTCGACGACCCTAATCAATGGCACCGTGCGATGTTTTTTTACCACCTCGGAATGCGCGCCGAAGCGTTTGCCGCCATGGAATACAGCGGCAACTGGCGTGCGAAAATGGCTCATATTTTGCTGCCAAAACAACTGCCAGACGGCAGTTTTGTCAACCCCGCCGGCGCCATCAACAAAGAAAATGACCCGCTGATTGCGAGTTCGTTGTGTTTGATTGCCTTGTCGGCAATAGACAGACACTAATTGGTGTTTGCGCTGCTGTTCACGTCGCCAATTTTGATGGCAACAAAGTCTATTTGCGTATCTTCTTCAAAATCAAAATCAGGGCCGCCGCCTTCTATAAATGCCTCAAACCAGGGGTTGGTTGGAACAGGAAAATCATAGCCCGCCCAGACGAAACGCCAACTTGTATTGGCAACAAAAGCTGTGTCAATAGCAAGAATCAGCTTTCGCAAATGGATCAGGTCTATCGTGGTCAATTTTTTGTCGTTGTTCACATCACCCGCGATCATTTTATACGGGCTTCCCAAAGGTTGCAGCCCCAGAATGTGTTTACTAAGCAAAATAGCATCGGCAACAGAAACGCCGTTTAAGTGAAACACATCCTTTTCCGGCGAGATGGTATAACTCCCGCCCGGGGTGAGATTATTGAATTCATAATACCCACTGGCATCGGTTGACGTTGTTTCGCTGGCGCTGCCGGTTAAGCTCACAGATACATGATTGACACCCACTCCACTTTCGGTTTTTACATACCCGGAAATTGTAATGGAGCTTCCCTCGCATTCGCAAAACTGGGCGCCAGTGATCAAAACATAGGTTTCACACCAGGCATAATTTGGGCCTCCAATCGTTCCGTCGGGTTGCACGGCATCCGGATTGAAGTTATCGTCCCAAACGTAAACCCATAAGATGACCGTGCCTTGGCAATCCTGGCCGCAATTAAGGATCACACTGTCCTGGTTCGGGCCGGGTACGACATTGCCTGAAACGACGTCATCCGCCCGGTATACGGAAAACTGCAGGGAATTGCTGCATGTACTGCTTGCATCAGCTACGAGGTCGGCTCCTTGCAGGATCGCAATGATGTCACCGCCGCTGCCGCCCGGTTCGGTTGGTTCTGCCTCAAAGGTCAACCCTTCGAGGCATTGGATTGACGGTGCGCAAGTGTCTGTTACGGCCTTTATTGTAGCGCCGTATTCGGGCGCCGGTTGTAGAAAAGGCTGGATTATTTGTTCAATCCGCTCGTCGTTTTGTTCGGGAGATATTTTCCCCGGCAGGAGTAGGCTGGTAGCTGCGCTGCTATTGACATCGCCGATTTTGATGGCGATGAAGTCCTGATCGTTGTCGTCCCAATAAGTGTTGAAGGTTTTGGACTCCGGGAAAACTTCAAACCAGGGGTTAGTGGGAACCGGAAAGACATAATCCGACCGCACAAAACGCCAACTGGTGCTTTGGGCAAACACCGTATCAACCTCCAATATCAACCGCTGGATTTGAATGACATCAGCAATCGTGATTTTCTGGTTGTTATTGACGTCTGCCGCTATCCTTTTGTAAGGGGTATTAAGCGGTTCAATACCCAGGATATGCCTTCGAATCAGGATGGCGTCGAATTGCGACAAGCCATTTTTATGGTTTGTATTCAATGATGGGGTGACCGTGTAGGAGTTATTAGGCCCAAACGGGTAAGAAATGGGATAAAATTCATAGGTGCCCAGTTGGCTGGTTAGGTTTTCATTGTTAGAATTTCCGGATAGTTGCACAGAAACATCTTTTACGGCTTCATTTTCAGTTGTTTTGATAAACCCGTAAATGGCATGACCGCCGCCGCAATGGCAAGCATCATAAAGATTGCCCTGAACAATTACTTCCGTTTCACAAAAGCTGTAATTGGAGCCGCCAACGGTACCGTCCGGTTGCACGGCATCGGGATTGAACAAGTTGTCCCAGACATAAACCCGAACGGCGACCGTACCGCAATCATCACAAATAAAAGTGATGCTGTCCGGGTCTCCTGCATGGGGCACGACCTCCCCGGATTCTATTTCGTACATCCTGTACGCAGTATAATGGAAAGTATTGCTGCATGAGCTGACAGCGTTTTCAATTAAATCAGCCGCATCTACGGTAAATGCGCCAAAGTCAATATCGCCGTCGCCGTCCGGATCGCTATTGGGCTCGAGAGGCAGCAACTCGCCTGCAAGCCCATTGATGCATTCGATCACTGGCGCGCAGGTGTCTGTCACGGCAGCAATCTGCGATTTTACAGGCAATCCTGGAAAAATCGGGGAAGCATCGGAAATCAGGAATTGAATGAAAAAAAAAGCTGGAATGCTCAGGGCATAACAAAATGCGCCCAATCGGAGTCTGGGAATTAGGTTCATGTTGGATTATAATTTATTGAGGTGTAAAATGATCAGGTACAAATATATAGATTTGTGTCTAATAGTGCCATACCCGAAACAGGGTACAAAATTACATCGGAGCAATGTTAATTATTTTTTAAAATCCGGGTCTATTAAACTTTGACATGCTCGTTATGTTTACAAACATAGATAGTATTACTATCTCAATAGATATAATTACTTTCACACTCAGTCAATGAAACCAATACTCAACCTTACCCCGCTACAACGCCTCGCCGGGTTATTGCGGCCAGACAGGCGCGACATTTACTACATCTACCTCTACGCCGTTTTTGCAGGCCTGATCAGCCTGAGTTTGCCCCTTGGCTTGCAGGCCATCATTGGCCTTATCGCGGGCGGCGCCATTTCTGCTTCGATTATTCTGCTGGTCGTAGCGGTAACTGCGGCATCGGCGTTGTCGGGCATCCTGGTCATCATGCAACTCAGCGTTACGGAGACGATCCAGCAGCGCATTTTTGCACGGTCGGCCTTTGAATTTGGATTCCGGATTCCCCGCCTGCAACTCGATAATTTGTCTGCTTACTACCCGCCGGAATTGGTCAACCGCTTTTTCGACACCCTGACTTTGCAAAAAAGTATTCCCAAACTGCTGATTGATACCTCTGCGGCTGCGTTGAGTGTGGTTTTCGGACTCGTTCTCATTTCCTTCTACCATCCGTTTTTTGCATTTTTCGGACTGGCGCTCCTCCTTGTCATTGTGCTTATTTTCAGAATTACCGGCCCGATGGGATTGAAAACCAGTCTGAAAGAATCTACTTACAAGTACGAAGTGGCGCACTGGCTGGAAGAAATGGCGCGCTCCATGAGCACGTTCAAATTGGCCGGAGAAACCCCGCTGCCGTTGCAAAAAACGGACGAATTGGTGGGCAACTACTTAGATAACCGCAAAAAGCATTTCCGGATTCTCATCAATCAGTATCGGGTCATCCTTATTTTCAAAGTGGTGGTCACTGCGGGATTGTTGTTGCTGGGTAGTATTTTAGTGATTGACAATCAGATCAATATCGGTCAGTTTGTCGCATCCGAAATTGTGGTCATCAGTATCATCAATTCCATAGAAAAACTGATGCTCACGATGGATACGGTTTATGATACGTTGACTGCCCTGGAAAAACTGGGTAGCGTGACCGATTTACCCTTAGAACCGGAAGGGGGTCTGTCTTTTGAAGAAATAGATACGGGTAAAGGCATTCAACTTCAGGTAAAAGACCTGTATTTTAAATACGAAGACGCCCGCCGGCCTACCCTGGATCAATTGTCGTTTGATCTGGCGGCGGGTGAAAAAGTCGCTTTGGCGGGGTACAACGGTTCCGGGAAGACCACATTGATTCACCTGATTGCCGGGTTATTCAGCAATTTTAGTGGAAGCATCAGCTACAACGGTTTTCCGATACAAAATTTAGACTCCGCCAGCCTGAGGCGGTATATCGGCGACCACTGTTCGCAGGAAAATATATTCAGGGGCAGCCTGATGGACAACATCTCGCTTGGCCACCCTGAGGTGACCCTGGATGATGTGGTCTGGGCGGCAGATTGCGCCGGACTGAGCGAATTTGTCCAGCGTTTGCCGAAAGGCTATCAAACTGTACTATTGCCGGAAGGCAAAAACATCCCGCAACACGTTCGCAGCAAAATTTTGTTAGCTCGCAGTATCGCCTCTCGTCCCCGGTTGTTGGTGCTGGAGAACATGACGTGGGTCATGGAGCAAAGCGACCGCGATCGAATCGCTGCTTTCCTCACCTCGCGGGAACACCGCTGGACGCTTCTGGCATCCACCGACGACCCCGTTTTCGCTGCGCACTGTGATCGGGTCATCATCATGGACGCGGGCAAAATAGTGGCCGAGGGCAGTTTTGAAACTATCCGGGAAAGCCCGCATTTTGCGAAGGTCTTTAAAACAGGACAAATTGTATAAACCATTTTTCAATCATCCGTCATGTTGAATATATCTCCAAATTCTGTCAGCCATCGCGTGCGTTTAGACCAATACGCATCCTTTCGAAAAATGAAGGAATCGAAAGCGCACCAGCGGCTCACCCGGTGGTTGCTGCTGGTGATGGGCGCGATACTCCTGCTGCTGTGGATGCCCTGGACGCAGAACGTTCAATCCAAAGGAACGGTGACTACGCTGCGCCCGGAACAACGCCCACAGATTATTCCTTCGCCCATTGACGCCCGCATCGAGCGCTGGTATGTGCGGGAAGGCCAACGCCTTCAGAAAGGCGATACCATTGCTTTTCTTTCAGAAATTAAATCCGAATACCTCGACCCCGACTTAGTGCCGCGCACCCAGGAGCAAGTCACGGCAAAAGAAGGCGCCATCGGAGCTTATCGCGATAAAGCCGGCGCATTGGAAGACCAGATTTTCAACCTGGAAGCGCAATTGGGATGGAAACGACAGCAATTGCAACGAAAAATGGAGCAGGCAAGGTTTAAAATCCTGGCCGACAGCGCTGATTTGATCCAGGCGGTCATTCAGGACTCTATCGCAAAAGTGCAGTACGAACGCGCCAAAAACCTGTTCGAGCGCGGCATAGATCCCCGCTCAAAAATGGAAGACCGACAGGCAAAACTCCAGGAAACCCGCAATAAAATTGCCGCTTCCGGGAACAAACTGAATTCCAGTCGGGCCGAATTGCGCATCACCCGGGTTGAACTCAGCGCCATTCAGGCAGAATACAGCGAAAAAATTGCGAAAGCCCGTTCTGAAATCGCCACAGCCATGTCGCAACAGTTTGATGCCGAGTCGGATGTGAGCAAATTGCGCATTCAAACCAGCAATTATACCAAACGGGCCAGTTTTCATTACATCACGGCGCCCCAGGACTGTTTTGTGACCAAAACGGTGACGCCCGGTATCGGTGAAACCATCAAGGAAGGGGAAGGGATTGTGAGCATTATGCCCGCAAGTTACGAGCTGGCGGTGGCGCTCTACATCCAACCAATGGATTTTCCGTTGGTCAATGACGATACAGCAGGCGGCCGCAAACCGGAAGTACGGTTCATCTTTGACGGCTGGCCCGCCTTTATCTTTTCGGGTTGGCCGGGGCAGTCGTTTGGCACTTACACCGGCGAGGTTGTCGCCATTGATAATGAAATCAGTACGAACGGACAGTACCGGATCCTGGTAGCCGAAAAACCGGGCGGCGCAGCCTGGCCGGAAGCGCTGCGCGTCGGCTCCGGGGCAAAAGGCATTATCCTGTTGAACAACGTTCCACTGTGGTACGAACTCTGGCGGCAGCTCAACGGGTTTCCGCCCGATTATTATGAAAACGACCTTCCGGCGGCAACGCTTAAGCAGAAGACGCCGGTTCAACTGATCAAATAGTGTCTGTCTTTATAGTCCGATAGCTGCGTTACGCTCGGCCCAAAAAGCGTCATTTACGCGAGTAAACTCCGATTTTTGGGCCGAGCGTGCCTTGCTCTCGAACTCTAAAGAACAGACACTCAACTAAAAAGACAGACACTAAATAGAGATGATGAAATATTATTGTTGGATAGTCCTGATGGCCTTGTTGCCGAAATTGCTTCCTGCTCAGGATTCGACCCGGGTTTTGACGCAGGAGGTTTATTTTCAATGGATTCAGGCGCATCACCCCCTTGTGCGGCAGGCCAATTTGCTCACCGCCGCTGCTGAGGCGAACCTGCTTTCAGCCCGCGGCGGCTTCGACCCGAAACTCATTTCGGAAGTTTCGCAAAAGTCGTTCGACGGGAAAAACTACTACACCCTGACCGAAAGCGGGTTTAAAATTCCGACCTGGTATGGCCTGGAAGTAAAGGGGCTATTCAATTCGGCCAGCGGCATCAATATCAATCCCGAAAACACCCTGCCAGCCGCCGGACAAGCCGTACTTGGCGTGAAAGCTACGCTTGGACAGGGCTTGTTTATTGACGAACGTCGGGCAACGTTGCAGAAAGCCCGGTTGCTCAAAAACGCAAACGAGGCAGCCCGCTTAAACGCCATCAACGATGTTTTGCTCGATGCCGCCATCGCTTATTGGGATTGGGCGAAAGCTTACGGCGAATGGCTGGCAATCGGTCAGGCGTTACAAGTATCGCGACAGCGGCTCGAAGGGATTGTGCAGGGATACCTTCAGGGCGACCGGCCAGCGATAGATACCCTGGAAGCTTTCCTTCAGGTGCAAAACTGGACCTACGAACGCAACGAAGCCTGGTTGAACTACCGGAATACCGGCGCCCGGTTGTCCAATTTTCTTTGGTATGAAGCAGATACGCCGCTGGAAATCGTCGAATCGGTACGCCCGCCGTTGCCCGACACGACGGCCCATTTTCAGCCTTTGCCAGGAATGGAGAATTTCATTCAGGCTGCGCAAACCCAACACCCGCAATTGCAAACCTACCAATTCAAGTTAGCCCAATTGAACATTGACCGCCGGTTGGCCTTAGAGGGTTTAAAACCCAAATTAGATCTTGAATACAACCTATTGGGCAACGGGCTGCGGTTCGACCCGGACAATGGCGGGAACGGATTGGAAAACCTGTTGTTCCAAAATTTCAAATGGGGGCTCTCTTTCAGTTTTCCCCTCTTCCTGCGCAAGGAACGCGGCAAATTAGAACTAACCCGACTGTACATTGCGGATACAGACCTTGCTGTTCAGCAAAAGCGCTTGGAAATTGTGAATAAAGTGCGCGAAGCTTACCGCGAATGGGAAAACACCCAACAGCAAATTGCGCTGTACGAATCCATCGCCGCCAATTACCAGCGATTGCTGGAGGCCGAAAACGAGCGGTTCCGACTTGGGGAAAGTTCGATTTTTCTCATCAATGCCCGCGAACAGAAACTCATCGAAGCACAGCTCAAATTGGTGAGCCTGCGTGCTGATTTTCAGAAGGGGCGAGTTAAAACAAGCTGGGCTGCAGGACGGGTGAATTAGTGCCTGTTTTTATAGTTCGATAACTGCGTTATGCAACATAACTCATCCCGAATTTTAGGCATCTTATGCCATGTTCTGGCATATTTGGGCGTCACACTGGTGCAGCGCACCCAAAATTTTTGTAGATATGATCATAGGAGGTGCATTTAGGTGCAGCGCACCGTAACAACGATTTGCCACAACATTGCAAGATTGCGGTGCGATGCACCTTACTACCCCTGATTCCCTTGGTCTACAAAGATAATTGGTGCGCTGCACCTCAACCTAAATTCGGGACGACTCATGTTGCATGCCTTGCTCTCGAACGCTAAAGAGCAGACACCGACTAAAAAAGCAGACACTAATTTGTGTATGTCTTTTTAGCCCGGTAGAAAAACATATTTTTGCAGCAAAACTACGCCATGGAAAAATTGGACGCGCTGCGTCAGGTCGCTGAATTTCACCGCACGTTTGGGCACCCCATCGAGGCGGAGCCCGTGATTCCCGCTGAAGGGCGTTGCAGGTTGCGTGTTGCACTGATTGCGGAAGAATTGGAGGAATTGCAGGAGGCCATCGAACAGGGAGACATCGTCGCAGTGGCGGACGCCCTTTGCGACATTCAGTACGTTTTGTCGGGCGCCGTGCTGGAATTTGGGCTGGGCGATAAATTCAAAAGCCTGTTTGATGAAGTGCAGCGCTCGAATATGAGCAAAACCTGCAAAACCTTAGAAGAAGCGGAAGCCACCGTGCAACATTACCTTGAAACCCACGGCGTGGAAGGCTATATCCGGCAGGAAGGCCCGTATTATTTGGTCCATCGGGTTGCTGATCACAAAACTTTAAAATCCATCAATTATTCCCCCGCAGATTTGGAAGGGATTTTGAAAGGGGCAAATGGGCAAGGGGCAAGTGGGCAAAAGGCAAGTTAGCAAGTATGCAAAAGGCAAGTGGGTAACTCAGCCCCAGGTGCAGCGCACCGCAATATTTGTAGAAACCCGGGAATGAATTCGAATGGTAAGGTGCAGCGCACCGTAATATTGGCATGCCGAAACAGACATTATTGTTTCGGGTACGTTGCACCTGCATGGCATACCTCACCCCCTAAAAATACAAAGAGACATCCCGAAAGCTCGGAATGTCTCCTGTGTTTTGCATACTTAAACCCGTGATGGGTTATTGTTATTCTCCTACGACTTCGAATTTCACTTTCGAGTCAATGGCTTTGTGCAAGTCAATAACGGCCTCGTAAGTACCGACTTCCTTCACATCTTCCGGGAGGTGAATTTTTCTACGGTCAATATCTATGTCCATTTGTTCTTTGATCGCCGTAGCGAGCTGAACATTGGTTACACTACCGAAGATTTTACCACTGGTGCCTA
>JBJXFD010000292.1:0-9951 GCA_046153985.1 Saprospiraceae bacterium
GGTAATGGAATCTTTTCCGCCGGAGAACAAAAGCGCCGGGCGTTCAAATTGTCCGGCTACTTCCCGAAGGATGTGAATGGCCTGGGCTTCTAAGTGATCGAGATAATCGAAGTGCGTTGACATGGAATATTGTATTTTATTTTTTTGAAAACCAATTGATTATTCCTGAATGGCGTGTGCGTGCAGCCCACATTCTTTTTTGGAGGCATCCTCCCACCACCAGCGGCCGGCCCGGAAATCCTCCCCTTCCCGGATGGCGCGGGTACAGGGCGCGCAACCGATGCTTACAAAGCCCTTGTCGTGCAGCGGGTTGTAGGGAATGCCGTTTTTGCGGACATAAGCGCGCACTTCCTCAAAGCTCCAGTGAAAAAGCGGATGAAATTTTACGAGTTGATGGGCGTCGTCCCATTCCAGGTCGGACATGTCCTGGCGGTTGGGCGATTGTTCGGCGCGGATGCCGGTCACCCAAAGTTGTTGTCCTTCTAAGGCGCGGCGAAGTGGCTCTACCTTGCGGATATAGCAGCATTCTTTGCGATTTTCGACAGATTGGTAAAAGCTGTTGGGGCCTTTGGTTGTGAGCAGGTTTTGGATGGCGGCGGGCTGTGGGAAGTAGGTTTCGATTGGTTTTCCGTAGCGTTCAAGGGTGCGCGACCAGGTGGCGTAGGTCTCTTGAAAATTTCGGCCGGTATCTAAGGTAAAAATGCGGATCGGCAGGTCATTTTCGAAAATCAGGTGGGTGATGAGCTGGTCTTCAATGCCGAAACTGGTTGAAAAAACAGCGCCGTCAGGAAATTTCTCTGCCAGCAGCAGCAAGTCTTCCAGGGGACTTCGGTCTTGCCGGCCCTGAAGGCTTGCCGCTAAATCTTGTAGGGTATGTTTAGGAAATTGCATAAGCGCTAAAGGATGATGATTGGATAAAAAACAAAAAGCCCTTCGGAGCATTACCGAAGGGCTTTTTACGCTGAAAAGCAATTATTTGAATGAGATGCTATGACCAATATTCATACAAAATTGCATTGCAGCCGCTTCGGTGGAGCCGGGCGGTACAACAGCAACAACAACAAGCCATCAATGAAATATTGGTCGAATTCATGCCACAAACTTAGGTCATCCAATCACACGATGCAATAGGGAGGGTCATTTGTTTTAAAAATTTAACAAGTTTTTTACCGTTTACTCAGCCGCTGCGTTGCGATGATCTTTTCATCTTTGCCGCGCATTTGGATCAGGTAGATGCCTTTAGGAAGATCCTCTACCGAATATTTTTGATCTTTCTCATAGAAGAAACTTTTCATTTCCCGGCCGATAAGGTTGTAAACATGAATCTTTTGAACAGATTCGTTATCGTTCAGACTGAAGTATATTGTAGCTGGATTAGGGAAAACGCGCAGTTCTACCGATTCTGTTCCTCCCGGGCGTTTGATGCTCAAGCGGTCGCTGAAGCTACTCTGCGAAAAACCAATTTGGATGAAGAACAACAGAACAAAAGAGAGTAAGGCTTGCTTCATACAACTGTGAGTTTAGACAAATTTCAAGTCAGTAGTTTTTGGTAATGGCGCAAATTAAGCGCAATTCATGGGAAAAGCAAATGAGCACCCCTGTATTTAAACAAAAATTAACAAATATGTTGCAATAAATAGAAAAAACAAGAGGCAAGGGGCAAGTTTGCAAATTGGCAATACACTTCTTGCCAATTTGCAAACTTAAATTCAAAGCAATCCCTGAAAATATTCCCTGAAAGCTTCAAGGCTCATGCTTCCCTGATCGCCTTCGCCTTGCTTACGAACCCCTACAGCTCCGGCTTCCTGTTCTTTTTCGCCTACGATGAGCAGGAAAGGAATTTTTTTGAGCTCGTTGTCGCGTATTTTACGTCCGATGCTTTCGGTGCGTTCGTCAATAATACCGCGGATGTCGTAACGAGCCAACTGCTCTTGCACGGTTCTGGCATACTCATTGTACTTGTCGCTGATGGGCAACAGCACATATTGTTCCGGGGCCAGCCACAGCGGGAATTTGCCGGCGCAGTGCTCCGTCAACACGCCGATGAAGCGCTCCATGGATCCGAAAGGCGCCCGGTGGATCATCACCGGACGATGCAATTGGTTATCAGCTCCGATGTATTCCAGTTCGAAGCGCTCGGGCAGGTTGTAATCTACCTGAATAGTGCCGAGCTGCCAACGGCGGCCTAGTGCATCCTTGACCATGAAGTCGAGTTTGGGGCCGTAGAAAGCCGCCTCGCCGAGTTCGGTGACCGTTTCAAGGCCAGCTTCTTTGGTTGCGTCAATAATGGCTTGTTCGGCCTTGATCCAGTTTTCGTCCGAGCCAATGTATTTTTCCTTGTTGTCGGGATCCCGCAGTGAAATTTGGGCTGTATAGTTGTCGAAGCCTAATTTTTCCAATACAAACCGCGTCAAACTCAACACACTCAGGAACTCGCCTTTCAACTGGTCGGGCGTGCAAAAAAGGTGGGCGTCGTCCTGCGTAAAGCCTCTTACCCGCGTCAGGCCGTGCAGTTCTCCGCTTTGTTCGTAGCGATAAACCGTACCAAATTCGGCGATGCGCAGCGGCAATTCCTTATAAGAACGGGGTTTGTGAGCAAAAATCTCGCAGTGGTGCGGACAGTTCATGGGTTTCAACAAAAATTCCTCCCCTTCCTTTGGCGTGTGTATGGGCTGGAAGCTGTCTTTGCCGTATTTTTCGTAGTGCCCGCTGGTGATGTATAGCTCTTTTCTGCCCAGATGCGGTGTGATGACGGGCTGATAGCCCCGCTTGATCTGTTCTTCTTTGAGGAAGTTTTCAAGGCGGGTGCGCAGTGCCGTGCCTTTGGGAAGCCAGATGGGTAGGCCCATGCCGACTTTTTCAGAGAACATAAACAGTTCAAGTTCCTGTCCCAGTTTGCGGTGATCCCGTTTTTTTGCCTCTTCCAGCAAAAAAAGATAGTCTTTAAGTTCCTGCTGTTTTGGGAAAGTGACGGCGTATATGCGGGTAAGCTGTGGGCGTTTTTCATCGCCCCGCCAATAGGCCCCGGCAATACTCATCAGCTTGGCGGCCTTTATTTTACCCGTATCAGGCAGATGCGGCCCCTTGCACAGGTCAGTGAAATTGCCCTGTGTATAAAACGTAATGGAGCCATCGGCCAACTCATCAATGAGTTCGAGTTTGTATTCGTCTCCTTTTTCTGTGAAATACTGGATTGCATCCGCTTTGCTTACTTCTTTACGGACATAAGCGCTGCCCTGGCGGGCAAGTTCCAGCATTTTGGTTTCGATTTTTTCGAAATCGTCGCTGGAAAGCTGGTGATTGCCAGGATCAACATCATAATAAAACCCATTTTCCACCGGCGGCCCGATGGCGAATTTGATGCCAGGGTAAATAGCCTCCAGGGCTTCTGCCATGAGGTGCGCAGAGGAGTGCCAGAACGTAGATTTCCCAGCTAAATCATCCCAGGTGAGCAACTGAAGCGCGGCATCTGTGTGAATGGCTCTTGTTGCATCCCAAACTTCGCCGTTCACTTTCGCGGAGAGTACGTTGCGGGCCAATCCGCTGCTAATGGATTCGGCAATTTGCATTGCCGTGACGCCTTTTTCGTATTGGCGCACCTTACCATCAGGAAAAGTAATGTTAATCATTGTCATTTCTATATTGTCGTTGCGAAGACAAGCTCCACAATTCCATTTTACGCAAGATTTTCAAAAAGGCTGCTAAATTAGGCCATTTTAAAGACATTGCACACATGGCGTAAAAAAATTACAGATAAAGTTTTCAGCAATATGCTATATTTGCTTTGTGCTTCTGAAAACTCCCCGGTCAGAAGGTGTTTTACGTACTTGCTGCTACAAAAAATAACTACAAGGCCACGACAAAAATTCATAGTGTACTCCCCTGATGTGGTGAATTCACAACTTCAAACACTATTTTTACGATGAAAAGCAAGCTCAAAAGCATTGTCCTCGTTGAGGATAACCTTGCCGATGTCAAACTCACCGAGTATGCGTTGAAAAGCTTAGAGGAACGGCCTCAACTCATCCACTTCTTTGAAGGATCAGAAATGCTGCAATACCTCTCGGGGGCAGACCTCGAAGAAATTGCCGTCGTGATCATTGACCTCAATATGCCCAAAATGAGCGGCATAGAATTACTGAAAGTTTTTCAAAACGACACGAGACTGCACAACATGCCGGTACTCGTGTTTAGCAGTTCCGACGACCCGAACGACATGCAAAACTGCTACAACCACGGCGCCAGCGGCTATGTGGTGAAACCCACAGGGCTTGAAGAATTGGAAAAAACCATGCGGCAAATCGTTGATTTCTGGTGCCAGGCCAACTCACTCCCCCCCGTTCCCCGCGACGGGCGTTTCGTCACCAAGGAAACGAATGTTTCTTTTTAAGCCGTCAAACCCGGTGCGTTTAACCGGGGATTTTTGAAAAAGGGTTTTGAACAGCTCTTCAGTGATCTCTTCCCATTCCTGCTTGCGCAAAGCGAGCAGATCGGGTTGCGGCTCGAAGGCAGGCTCTTCGTGAGGGGTAGCAAAGCGGTTCCACGGGCATACTTCCTGGCAAATATCGCAGCCAAACATCCATTGCTCAAATTTGCCCTTGTATTCCGCAGGCAAGACTTCCTCGCGCAATTCGATGGTGAAGTAAGAAATACATTTGCTGCCGTCCACCACAAATCCTGCCGGGGAAATGGCCTCGGTGGGACAAGCCTCTATGCAACGGGTGCAGGTGCCGCAGTAGTCTTTTATGGGCGCATCGTACACTAAATCGAGGTCGAGAATCAATTCGGCCAAAAAAAAATACGACCCCGCTTTGGGGTGTATGAGCAGGGTATTTTTGCCAACCCAGCCGACGCCGCTACGCCGTGCCCAATCGCGCTCCAACACCGGAGCGGAATCCACAAAACAGCGGCCATGCACGGCGCCGATGCGCTCTTCAATAAAATGTAACAATGCTTTCAGCTTCCTTTTTACGACAAAATGGTAGTCTTCGCCGTAAGCGTACTTTGAAATTTTCGGCGCCAGCGGGTCTTCCTGTATGCGGTCGGTGTGGTAATTGTACATCAGGGTGATGACCGAACGAGCGCCTTCCACCAACTTCCGCGGGTCAATGCGTTTGTCGAAATGGTTGGCCATATAAGCCATTTTGCCGTGTTTGCCCTGGTTCAACCAGTCTTCCAGACGCCGGGCCTCTTCGTCCATCTGCTCTGCGCGCGCCATGCCCACAAAAGAAAACCCAAGGCGCAGGGCTTCCTCGCGGATGAGGCGGGTGTTGAGGGTTTTGGAAGCTAAAGGATTTGGAATAGCAGGCATTGGCAATTGTGTGTTGACTTGCGAAAGGTAGCAATTCTTACAATACACCCTCCATATTTCAAGCCTGCTGCGACTGCAGATAATCGTAATTCACCATCCAGCGAATCCCGAACTGGTCAGCGAACATGCCGAAATAAGCGCTCCAAAAAGTGTCTTTAAGGGCCATTTCTACAACACCGCCAGCGGAAAGGGCATTTATTAATTGAAACAAATGCCTTTATATTTGGAAATAAGTATGTAAAAAAGCTACTTATTTCCAAATATACACGTATATTTGGAAATAAGTGTAACGGTATTCAATAACTACTTTTTTACAATATTGCAGTAAGATACTCAATATCATATGATTGGACGAAAAAAAGAAGTGGACAAAATAACGCAATTGTTGCTTTCGGGGCGTTCGGAGTTTCTGGCTGTGACAGGCCGAAGAAGAGTAGGAAAAACCTTTCTAATTGATACCTTGCTCAGAGACCACTATTGCTTTAGCATGACCGGTATTCAAAATGCGAGTACCAAAGTACAACTGTTTAATTTTGGCGTAAAGCTGGCAGAATACGAAGGGACACTCACACCTAAAGCGCCTAAAACCTGGCAAACGGCTTTTTTACAGCTAAAAAACTACCTCAAAACGCTGGATCGGGATAAAAAACAAGTCTTGTTCATTGATGAATTGCCTTGGATTCATACGCCAAAGTCGGGTTTTGTCCAGATGCTCGCACACTTTTGGAACGACTACCTTTCTAAAGAACCACATTTCATTTTGGTCATCTGTGGTTCAGCAACTTCCTGGATTGTACAAAAAGTCATCAACGATCCGGGCGGTTTGCACAATCGCCTAACAGAAAGCATTCATTTATATCCTTTTACATTGGCAGAGACGCATGCTTTTTTAAAAAGCAAAGGACTCCAGTTTACGCTTCAGGAGGTTGTGAAAATCTATATGGCGCTTGGTGGTATTCCTTTTTACCTTGAAAACTTCAAGCGGGGAGAAAGTTTTGCTGCTGCCATTGAAAGGCTGTGTTTTTCGCCCAACGGCATCCTGCACAATGAGTACGCCAATTTATTCCAGGCCTTATTCAACAATGCTGGTATCCACCAGGAAATCGTATCTACATTGGCGGGTCGGCATTACGGCATGTCTCACACCGAAATCCTTCAGCAAATGGGCATTAAAAAGCCCACAGGTAGCTATACCAGGGCATTTGAAGAATTGATCATCTCTGACTTTATTGAGGAAACGACTCCTTTTGGCAAAAAGAAAAGAGGCGCTATGTACCGGGTGGTAGATGAATATTCCAATTTCTATCACCGCTTCATTCGGCCAAACAGAAAGTACACGCCAGGCATGTGGCAACAACTTGCGGAGACCCAGGCTTACAAAATATGGAGTGGTTATGCCTTTGAAACACTTTGCCACAAACATATTGACGCCATAAAACGCGCGTTGGGGATTGCAGCTGTTTTCACAGAAATTTATAGCCTGCATGTTCCCGGATCTTCCGAAGGCGAAGGGTTTCAAATTGATCTGTTGATTGACCGAAAAGATGGCTGTATTAACTTGTGTGAAATTAAATTTCATGCCAGTCCGTTTGCCTTGACGAAAGAATACTACCAGCAACTGATCACAAAACGACAGCGTTTCATTGACTATACGGGCACTTCAAAACAAGTCTTTTTGACCTTCATCACCAATCAGGGGATTGTACCGAATGCTTATGCACGGGAAGTTGTGGATGCAGAAGTGCGGGTGGAGCAGTTGTTGTAAGGATAATGGATGACAAAAGAAGATTTGTAATATGAAAAGCAACCCGATACCCGGATTATCCGTTAAACGGACTCCATCTTAAAATTGCAACCCATGCTCACCATCCATTCCGATGCCCATTTTATGCAGCAAGCCCTACGCGAAGCCCAAATCGCTTTTGACGAAGGCGAAGTGCCGGTGGGCGCCGTGGTCGTTTGCCAAAACCAGATCATTGCCCGCGGGCACAACCAAACCGAGCAACTGAACGACATCACCGCGCACGCGGAGATCATCGCCATCACCGCCGCTTCGAATTATCTCAACAGCAAATATTTGGAGGACTGCACGCTCTACGTGACTTTGGAACCCTGCGCCATGTGCGCCGGTGCGTTGTATTGGGCGCAATTGGGCCGCTTGGTGTACGGCGCCGCAGATGACAAACGGGGCTTCATGCGTTTTGGCAAAGGGGTGTTGCACCCGAAAACCCGAACGGAATTTGGCATTCTTTCCGAACCGTGTAGTATCTTGTTAAAACACTTTTTTGCCACCAAGCGTTAGGTGTCTGTCTTTATAGTCCGATAGCTGCGTTCATTTCGACTTCGCTCAATGACCGGAGCTCTCGAACTCTAAAGCTCAGACACGGGACTAAATGGACAGACACTAAACAGCTGCGTCTTATATCTAATATCTAAAATCTAATATCTAAAAAATGGTCGAAACGGATATCCTCATCCTCGGCGCCGGCATCGGCGGACTGACCACGGCGATTAAAATTGCCGAAAAACGCCCAGATTTGATCGTAACGGTGCTGACAAAAACCGTTGAAAACGAAAGCAATACGCGTTATGCGCAAGGCGGCGTGGCGGCTGTCTGGGATGCTGTAAAGGACTCGTTCGACAAACACATTGAAGACACCCTCGACGCGGGCGACGGCTTGTGCAACCGCGAAGCCGTAGAAATTGTGGTGAAAGAAGGCCCGGAGCGGGTGCGCGAAATCATCGAATGGGGCACCCGTTTCGACAAAAACAAAAGCGAATCCTACGACCTGGGGCGCGAAGGCGGGCACAGTGAAAACCGTATTCTGCACTTCAAAGACCTTACGGGCTGGGAAATTCAACGCGCACTGATCGCCAAAGCAGAGACGCTTTCCAATATCCATTTGCTGGAGCATTATTTTGTGGTGGACCTCATTACCCAACACCATTTGGGCTACAACGTCACGCGCCTGACCCCGGCCATCGAATGCTACGGCGCTTATGCGCTGAACAAAAAGAGCGGCGTAATCGATACCTTTCTTTCCAGAGTCACCGTGGTTGCGACTGGCGGCGCAGGCCAGGTATACCGCAGTACGACGAATCCTGTCATCGCCAGTGGCGACGGCATTTCGATGGTTTACCGCGCCAAAGGACACGTGGAAAACATGGAATTTGTGCAGTTTCACCCCACCTCGCTTTACAACCCGGCAGGGGACAACCCGTCTTTTCTGATTTCGGAGGCGGTACGCGGCTTTGGGGGCATCCTGAAAAAACGCGACGGCCAGGAATTCATGCACAAATACGACGAACGGCTATCGCTGGCGCCGCGCGATATTGTGGCCCGCGCCATTGACAACGAACTGAAAATCAGTGGAGATGAGTGCATGTTTCTCGATTGCCGGCACCTGGAAAAAGAAGCTTTTTTGGCGCATTTCCCCACGATTTATGAAAAATGCATCAGCATTGGGATAGACCCGATGAAAGACATGATCCCGGTGGTACCAGCCTGTCACTACATGTGCGGGGGCATTCGGGTGGACTTAGCCGGGCGCAGTACGATCCACAACTTGTACGCCGTTGGCGAATGTACCTGTACGGGGTTGCATGGCGCCAATCGCCTGGCATCCAACTCTTTGCTGGAAGCGATGGTTTTTGCCGACCGCATTCAGCTTGATGTCTTGGAAAAAATAGACGGCGTTGCTATGAAAAAAGGGATTCCCGACTGGAATGCAGGCGGCACAACCGATCCGAAGGAAATGGTGCTGATTACCCAGAGTTTGAAGGAATTAAAAGAAATTATGAGCAGCTATGTGGGCATCGTACGCTCCAATGTGCGCCTGCAACGCGCGAGCGACCGGCTTTTGTTGCTTCATACAGAAACAGAAGGTCTTTACAGCGCCACTACCATATCCCCGCAGTTGTGCGAGCTGCGCAATCTCATTACCATTGCGTATCTGATTACCCGCTCGGCCAGTATGCGCCGCGAGAGCCGCGGGTTGCACTATACGACCGACTACCCTGAGAAATTTGACTTTCTGCAGGATTCTATTTTGTAAATATGCAGAGACCTATAAGGTTTCCAAAACCTTATAGGTCTGCTGTCACGCTTTACTCCGCGTCGTCTGGGTGTTCAACGTGCGGCGTTTTCAGCACTTTCCAGAAAAAGAAAAGGGTGAATCCTGCAACCACTAAGTTGGTCAGGATCATCGTAATCAAAGCTTGTGAGTTCATGCCCATCTTCCTTCTTTGACCCGTTTGCGGTAAGCAACATACACCAATGCCGCGATTCCGGCAAAAGTAGCTACGAGCAATAAACGGGACCAGTTAACGAATGTTAGTTGTTTATTCAATTCTACTAATTGCGTAGCGTCGGTCGTTGTTGCGATTTTTTTATGCAAACCAGTATTCAGTATCTGGTTGATCACCGAACCGTCATCCAGTACCCAGGTGCCCTGGAACACAGCATTCCAGTCGTTGTCCACGGGCTTGAAAAAAGCGCCGACAAAAACGAACAACAACAAACCGGGTGTCACCCACTTGATGACAAATTTAAAGATACCCGGTACTTTGATGTCGGCGTGGGAAGTAATCTCCTTCCAGCCTTTATCCATCCCGAATACCCAGGCAAACAGGATGATTTC
>JBJXFD010000306.1:0-4284 GCA_046153985.1 Saprospiraceae bacterium
CCGTTCCCATACCACTATGGCGAACCGGGCGGGCTCCGCTATATTGGTACATTCGCTCAAGATTCCAGCTATACGTTCAGTTTGTCCTTCCCGGTAGGTGCTCCGGGCTCTTACACCGGCCCGGGCGTAGGATTCTCTTCCCAGCAAATATTCCCAACTTATTTCGCTGGTTCCTGTCAGAATCCCTGCAGCGATGTGACGGTCAATGTAACGGAGTTCGGCAATGTCGGTCAGTTCATCCGCGGTACGTTCAGCGGCAACGTAGATTTTCGCGACATCAACCAGCAGGTCTTCCCCAACTTACCGGTAAGCGGGGAGTTTGCGGTGATTCGATTGCAATGATAAAGTGTTAAGTACCTTCATTCGATTTACCTCCGGGTAAACATGCTCTTCTCTTGACAGCGCATGAAATCAACCGAGGTTGTAAACAGGAGTATCGTTTTATCAGTGCAAGCTGGTGGAGCGGTACTCCCCACCCAAAATTCATTCAATCTATTTTAAAACCATAAACCAGACCTGTATGAAAAACCTGTTGCGCTTTCTTTTGATGTTGATCAGCTTTGCCCTGTTTTCCTGCGACAAGGAAGATGATCTGTCCATCACAGATGATGTATACACCCCGCCGGTCATTGCCATAAAAGGCAGCATTGCCGGCATGGTTATCAACGAAAATGGCAATCCTGTTGCAGGCGTCACGGTTCGTGTAGGCAGCGAACAAAAGCAAACCGACCCGGGAGGTTATTTTATCTTTAGGAACATCACCCTCGATGCCAACGGCACTTTTATCAAAGTGGACGAACGGGGGTATTTCCAAGCTTCACGCCGGTTCTACCCTAAGGCCAATGCAATGAATTACACCACGCTCACCCTGATGTACAAAATCAATAGTGGGCAGGTTGACGCCACGACTGGTGGAACGGTCAATGTGCCCGGAGGCGGAGGCACCACGGTCAAATTGCCCGCCAATGGTGTCGCAAAACCAGATGGTACGCTTTACACCGGCCAGGTGCTGGTAGCAGCCCGCTGGCTGAATCCAACCGCTGGCAACCTGACCGACATCATGCCCGGCAACCTTCAGGCCATCAACGACCGGCGGGAAGAAGTGGCGCTGGCCACTTATGGCATGATAGCTGTAGAACTCACCGAACCAGACGGCTCGCCCCTCAACCTGGCATCCGGCTCCAAAGCAGAATTGACCTTTCCAATCCCAAGCCAGCTCCAGAGCAGCGCACCCAGTGAAATTCCGCTTTGGCACTTTGATGAAACCACTGGCTTGTGGCGCGAAGAAGGTTTTGCCATCAGACAAGGCAATGTCTATGTCGGCGAAGTGAGCCACTTTTCTTTCTGGAACTGCGATGCACCCTTTCCTTTGATAAACATCGAAGGCACTGTTTTATCGCCGGACGGTAATCAACTGGCTGGTATTAAAATACACGTAAATATTGTTGGGAGCACCGTCACCGGATCGGGGTCTACAGACAGCAATGGCTATTTTAAAGGAAAGATGCCAGCTGGAGAACTGCTGTTGCTGGAAGCCATAGATCCTTGTGGACAGCTATTGATTTCCCAAAACATCGGCCCTTTCACGAATGACACCAACATCGGCAACCTCACAGTTGCTTCCGGAAGTACGGTTAACTATACCAATTTTTCCGGTACCATAGTCAATTGCGATGAAGAGCCGGTGACCAACGGGATTTTACAGATTTGCCAGGATGATGTTTGTTATTTTACAGCGACGGAAGCCGACGGCAGCATCAATACGTTCAGGCTTTTTTGCAATTCGAACGACTTTACCATTACCGCTTACGACATGTATGGAATACAACAAAGCGCTGCGCAAACTTTTGCAAATGCCGAAACCATCAACATCGGCAATTTCGTAACCTGTTCCTCGCAAATCGCAGAATACCTCAGCATCAATATTGACGGCGAAAATAACGTGTATCCGTTCCCTTATGCCTATTCATTCAGCGGTCAGCCAGGCGCACTCCAATATGTGTCCGTGTTAAGTCCTGAAGACTCTACCTATTCGGTTCACCTTACTTTTCCACAGTCAGCTCCCGGTACTTACACAGGAGCAGGCGTGGAATTCCGGTCCTTTCAACTGGAGCCGGCCCTATTTTGGGGAGAGTGCCTAAACCCCTGTAGCAACATGACCATTACGGTGACGGAGTTTGGCAGCATCGGCAATTTTATCCGGGGTACATTTAGCGGGAACGCTGATTTTCGCGGCCCTAACCAGCAACAATTCCCCAATCTACCCGTGAGCGGGGAGTTTGCAGTGATTCGAACGCAATGATAAAGTTCCTTTATGTTTATTATCTTCACCTCCAAAACCATTCTCTTGACAGAGCATGATATCATACGAGGTTGTAAACAAGGGACATCGCTCTACCAGCGCGCACTGGTAGAGCGATACTCCCCCATGTTGTTTACCGTAGCCAGGCGCTATGGCCGCGACCGCCATGCGGCAGAAGACATTTTGCAGGACGCCCTGCTCAAAGTCTTCCGGGCCATTCCGAAATACGAACCAACGGGTTCTTTCGAGGCGTGGATGCGCCGCATTGTGGTCACTACCGCTTTGCAATCGTTAGACAAGAGCTGGCACAAACGGGAGGCAGGCGATCTGGATTACGCAGAAGAGCCGGTTGTTCCGCCTGACATTGATGCCCGAATGGGCGCAGAAGAATTGCTTCAGCTGATCGCTAAGCTACCGGAAGGGTTTCGCCAGATTTTTAACCTGCACATTATTGAACAGTACCCGCACACCGAAATTGCCGTCATGCTGGGCATCACCGAAAGTACGTCGCGCTCTCAATTGACAAGGGCCAGACGCTTGTTGCAAAGCATGATTGCAGAACGGGAAAAAATAAGAATATGAATGAGCAAAACTTTGACAATCAAATAAGAGACAGCTTGGGGGACTACCACAGCAAGCTGGACACCGGCGCGCTCTGGAAGGAATTAGAGCCTCAGATCGCTGCCGATAAAAAACGCCGCCGGGGCATTTTCTGGTGGTGGAGCGGCGCCGGAGTTTTACTGGCGCTCGGGGTTTGGGCATGGGTTGCACTCCAAAATCCGCAGCCGATTTCTGCTGCGTCTGAAATGGGAGCTGAAAATCAGGCAGCTAACCTGTCGTCAGAAACGAAAACGTCTGGTGCGGAGACTAAACCTGCTTCGGAAGGAAAAACAGCGAAGACTTCACCATTTGGACAAACGGGTGAGGCAACAAAAGGAGCTGTTGCGGTAAATCCAACCCAGGCGCCGGTTGTAGAAACGCCAGCGCAACCGGTTTCTAAGGTTTCCAAGCTTCCAAAATCTGTTTCCAAACCAGCCGGGAAGCGCAATTTGCCACAAGCGGCTGCTTTTGGGAAGTCAACACCACCGGCATCCGATCAGGCGCCAATGGCAGCGAATGCATCTGCTCCTGCAAGCCCGACCGCAGGCACAGCCAATCCGCAACCTGATGTGAAAACTGCGCAGGAAGCCGCAATGGTCACAAAAGAAGAAAAAAATCCTGCCGATCAGGAGGGAGTTTTACAAACAACAGGCGCCATTGCCGGACAAGTCATCGCGCCATTGTCGCCATTGGCCTGGCTGGAACTCAAGTCTTTGTTGAACATGGATCAGATGCCGCCGGTGCTTCCGGTTGGCACAACTAAGCCCCGCAAAAAAGCAGCAAAGACAGATCTGTTGATCCGACCAAATTTTGAAATTGGATACGCCCTCAAAACGCTGGAGGATTTCGCCCCCGACTCACTGACAAATTACCATTTACCGGTTCGCCGCGAATCGGAAGAAGCGCTGGAATACCTGCACGGCAACCTCCTGCTGGGCGCCCGCCACCACTCCGGGTGGTATGCACTCACGGGATTGGGCTACACCAGCATCACAGAGCGGTTCTCTTTTAATGCCGAACGTACGGAAAGGGACAGTGTGGGTGGCATTACCGAAATTTACATCAATGCCGAGGGAGATTCTACCTTCACGGAAGGCATGGTGGAACGGATCCGGTACATCAGCTACCGCAAACGCACCTACAGCAGCTACACCTTGCTGGACGTGCCGCTGATTGTGGGATACGAATGGGAAAAACGCCGTTGGTCATTTGGCGCAGAAGCCGGAATTTTTCTCAATATTTCTTTAAAAGCAACAGGGGATGCGTTGGATGTTGAAAACAATTTCACCCGCTTAGAGGAAACCGACTGGTTTAAGCCGAGCATCGGGCTCAGCTATTATGGCAGTTTGAGAATCGGTTATGCCATAAATGATAAAACCCGC
>JBJXFD010000314.1:0-8241 GCA_046153985.1 Saprospiraceae bacterium
AGCCGGGGCAAATCAGCGTGCAGGAAACGCTGGAACAGGCTTTTTCAACTATCCTCGGCGTTCCCATCGCAATGACCGGTTGCGGACGCACCGACACCGGCGTTCATGCCCGGCAATATTTCGCCCACTTTGATTGCGACAAAGCGCTCCCCGAAGCTTTTGAACGCCGCATGAACAAGTTTTTGCCCTCCGATATTGCCATTCACCGCATCGTTCCTGTGCATCCGGAGGCCCACGCCCGCTTCGATGCTTACCAGCGCAGTTACGAATACCACCTCAGTTTTCGCAAAATGCCGTTTGAACAAAACACCTGCTACTGGTATGGCCACGTCAATCGCCCCGATCGTGACCTCGTACAATCCGCTGCGGCATTGCTGACCGCTTATTCAGAATTTTTTCCTTTTTGCAAAAGTGAAGGCGCCGCCAAAACCATGCACTGCGAACTGACCCGGGCAGAATGGATTTTCGACGACGAAGCCGACCGGTGGGTCTTGCACATAACCGCCAACCGTTTCCTTCGCGGCATGGTACGGCTGGTTGTGGGCATGTGCCTCAATGTGGGCCTTGGAAAAACCAGCCTCAACGAAGTTCGACATGCTTTAGACACCCAAACCTTGCTGAAAAAAAGCCAAAGCGCGCCGCCGCAGGGGCTTTTTCTTACTGAGGTACTTTATCCCTATAGGGTAGAAGGTAGAGGGTAGAAAGTAGAGGGTAGAAGGTAAGGTTTAGCTTCATTGGAAATGTATGCTCTCTTTCTACTTTCTACCCTCCACCTTCTACCCTTATCCTAACCACTTCTTAAACCCAGCCGCTTTTTCTTTACTCACCACCACTTCCGGAACCGGCTTCAGGCGCAGGGTGATTAAAATTTTCCCGGTGAAATCGGTCTCGTATTTTGCGATGTAAGGCAGGTGGACAAGGGCCTGGCGGTTGGCCCGAAAAAAAGCGGCAGCATCAACCAATTCCTCAACTTCATCAAGCGATCGGTAGTCGGTGACGAAGCGTTGACCGGATTTGTCAAATAAAAAAATGACCTCCTGCTCCTTGAGGAAACAAACCACTTCGGGAACGGGTACCAACACGACGCTGCGGCCACTGTGGACTGCGAAACGCTCCTTATAAGCCGGAGTCGTATTGAAATTTTGCAGCAACTGGCGCAGGTTCGCCGAAAACTGCTCGTTGTTGAATTTATCGCGCAGGGAGTAAAACTTGTCGAGTGCAGCTTTTAATTCCGGCAAGTCAATTGGCTTGAGCAAGTAGTCCACGCTGTTGAGGCGGAATGCGCGGATCGCGTATTCGTCGTAGGCTGTCGTGAAAATAACGGGAACCTGCGTATGGGCCTGCAGGGCCTCAAAACTGACCCCATCGGAAAGCTGAATATCAGATAAAATAAGGTCGGGCACGGCGTGAGCAGCAAACCACTGGCGGGTTTCGCGTACACTGGCCAAGGGGCCGTGAATGACCGCGCCCGGTTCCAGTTCGCGGAGCAGCGACAACAGGTTGTCGGCCACCAAAGGTTCGTCTTCCAGGATCAGGATGTTCACAGCAAAGGGATTTTTATGGTAAAATGTTGTTCTGTTTGTTCGATCTGAACCGGGGTTTCACTCAGGAAGCTGTAGAGTGTCCGGAGTTGCTCCAGCCCTTGCTGGTTGGAGCCGCTGATGCTGCTCCGTTTTTGGAGGTTATTTCGCACAACCAGGTAATTCGCTTCGTCGAAAACGTCAATCGTCAGGGGCGACTGTGGGTGTACTTCATTGTGTTTGATGGCATTGTCTAACAACATCTGCAGGGTGATCATCACAATTTCCCGGTCTTTGGCGGCTTCGCTGATGTTGATGTGAATGCGCAGGGCGTCGCCGTACCGGATTTTGAGCAAAGAAATGTAGTGTTCAATGAAACGCAGTTCCGTTTCCATAGAGACCACCTCTTTTTCTTTGTTTTGCAACACATAGCGATAGACCTTTGACAAGTGGGAAATGTATTGGGAGGCCAGGTCCGGGTTGCTTTTTACCAAACTTTGCAAGGACGACAAGGAATTGAACAGGAAATGCGGGTTGACCTGGTTTTTCAGGTTGTGGTAACGCATCATACTCTTTTCTTTTTCTAACCGCTCGGTTTTCACTAAGCCTTCTTTCCAGCGTACGATGAAATAGTGGGTGATGAGTGCGAGGTTGACGGCGAGTGCAAAAAAAACATCCAGCAAAATGATGGTGCTTGTCGTGAACGTATTCAGTTTCAAAGGCAGGTAGTCGCCAAAAAGGCCGATGCTGGTCCAGCGAAGAGCCGCCAGAAACAACACGCCAGCCAGCAACTGAATGCCTATGCGCAGGGGGATGTTTTTCTGGAATGGCAAGACCGTATCCAACCATTCATTAATGCTTGCGAAAAACCACCACAGGAAATAAATAACGAAAAAAGAATAGCCATACAAAGCGATGTCAACATCCAGGGGAATGTCTAAAATATTGCGCCGGACAAGGAACCCTAAGGTAGCCAGCGTGAAGGTTACCAGAATGCGGAAGCGGTTCTTTTTCCAGAAGTTTTTCATTAATTTGTCGTTGATTCAGTAATTGTAACTTTTACTGCATGGGGTCTGCCAGCTAAAGCTGGGACCACTATTTAATTAACTATCACCCCGTCGCTCATCTCAATAATCCGGTCGCTGGCCGCTGCAAAATCCTGGTCGTGGGTAACGGCGATGATGGTTTGGCCGTTTTCTTTCGCCAATTTCATAAAAATATCGAAAATGATCCGGGTATTTGTTTGGTCGAGGTTGCCTGTCGGCTCGTCGCCCATGATGATGGCAGGGTCGTTCACCAACGCCCGGGCAATGGCAACCCGCTGTTGCTGGCCCCCCGACAGGCGGGAAGCGCGTTTCAGGGCATAGTCGCCCATGCCCATCCAGTTCAGTTTTTCGTAGGCGCGCTCCTCCACTTCCTTAGCGGAATACTTACCCAGCTTAAGCGCCGGCAGCATCACGTTTTTGAGTGCCGTAAATTCCGGCAACAGGTAGTGAAATTGAAAAACGAACCCCATGTGCTCGTTGCGAAAACGCGACAATGCGTTTTGCGACAAGCCGGTCAGCGTTTCGTTGTTCATTTGCAGGTTCCCCTGGTAATCGGTGTCCATGGTGGACAAGATATAAAGCAGGGTAGATTTCCCGCAGCCGGATTTTCCAACCACGGATAAAAATTCTCCTTTTTTTGCCTCAAATGATACCCCTTTCAGCACCTCAAATGGTTCGGGCTGATAGAAGTATTTGACGATGTTGTCTGCTTTTAAGATGGTTTGCATGATTTATTTTTTCTTGGTGTCTGTTTTTATAGTCCGATAGCTGCGTTATGCTCGGCCCAAAAAGCGTCATTTACGCGAGTAAACTCCGATTTTTGGGCCTTCGCATGCCTTGCTCTCGAACTCTAAAAAACAGACACGGACTAAATGGACGGGCACCATTGTAGGCTCCTCCTGCCAACTAATTTACTGCCAACTGCCAACTGATACTACCCCCTAATAATATCCACCGGATCCACCCGTGACGCCCGCCGCGCCGGAAACCAGCCTGCGAACAGCGTGGTCAGGAAACCGAATACAATACCCGTTATGTAGTACTTCACCTCAAAAAGTACCGGAAACGTTTCGATGTTAAATCCCGTGCCCGAAGGAAAAGGCGTAATGGAAATTAGGTAGCTGAAAAAGCCGCCGGTCAGCACGCCCAGCACCCCGCCCAGCACCCCGATGATGAGGGATTGCAACAAAAATATACTCACAATATTGCCGCTTTCAAACCCGGTTGCCTTTAGGATGGCAATGTCCTTAAGCTTGTTGAGGATGCTCATGTTCATGATGTTGTAGATGCCGAATCCGGCCACGACCAGCATGGCGAGCGACACCACAAACGTCATCACATTCCGGATCACCTCGCCGGCCAGAATGGCGGCATTGGTCGTTTCCCAGTCTTCAGCGGTGTAGCCGTAGATTTGCGTCAACGTTTTGGACAATGTTTTGGCCTGGGTGTAATCTTCCAACCGAATCACGAGGTCGGTGATGTATTGCGGGTCTTTGTGCAAAATTTTCTGAACCGAAGCCAGCGTGGCATAACTGCGCATGCCATCCACCGCACTGAATCCGAAAGAGAAGGTGCCCACCACCCGCATTAGCAAAATAGTGCCCTGCGGCGTAGAGATGGAAATGCGGTCGCCGACCTTTACGTTCATCTTTTCGGCCAATTCGCTGCCAAGCAGGATGCCGTCCGGGTTGGTGAGCAGGTCTTCTAAAGCGCCGGTCTCCAACTTGTTTTCCAGGTCGTACATCACGTTTTCCTTCAGGATATCGCAACCGATCATGCTTCCTGCGAATTGGACCGAACCGCTGTTGTAAAACACCTGCGTACTCAGGTTCGGGGCGGCCTGCTGCACGCCGGGCCATTGCTCTAATTCCCGCAGGATGCGCATGCCGTTTTTAATTTTTGGCAATTCGCTTTTCGGCTTCTGGTGGTGGACGATGTACATGGCATCGGCTGGCCCGCCCTGCTGCTCAATGATGCTTTGGCGGTCGTTTTTAATGGGGTTGTAAATGCGCACGTGCGGCGAGCCATCCAAAGCCAGGTCAAGCGTAAACTGGTTCACGCCCTGCATGAAGCTGATCATGACAATGAACATGCTGATGCCAAACGTGACGCCCAGCATGGCAATAACGGTCTGTCGTTTTTTGGCCAACAAATGCGTGAGCGCAATATCGAGGGCTAATCTCAGGTTTCTCATGGCTTAGTTTTTTATGATCAGCTTCGTATGCACATCCAAACCTTCTAATACTTCCACGTTGTTGCGATCGGCCAAACCGGTTCGGATAGCAATTTTAGTGGTTTTCCCATCTTTTTCCACCCACACGCTGTCGCCCTGCAACAAAGCTGTTCGGGGAATGGTGAGCGCCTGCGGCGTTTCTTTGATGACGATATTGGCTTCTAAGTTGAGCCCGTAAATCTCCATTGGAAGGCGTTCGTCAAACACAGCGTCAGCCCGGAACGATTGTTCCACCCGGTTCAGTTTGGGGTAAATTTTGTGCAGGCGCGCCGGGAAGGTTTTGTCCGGCACCGCATCAAAAGCAATCAGCACTTTCTGGCCTTTTTTTACTTTGGAATAATCGCCTTCGTCAATGCTCAACCGCGCGATGAGGCGACGGCTGCCGGCCAATGCGATGGGTTCGTTGGTGTGTACGGCGTCGCCAGTTTGTTTGTAAATTTCGTAAATGCGGCCATCGAGGAAGCTGTACAACAAGCCGTCCTGTTGGGTATTGCGTGCCCGCAAATACTGGCTTTGGGCTTGCTGGAGTTCGATGTTGGCCGAATTCTTGCGGTTGCGGATCTGTGCTTTTAGTTGTTTCGCCTCATTGCGCGACACTTCGTATTGCAATTTGATGCGCTCCCATTCGCTTTTGCTCACCGCTTTGCTTTCGTACAGGTTGTCGTAGCGGCGGGCCTGCAGGCTGTCGTTTTTGGTTTTCAGCAAGGCCGTCTGGAGGCGGTTTTCCAATTCCTGCACTGCGGGCGCATTGCGCGAAGCATTTTCGCGGCTGATGTCGTAAATCGCCAGGGCTGCCCGCTCATCTACTTCCCGGTTGGGACCGCTCACCAGAAACAAAGGCATGTTTTTGGCCACCGAGTCGCCTTCCGCCACGTAAGCTTTGGTCAGATAGCCGTTTACATTGGCAAATACCTTGTATTCTTCATCCGGGTATAAATTGCCGGAAGCATACACCGCTTCGGTGAGCGGGCGCACTTGCGGCATCGCAAACTGGGATTCTTTTTTGCAGGCTACAGCCAAAAAAGCGGCAGCGGCGACAACGGTAACGGCAAGGATGCCTATTTTGATTTTTCTGTTTTTCATGATAGGAAGGTGATTTTATTAATTCATATTCAGAAGCGCCTGGTAAACGTTCGCATTCACCAGCACCTGAAGATAAGCCTGCTGTGCCTGCACGTATTCGCCATACACATTGAAATATTCAGTCAGGTCGCTCAATCCTTCTTCGTAGCGCTTCAGGGCGATGCGTACGTTTTCGGTGCTGCGCTCCGCGTTGGCTTTTGCAGCGGGTGCATTAACAAACGCTTCATCGCGCGACAAGCGCCATTCGATCAGTTCCTTTTGGCTTTGTTCCAGCGCCTGGGCGGTTTCCTTCAGCGATTGTTCGTGTCGGAGGCGCGCTTTTTCGGTTTGCAACGCCAGCGTTTTGCCCCGGAACAGGGGCGCCTGAAAGCTCAGTCCCACCACCCCAAAATCAAAGCTGTTGGAGGTGGCCGACTCCGAAAAAGGCTGGTCGAACTGGAATTGCAGGGTGTGGCGGGCGCTCAGCGAAAGTTTGGGCAACCGCGCGGCTTGTTTTTCCTGTAGCTGGCTGAACGCCGTTTCTGCGCCCGCGACCTGTGCGAGGTAGGCCGGGCGTTGCATCGCTGCGGCGGCATCCGTAGCAGCGACAGAACTTTCGGGCAGCGTCAGGTTTTCGTCTAACATCAGGTTTTCCTCCAACGGAAGGTGGAGCAATTGTTTCAGCGTCAGTGCCGACTGGGCAAACCGGGCGCGGTTGCTTTCCAGCGCCATCCGGGTTGTACTCACGAGGTTCAGTACGCGGTTGTAGTCGGCAGGACTGAGGATGTCGTTGGCCATTTTTTGCTCCGCTGCGCTTTTCAGCGAATCGGCCAGCGTCAATTGCTGCTCATTGATGCCGATCACCGCTTTGTAAAGCAGGTTTTGGTAATAAGCCGAAATGACGCTCATCTTCACCGTTTCCAATTGTTCTTCGAGCTGAAAACCGTTCTGGATTTCCATTTTCCGGGCGGTTTCGCGGGCGCGCCATTTTTCGGGCGCATAGATTGGCATGGACACGTCAATGGCCATGTTGGCGACATAAGGTTGTCCGAACTGGATTTCGCGGTATTCGCCTTCCGCGCCTCCAAAAATTACTGCCGGAATCAGTTGCACCGGCATGCGGTAGTTGTAGTCGCCGGAAGCAGAAAAATTGACAGCAGGTAACAGGTTGCCGCCGGCAATGCGCACGTCCGTTTGAGCAAGGTCGCGGGAAATCGCTGCGGCCTGAATGCCTACATTTTGGCGCGCTGCAAGGGCGACGGTTTCATCGAGCGTGCCAAGGCGCACCTGCGAAAAACTGAGTTGCGCGAAGGTCAGTAAAAGCAATATTAAGGTGGTCGGGTGTTTCATTGCAACATGAATTTTGATGCAAAGGAACGTCCGTTAGAAGGGGTTTGGAAATTTTTTACGGGGAGGCGGAAAGAGGGGACAGGGAGGCGGAACTTCGACTACGCTCAGTTACCGCCATCGCTCGAGCTGGGTCTAAAATTGCACGGAGTTCCACAGAGTAAACGGAGTTTCGCTGAGTTAGATTCAGGTGCATCGCACCAAAGATATTTGTAGAACCATGGAAATAAGGGTTAGTGAGGTGCAGCGCACCGCAATATCGGCATACCAGGAATATCATTGTTACGGTGCGCTGCACCAGCGTGGCGCCATTTGCCCCCAGAAAAAACAAAAGCCATCCCAAAAATTATTCGGGGTGGCTCTTGTTTTTCGCGAAAGCGTATCTGCTACACCTCCTTATTCGATTTTTGCAGGTAGAGTTCCAGCGCGGTCGTCATGGAAGGTACATCGGGCACGGGCGCTTTGATGTTGATCGTCAGGCCCCGTTCTTCCACAGCTTTGCTGGTGCTGTTGCCGTACACGGCGATGCGGGTATCGTTTTGCAGAAAATCCGGAAAATTGTCATAGAGCGACTTGATTTCCAGCGGGCTGAAGAAAACCAGCACGTCGTAGGTCACATCGCTCAGATCGGAAAGGTCGCTGCTCACAGTTTTGTACATTATCGCATCCTGCCAGTTGAAGCCCTGCTCATCTAAGTAGGTCGCAATTTCCTGCGCGCCAAGGTCGGAACAAGGCATCAAAAAGCGTTCATTGGCTTTGTGTTTTTTCATGTAGTGCCCCAGATCCTGGATGCTCCGCTGTCCTGAAAACACCTTGCGCTTTCGGTAAATGATGAACTTCTGCAGGTAGTTGGCGATGGTTTCCGTGAGGCAGAAATATTTAGTTTCCTGCGACATTTTCGCACGAATCTCTTCACAAAGGCGGAAAAAGTGATCCACCGCGTTTTTACTGTTAAAAATAACGGCCGTAAACTCTTCCGGGCGGATGCGCTGCTTTCTGAAATCGCGGGCTTCAACACCTTCTACATGAACGA
>JBJXFD010000316.1:0-4422 GCA_046153985.1 Saprospiraceae bacterium
GTAGTTTCAATCTCGAGAATTTCCTTTCGGTATTTGCTGCTGCCGAAGCGCTGGCGGAATTCCGTTGCCCGGGTCACTGCGTCGCGGAAGCGTTCTTCCTGTTTATCAACAATGCTGTTTTCAGCCAGCAGAAATGCTGCTTTCACCATCATGTAGCGGACATCTTCTACAGCCTCTGTCTCTGGAAAATCCTTCAACAAGTTTTCAAAAGACTGCATGGACGCCTGGTATTGACGCAAGTCAAAATACAATTTGCCCTCTTCAAAGGCTTTGACTTCCATCTTTTTGCGCATCACGTCTATCAACGCGTTGCACTCGGCCACGCGTTTGCTTTGCGGATAGGTATTGATAAACAACTGAAAGCCTTCAATCGCTTTTTCGCTGTACGATTGGTCGAGGCGAAAAGTCGGAGAAAGCTTGTAATTGGAAAAAGCGGACATATAATCTGCTTCTTCCCGCTGGGGACTTGTACTGTACGTTTGCGAAAAATTGTTGAAATAGTAGGAAGCAAGGATGTATTGACCGGTATGGTAATAAGTTAATGCATACCGCATGAAAATATCTTCTGCTTCCTTTTTTCCCCGGTAACTGGGCATAACCAATTCCAGCAAAGCCTGCGCCTTGAGGTATTCCTCGTTGTCGTAGTACTCGAATGCTTTCGTATACAGCAAATTAGGATCTCCGCTTGCCCTGACCCGTTCAAATTCGCTTTTACAGGAGGCCAGCAACGTGATCGCCAGCAATGACCAAATGAGTTGCCTGATTTTCATAGAGGCGCAAAGGTATGGTTTTCTAAAGAATTTTCCGAATGTTTTTCATCCGATACTAATCAAAGGACATCTGAAGGCGGCGTTTGGTTGGTTGAGGATCTGGCATTGAGTCAGGCCATCACCGCAATCAGTTCCAGGGCAACAGCTGCCAGCTTTGCGTCGCCCATAGTTTCTACTTTTTTTCGAGCCATTTCCGGGGGTATTCCCTTCGTAAAAAGCTTCCATGCCGTATCCGGTTCAATAGCGAGGCTGGCTACAGGCGTTTCATGAATCTTGTCCACCAATGCCCAGTGGTCTTCCTGTCGCACCAAATGCCAATCGCCGCCGGCGTCTGTGGTCACCGTGAGTTTCACGCAGGCGCCAGTCGGTGCTTCTGTATTGCGATAAGCATGGGGCAGCCCGCACATCAATGTCGAGATGAACGGATGGAACAACTCCCGCGACAGCAAGCCAGAACGACCCGTTGCGTCGCGAATCTGCTGTTGGTGGTGCCATTTTTCGGTGTATTCCCGCGCGATGTGGAACCAGTTCAGGGATTCGGATTCACCTGCCCAAGCCACTGAAAAAGTTGCTTTCGCAAAAGGATCGAGGGTAGATAAATATTCCGTGTACTGCTTTCCGGTCAATTCCAATAATTCGATCAGTACCTGTGGACTAAGACGTTTGGTTACCGCAACCCAGGAAGCGTTTAAGCCATTCAGATAAGTCACTAAATCTTCGTATGATCGAATGTTGCTAGGCGGGTCGCCTGCATAGCCATCCCGCAGCATGGAAAGGGTTCGTAGGTTGCCGTCCAGCAGGTGCGCGGCAATGTCTTTCACTTTCCAAAGTCGGGCAATGGTTGACGCGCCCCATTCTTCCGGGCTCAGGGATTTCAACAGGGCTATTAATTCCCGGTCGAGCACAGGGAAAAGGTGAAGGGTTGGAATGGGAACGGGAGTAGAAGCAACCATGGTATTGGATTTTTCCATATAACCAGGGAGGGGGACACGGAGTTCCACGGAGTAAAAGAGTCTCGCGGAGGGCTAAACTCCGTGAAATCCCGAACAAGCTCTTACTCCGCGAGACTCCGTGACCTCATATTTTACTGAATAATCAAATCAAACTCCACCCGCCGGTTCAACTCCCGGCCTTTGGACGTTTTGTTGTCGGCAAGCGGTTGGGTTTCTCCGTACCCTGCATAGCTGATGCGTTTATTGGAAACGCCTTTGCTGATCAGGTACTGCTGACAAGCCTTAGCGCGGTTTTCAGACAGCGTCAGGTTGGCTTTGTCGTTGCCAACATCGTCGGTATGGCCGGCAACCACCAGGAGGTAGGCCGGGTATTGTGCCATGATGTCTACGATCTGGTCCAGTACTGCGAAGGATTGTTTTTTCAACGTCGCTTTGCCTGTTTCAAACTGCACAGCGCGCATGGCAAAATTCAGCACTTCTCTGATTTCTTTTTTGATTTCCGGACAACCTTTATTGCTGGCCAAACCTGCTTCCTTAGGACAGCGGTCGTCACCGTCGTGTACGCCATCTCCGTCTGTATCCGGGCAGCCTTCCATCGTACCTGGGGTATCCGGGCATTTGTCATTTGCATCGGCAAACCCGTCGCCATCGCGATCGGGGCAGCCCATTGCGGAAGCGACGCCTTTTTCATCGGGGCATTTATCGCTTTCATCTGCAATGCCGTCGCTATCGCGGTCTTTGACCGGGCAGCCTTTGTTTTCGACGCTGCCTTTTTCATCCGGGCACTCGTCGTCGCCATCTGCAATGCCGTCACCATCGCGGTCGGGGCAACCATTCAGCGCTGCCGAGCCTTTTTCATTCGGGCAGTTGTCGTCTTTGTCAGCAATGCCATCTCCATCCGCATCGGGGCAACCTTTCAGTGCCGCAAGGCCAGCTTCATTCAGACAATCGTCGTTTTTGTCAATGACGCCGTCGCCATCCGTGTCCGGACAGCCGCCGGTGGCTTTTTTACCGGGCGCATCGGGGCAATCGTCGTCGGCATCGGCAATGCCGTCGCCATCGCGGTCCGGACAGCCTTCCAACGTTTTAAGGCCGGCAAGATCCGGGCATTTGTCAATGGCATCCGCCACGCCGTCGCGGTCGCGGTCCATTTTCCCCAACCGGTACACTAAACCGGCGCCCAATTGGAGGTTGTTGCGATTGGTTTCCTGCGAAATGCGGTATTCGCCCTGCAGGTTGAGGTATGAATTTTTGCCGAGTTTGATGTCAAATCCAACGCCCAATGGAAACTGAAGGTTATCGGGTCCGTCCTTTTCCACAACATAACCAGCGCCGCCGATCAGGTAAGGAATGATTTTGCTTTCAGAGGGCGCATAGTGCAGCCGCAAAAGCCCGTCAATGCTGAAAATACTGCGATTGTTGACATCGCCAAAAACATTGGCCGAACCTATTTTGATGGGAACGGCTAACCCAAGGTATTTATTCAGTCCGGCGGTGTATCCAATTTCGATCCCGTTCGTGATGTCGAGATTGTCTATTGAATTAGGAGTGCCGTAATCAATGAACAGGAATTTAGCGCTGAGGGCATGAAAACCTTGCTTTTGGGCTTCGAGCGTTACACTGCCCAGTAAAAGCAATACAATAAGAGAAAGGAGTAATTTTTTCATAGGTATGATATTTGTACTGATCGTCAGTAGATATTTGAGTTGGCAGTTTTTCAGCCTGCCAACTGCCAACTGAAAAACTGCCAACTAATAGATAGAACTCAGGCAGCTGGTGTATCTTTCTCTTCCTCTGCCGCTTTCTTTTTCTCGTCATCTCCAAGCAGCTTGTCTTTTAGTTCTTCTGCCTTGTCCTCCAATTTATCCCAGAGCGCTTCGCCTTTCTGGATATAAGGAGCCACTTTTTCGTTCGCTTTGAGTTCTTCTAATTTGCGTTCTGCGGCGTCCTCCAATTTGTCCATCGAACGCTCAAAGCCTTCAGCCAATTCTTCGGCTTTGTCTTTCATTTTTTCAAAAAAGCCTTTTTCCTCTTCCATGTCTCAATGATTTAGTGTGAACAATATTTGTTACGGCAAGATAACGGTAAAGTTGCTTAGAAACAGGCCCTAAGCGCCTTTTCTTTTCAATTATCCAGACGTAGTTGAAAAGCATCTGTAACATTTTGCTCTGTTTGACATCAACTACAAAAAATGGAATTCCTTTATTGAGTCAAAATATAAGGGCGACAAGCGGATAATTTTATTAATTAATAACATGTATTTTTCTTTGTATTTGAAATATAATTTTATTTTCACGCATCAAAATAGTATCTGTCTATTTCGTTGGTGTCTGTTCTTTAGAGTTCGAGAGCAAGGCACACTCGCCCCCAAAAACGGGAGTTTACTCGTGTAAATGACCGGTTTTGGGGGCGAGTGTAACGCAGCTATCGGACTATAAAGACAGACACTCAATTGCACTATTCTAAAATCTAAAATTGTCTATTGACATGAGCAACAAATCTCTACTTATCCTGCTGGCGACGTCGTTGCTGGTTTTTTCCTGTTCCAAGGACAAAATCGCCGACGAAGCCCTGCCTCAGCCCGAGTCAGCAAACCAGCCCGCCACCCGCGAACAAATCAATGAATTCGTACTCAGCCAACTGCGCGAACACAACGTCTTCAAGTGGGAAATGGCCGACGACCACCTGCTTTGGAGCGC
>JBJXFD010000318.1:0-2667 GCA_046153985.1 Saprospiraceae bacterium
AGAGGTTTTCACATAGATCACATAGCTTTGTTAGCACTCTATGTGTACTATGTGAAAAAACTATGTGAACTATGTGGTAAAAAAGTAACTATGTGGTAAAAATCACAATTCCAATTAAAAATAAAGCTCATCGAAACTACAACCATTCGTGCCCGGGGCAAATTGTTGTTGACTGCCGAGTACTTTGTGCTGGACGGCGCATTGGCGCTGGCGCTGCCAACAAAAGCGGGGCAAACCTTCCGGTTTACGCAGGAAGAAAGCCTTTCCTCCCAAATCCACTGGCAAAGTTTCGATCACCTCGGCCAACGTTGGTTTGAAGCCATTTTTGCCCTTAGCGGGGAATGCCTGCAAACCTCCGACGCTGCAACCGCTGCGCGCCTGACGCAGATTTTTCAGGCCATTCACCAATTGACGGACACCTGGACTCCGGCCTCCACGACAATTGAAGCCAGGCTCGACTTCCCCAGGCATTGGGGCTTAGGCAGCAGTTCTACCCTGATTGCTGCACTGGCGCAATGGGCCGGCGTGGATGCGTTTCGCCTGCTCGACCTCACTTTTGGAGGCTCGGGGTACGACATCGCCTGCGCTTTCGCCGACGGGCCCATCCTGTATCAACGCCGCGAGCATCAGGGACATTGGGTAAATTTTCCGTTCAATCCGCCTTTTCAGGAACAATTGTACTTCGTTGGGCTTGGCGCCAAACAGGACAGCCGGGAAGGCATTGCCCGCTACCGCGCCCGAAAGCCCGCGGCCGATTCGGGATTGCTGAATGCCATCAGCCAACTGACCGCTGATTTTATCCGGACAACCAAACTTGCTGATTTTGAGCGCTGTATCCAAGAGCACGAGCACCTGGTATCCAAAACGCTGGAGCTCCCTCGTGTGGCGGATGTTTATTTTTCAGACTATTGGGGCGCTGTTAAGTCCCTAGGCGCTTGGGGTGGCGATTTTGTACTGGCAACCAGTGCCGCCGGATATGACGAAACCGTTCGCTACTTCGCACAACGGGATTTTTCAGAGGTTTTTCGTTATAAGGAAATGGTTTTGAAGTAATTCGCCGCTACTGCCCGTGCATGATGCCAGCGCAACAAGTCTATTAAATTAACTTGCAAAGTTGCCCCTCCCACTGGGCGCGGGACAGGCTTTGCCAATTTGCCTTTTGCCAATTTGCAAATTTATTTCCCTCCTCCTCTCGCCATCTTCTGAACAATCCCCGGTTCAATTTTTTCGGCTTTCGCCAAATAAAGGGCCGCCTGTTCCGGATTTCCGCTGTATTGGTAAGAAATGCCGACATTGTAATTGGCCATGGCGTCTTCGGGCTTTTGGGCCAGCGCTTTCACGAAAAACTCGAGGGCTTTGTCAATTTTGCCCATGCTGCCATAAGCAACCCCCAACAGGCGCAGCGTTTCGTATTCATCGGGGCGGGTGGCGTAGGCTTTTTCGATGTACTCCAGCGCTTTCTGCGGGTTGCGTTCCGTTTCGCCAAAGTACAACCCGGCTTCGCGGTAAGTGATGCCGAGGTTATCGGTCGCTTCCTTGTAATCGGGGTCTAATTTCAGGGCCATGCCATAGCTCGCAATGGATTTTTCGTAAAGTTTCAGGTTGTTGTAGCAGTTGCCCAGCAGCAGGTAGGCGTTTTTGTAGTGTGGGTGAATGCGAACGGCATTTTCCAAATGGGGAACGGCTTCGTTCAGCATGGCAACCCGCCTCGACTCGTTTTCTTTTTTTGTGGATTGCACAAACAGCTCGCCGCCAACCGCGTTGCAAAGTTTAGCGCTGTTTTTGGAAACTTCAATATCGGTGGTAAACAACGTCAGGTTGTCTTTCCAGGCGGGGTTGCGCACGAGTGTTTGGATGCCAAAAATCAAAGTAATTCCTGCTAATATCGCCCAGGCCGGGGTTGCACCCCATTTTGTCCTCATCCGGTCTAAAAGCACTGCGGCAGCAAGAACAAATCCAACCGAAGGCATAAAAATCAGGCGCTCTGCCATGTTGGTGCCTACGGGGAAAAAGAGATTGGATACAATGGACAGCGTAATAAGGTAGAACCAGATTCCGTAGCTGACCGGATCCTTTTTTTTCAAGCCCAAAACTGCGTATGCAGCCAAGCCAAGGTGCAGCAGCAAACTCAGCGTTACCTGCCAATTTCCCCAGTTCATCACTTCTACATGCCTCGGGTAATAGTCGTGCGTCAACGGGTGCGGATAAACAAGCAGTCGCAGGTATTCCCCCAACGTATAGACAATGGTGGCCAATTCCTCCCCGGATGAAAGCGGCACGTAGCGATCAATTGCAAATTTGAGGAACGGGTTGTTCATCAGTTCCATCGGAGGATCGCCCGGAGGCGGGACAATCGAAAAGCGGATGGCTAAGAAGAGCAGGGCTGCCAAAAATACTGGCAAGGTGCGCAGGGCTACTGCGGAGCCTTTGGCATTTGTAAAATAATAAAACGTCAACGGCAGGATTGCCAAAAACGTAATGGCATTTTCTTTGGCTAAAAGCGCCAGAAAAAAACAAAATCCGCCCAGCAGGCTCCATCGGAGTGCTTCAGCTTTTTCCTCGTGGGCCTTCAAAGCGCACCAGACCGCCCCAAGACTGCCCAGCAAGGCAATGATTTCATCCCGGCCTTTGATGTTGGCCACCACTTCGGTGTGTACCGGGTGCGCA
>JBJXFD010000328.1:0-8802 GCA_046153985.1 Saprospiraceae bacterium
GCATCAAAATAAAAGCCCTTAATACTATGACAGCCCAAGGTATGCCTATTTCAAAACCCAGAAAAACCGCTTAATTGGAGTGAAAATATGCGGGAGCTGTGCCCGCCTGATTCATGCAACAAAGCCCTTGTATAATATCTTATCATATAATTCCCTATTCTGATTTTTAATATCTTCTATTTTGATTAACCTTTCAACCTCCTCAAGTGGATAGTCAGTTTGTTGAATGAAATCAAGTTCCCAAATATCATCTGGTTTAATCCTACTCACCATTTTTATTTCATATACTATGTGAGGAAGGCTTTCTCCGTCATCTTCTTTTTCAAATGATGTATCATAAATTACTAAACCTAGCTCGTTTGCATATTTTTTTGCCTTTTCTCTAAGTTCTTGAGGGATTTCTTGCCAAGCAACAGGTACTTCTTCACTTGGGTCATCCTTTTTATCGATTTTAACAGAAATAGCTTCTTTTGAAGGACTTACTAATAGTTCATCTGGTATTGAATAATCAAATAATTTCTCTACTGGCTTTTTGCCAGATAACTTTTCATATTCTTTCTGTAATTTGACGACATTATCCCGGAGTTGAAAAATATAGCCTGTTCCGAATAGAATAGCTAAAATTATGACAAGGATTACGCTCCAAACTGGAACTTTGTAAATGAGAATGGCTTTTATCCATTCAAGAATCATTTTAATAATTTCACTCATGTTATTTATGTTTTAACTCATTGTGTTATTATTGTATCTAACTACAATAAAAAATATTGAAAATCAATATTTTGGGCTTGTAGTTAGAACGCTTACTTTTACCATTCGTATGGTATTCTTATTGTCTCGAACGTTTTGCTTCCCTGCCAACCGCTCGTTAAGCGCGGCGGATTGGCCGGGAAGCTATAGTTCGCTGATTTTTTTATTTAGTAACTATTCATCAATTTTCAGTTCTCGCATCAATTGATTTTCAAATTCAATTCTCTTAGAATTATCATTGATTTGCTGTATATCATCATTGATTCGTTTTAAATCGCTATTGGATAAATAATTGGTTAAAATAGTGATGTTAATTTTGTTTAGGGAGTCAATAACCGAAGTTGATTTGTCCACCTGCTTCAAGAACCTCATATTGTTGATTTTCAACCTCATGTTGTCGCTTTTCAATTCATCATTGCTTGAATAAAGCAAATACAAAGACAATAAACTAATAGCAAGGCAAAATCCAACCAAATAAAGAATAACCTTATAATATTCTTTTTGAGGCTTCCTTTTTATTGAATTTAAATCGCCTGATATGCGATAGTCAATAGATGAATATTTTTCTTCTTCTTTCATATCTGAAAAATCTTGTTTGACTTAATGAATTTGTCCAAAATCTTACCAAACATCTGCGTAATGTTTTGGTGTTGCATGGCACTTATGGTGACAACTTCAAAATCTATTATACCATTTGATTCGCAAAACTTCTTGATATGCCCTTGAATTTCTGCAAAATAGCATTTAGCAATTTCCTCAACATTTGTTTCTTTCGGAATTAGTCCTTCATATTGCAACCTTTCCAAAATGTCTACCTTATTTATTATAAGCCTAACGCTCCTCAAATGTGTACTGTATATATATTTGAAAACAACTTGCAATAAAAATTCACTCAAATACTTGTCGTGTTTCCTTAATCTATCTCTTACTGTTTGATCACGATTATTTTTCATCATATGGTATACTTCATCATCAGAAAGTTTATTACCATGTTCGTCATGAGAGGGTGCGATGTCTGCCACGAGCAAAAGTGCATTGATTTTTAGATTTCTTTTCGCGGCACCTAATACTTGGTTTACATCCTGCCCTTTATAGTCGGCAATCCTTACTTTTATTTGCTCTTTTCTGCTTTGCAAACTATTCAAATTAGGGCTGATGGAAGTTTCGTAATAATCAAAGGTTTGTGTTGATTGCAATTGTTCTGCATTGTATGTGAAAAGACGCTGGATGAGGGTGGTCTTCCCGCTTCCGCTATGTCCATAAATAAAAATATCAAATACGTCTTCATCATCAAGGTCCAGCTGCTTTCCATTTTTACCATTGTCATCTTTTTCAAAAAAAGCCTTGCGCACCTCCGTAAAAATAAAAGGCAAAAGTGCTGTGAAAAATGCAAGTACTCCAGAAAGTGCAGTTGTCTTAACTGTTGGGTCGTCAGAGTTGGTGGCAAAAAGGTTGTAAAGAATAAAAGAAATCACTCCAAGTAAAACAATCAAGCAAGAGAGTAGGAAAATTTTGGTATTTCGTTTCATTGTTTATATATACTTAGTTTAATTTTCAGTTTCATCGAACAGGGCATGGCTGTCATACCGCGATGCTTAGGAGGCGGTTATCAGCGATGCAAAGTTCAGCGCGTTTCGTATTATTTATCAGATTCTATTGAATGAGTTAAAACTTTAATTTCCTTTTTTGCGCTTAATCTCAACACAAATTCTCTATTTATGGTTATTCTTACAGGTTTTTATTTGCAACTCCACTAATTATTCCTCCCTCCAATCGTTCACCTCCACACTTCTTACAAATAAATGGATTGCCTCCAATTACCGATGGTAAGATAGGAATATAATCGATAAGTCTCATTCCTATGTCGTGTGCTTTTTCTGATGCTGTTTGTGGATTTTTCACATTTGAATCATTAAAATCAGTATCGGCATAGCTAATCTGGATGTGTTCTGTATAGTCATTGCAGGATTTACAATAAAGTTGTTTAGCCCCACCAATTCCAGCTCCGTTGAAAAGTTTACTTCCGAGTGATTGGAAAATATCCATATGATAAAATATTTATAAGTTAAATAATGTTGATTCAGTGACAGGGTATCGCATTATCATCAATTTATTCATATTTGCGCCGAACTTGTGCTCCCACAATAGTGGGTATTGAAACACGCATTGCATCTTTCAATACCCACTATTGCGTATATATCGGTATAAGACACAAAGCCCCTGCTTCCGGCAAACGCCAAAAAGTAAGGGCTTTGTATAACTGTTCTTCGTTGTGGTCATATCAGGATTTATTTTACAAACGGCAAGGTAAGGCTTGTTTTTTATATTGCAAAGTATAGCTATAGAAAAATTTACACCCATCCTGCTTGTCAAAACGCCAAATCGTTAATACACTCAAAATGGGCAGCGCTCGTGACCAGGGCAAGATCTAATGTCGTCAACTTTAGGTTTTTTAGGTGTCATCTGCGGAGGCACGAAGCAGGTGACATCTCAAAAAACCGGGTCGCGAGTCGCAAAAATTGAGACTACACCTGCCGCTTTAGGGCGGCGAGATGTCGCCTCAATTTCCGCTAAGTTGACGACATTACAGGGCAAGATCGTATTGGAGCGCTATGGCAGCAACCTATTCTGTCAACCGTGTGCAAATCTTCAAATTTTCAAATCCTCACATCTTCAAATCCTCAAATCACCAAATCTTCAAATCCTCAAAATCCTTCCCTATATTTGCACCCATGAATGAAAGAATACTCATCCTCGATTTCGGATCACAATACACCCAGCTCATTGCCCGAAGGGTGCGGGAACTGAACGTTTACAGTGAAATTGTTCCTTACAATAAAGTTCCGACTTCTTTTGACGGCATCAAAGGCATCATTTTGTCGGGTAGCCCTTTTTCGGTAACCGACGACAACGCCCTGCACGCCAACCTCGACAAACTCGTAGGTAAAGTGCCGGTACTGGGCGTCTGCTACGGCGCACAGTACGTTTCACAATACTACGGTGGCAAGGTTCACCGCTCCACCAAACGCGAATACGGCAAAGCCAACCTCACCAGCATCCTCCAAAGCGATCCCTTGCTGCACGAGGTGCCGGTAGGCTCTCAGGTCTGGATGTCGCACGGCGATACCATCGAAAGCATTCCAGAGCAGTTTGAATTGCTGGCCAGTACCGACAGCGTGGAAGTAGCCGCATTTCGCTCCAAAGCAGGTGTTTTTGGCGCGCCGTTGTACTGCATTCAGTTTCACCCGGAAGTGACGCACAGCAGCCACGGAGAAACGCTGATCCGCAACTTCGTAAGCGACATTTGCGGTTGTGCCGGCGACTGGACACCGGTTTCCTTCATCGAACACACGGTATCCGAGCTGCGAGAAAACATTGGGTCCGATAAAGTGCTGATGGGCCTCTCTGGCGGCGTGGATTCTTCCGTGGCAGCGGTATTATTGCACCATGCCATTGGCGACAAACTCCTGTGTTTTTTCGTAGACAACGGCCTGATGCGCAAAAACGAATACGAAGAAGTCATGGCCTCTTACCTCGGCCTCGGGTTGAACGTAGAAGGCATTGACGCCAAGACGAAGTTCTGGAGCGCATTGGAAGGATTGAGCAACCCGGAAGAGAAGCGCAAAGCCATCGGGCGGGTCTTCATCGAAGTATTTGAAGAAGAAGCTGAACGCCACCCCGACATGGCCTGGCTGGGACAGGGCACCATTTATCCGGATGTCATCGAATCTGTTTCCGTTCATGGCCCGTCCGTCACCATCAAATCGCACCACAATGTTGGCGGCCTGCCCGACCACCTGAAGTTGAAGATTGTGGAACCGTTGCGCATGCTGTTTAAAGACGAGGTGCGCAAAGTGGGTACCGCGCTTGGCATTCCGCAAGCCATTTTGGGACGCCATCCTTTTCCCGGCCCCGGCCTTGGCATTCGCATCCTCGGCGCAGTGACCCCGGAAAAAGTTACCTTGCTACAGGAAGCCGATGCCATTTATACTAACAATTTGAAAAAATTCGGCTTGTATGACAAAGTATGGCAAGCCGGCGCCATCCTGCTGCCGGTTTATTCCGTTGGCGTGATGGGCGACGAACGCACCTACGAACAAGCCATTGCGCTACGCGCAGTAGATTCTATAGATGGTATGACTGCAGAATGGAGCAGACTGCCGCACGACTTTCTGGCCACCGTTTCCAGCGAAATCATTAACCAAATTAAAGGAATTAACCGCGTCGTTTATGATATCAGCACCAAACCACCTGCAACGATTGAATGGGAATAAGATAGCCTGGGTGCTATGGTTGTTCCTGTTACCGGCTTTTTACTCCTGCGAAGCACTGAAGCCTATTCAGGGCAGTCCAGGTACTACCACAACACCGAATCCCAAAAAGGACGAAAAGACGCCGGACGTCAAAAAAGACCCCGCCCTGGAAGAAATTCAGGGGCGCAAACGCTACGACCCCGAGACCAAAAGGTGGGTATACGTGGAGTATGCGCCAACCGAAAAGATGGACACCATCGTCTGGAAGGACATCCCGGCCGGCAGTGTGAACGTCATAACAGGCGAGGATTCCGGCGAAAACACCGATATCTTCGATCCCGGCGAACCCAAAGAAGAAGGCCAATTTGGCACCCAGTTTTTTGCTTCCTACAATGTGGCGGTTGCCCTGCCTTTTCTAACCGATAAGTTCGATGCCCGAACGGGCGCCATACACGACCACTCGTATTGGGCCATTCAGTTTTACAGCGGTCTTAAAATGGCGCTCGACGACCTGACGTCCGAAAACATACAGCTCAATGTCAGCGTAATAGATACGAAAGAATCCAACGAATCAGCCGTGCAATCGCTCGTACGAATCAATCCAGACCTTAAAAAGGCGCACCTGATCATAGGCCCATACCGACGCGACAACGTAAAGGTGATGGCCGATTTTGCAAAGACCTCCGACATTACCCTCGTATCGCCGGCCAGCGCAGCATCAGGGTTGACTGCCAGCAATCCCAACTACATCCAGGCCAATCCAACTTTGGAATCGCATTGTGCTTCCATCGCACGACATGCGCTACAACATTACAGTCCGAATAAAATTGTACTCGTAAGCCGCGATGAACCCGCAGAAGCTTCGCGATTGCAATACTTCCAGGCTGAATATGCCAGTCTGCAAAACAGACGCGACACCGCCCGCCTGCGGGAACTCATCATCAGTGACAAATCAGCAGACTTAGCCCGGGTGAACATGCTTTCATACGTGCGCCAGGATGACACCACCGTTTTTATTGTGCCTTCCTGGTCCGACGAAACGTTCATCTATTCGCTGTTGCGAAAAATTGACCTGGTTCGCAATCCGTATAACCACATTGTCGTTTACGGTATGCCCCAGTGGATGCAGTACGAACGCGTGGATTATGAGTATTATGAAAAGCTGAACGTGCATGTAAGCAGCAGCAGCTACATCAATGCGCTGGAGCCGCAAACGCAGTTATTCCGCCAGCGTTACTACGACCGTTATGGTACGGTTCCAACGGAAGACGCGTTTATCGGCTACGACCTGATGTTGTATTTTGGCCGCATGCTGCACAAACACGGCACGAAGTTTCAATACTTCATTGATTCTGAAGCATCAAATGCGCTGCATACGCGTTTTCAGTTCCTTCCGATTGAAGGGACGACCATGCAGCGTTCCCGGGTTCCTGTAATAGACCGATTTGAAAACCGATACGTCAATATCCTGGAATTCAGGGATTACCAGTTCCAGCTCTCTGAGTAAACTTATTCACGATTCATGAAAAAGATCATACTCCTCCTGTTGTTATGCTGTGTAGCCACGGCTTCTTTGTTTGCAAACAACGACACGGAAACTGGCTATAACATTAAAATCAAATTGGACGGCTATGCAAAAGATACGCTTTTTATAGCCTATCATTTTGGCGACAAGCAATACATCAAAGACACGCTGGTTCGCCAGCCCGACGGGATTTTTGTGTTTAAAGGAGCGGAAAAATTAGAATGCGGGGTCTATCTGGTGGTCATGCGGCCCAACAATAACTATTTCCAGGTTTTGGTCACCGACAATGAACAGCGCTTTGCTTTGGAAGCCCATCAGGACAACCCAACGGAAAGCATCAAATTCACCGGTGCGCCTGACAACAAGTTGTTCTATGAATACCTGAATTACCTCAGCGAAAAACGTCCGCTTGCCGATACCCTGCGTGCCCAGGTAGACCGGACGGCCGATGAGGCTAAGAAAAAAATCCTGCAGGACAAGTTAGACAAGCTCAATACGGACGTGGAAAAATACCAGACCGAAATGGTTACCAAACACGCCGGGACGCTCACCTCAGCAATCATCAAGGCGAACCTGCCTTTTGTAACACCGGAATTTGACGGCGCAACAGAAGAAGAAAAGCAAATCAAAAAATGGCGCTATACCCGGGATCACTATTTTGACAACTTGGACGTCACTGATCCTTGCATGTTGCGCACGCCTTTTCTGTTCCAGCGGATCGAATATTTTATTCAAAAACTGCACGTGCAACACCCGGACAGCATTTCTATTGCCGTTGATGAGGTGTTGGAAAAATTGCGCCCCTCGACTGAAACGTTCAAATTTTACCTGATTCACTTTCTGAATTATTACGCCCGTTCCAACATCGTCGGCATGGATGCGGTTTACGTACACATGGTAGACAAGTACTACGCCAAAGGCCAGGCGCCCTGGACAGAAGAAGAGCAACTGAAAAAGATCATTGACAACGCCAATATCCTAAAACCAATCCTGATCGGTAAAATCGCGCCGGACATCAAGTTGCAAAAGCGCGATGGCACGCCGTTTTCCCTGCACGAAGTAGATTCGGAATATACCATTCTCTACTTCTGGCGGCACGATTGCGGGCATTGCAAAAAATCAACGCCCATCCTGAAGGAGTTTTACGAAAAATTCAAGGACAAAGGCGTTAAGATCGTGGCGGTTTGCGCCAAGTTCACCGACGAAGTGCCAAAGTGCTGGGAATACGTGGATGAATTCAAATTAGACAACTGGATACAAGCCGTTGACCCCTACCACCGCTCCAGGTTTTCAACGATTTACGATTTAAAATCCACCCCCCAGATTTTTGTTCTGGATCGCAAAAAGGAGATTCTGTCCAAAAAAATCGGCGCGGAGCAGTTGGAAGAATTGATGAACAAAATCATCGAAATGAAGCAAAAACAAAGCCACAACTGATGCTTAACCTGAAACTCGAAAGAGACATTTGTTTTTTTGACATAGAGGCCACCGGACTTAACGTTGTGCGAGATCGGATTATCCAGATCGCCATCATAAAATACCCCGCAAAAGGCGGGGATCCCCAGGAATTATCCATGCTCATCAATCCGGGCATTCCTATTTCGGAGGAAGCTTTTCAGGTACATGGCATCCACCCCAAAGACGTTGCCAAAAAACCTGGTTTTCAGCAGGTTGCACAAAAAATTCACGACTTCATCGGCAATGCAGATTTAGCCGGTTATAACTCAGGTCGCTTCGATATTCCCATGCTGATGGAAGAATTTGCCCGCGTGGGCATTGAATTCGACATGGAGCGCCGGCGTACGATAGACGTGCAGCGCATTTTTTATAAAATGGAACCCCGCACCCTCAAAGCAGCCGTGCGGTTTTACTGCGAACGCGATTTTGAAGACGCACACGACGCCCTCGCTGATGTAAAAGCGACCATCGAAGTTTTTGTCGGACAACTTAGCCGTTACAAGAACGTGGATTACCGCGATGAAGACGGCAATATCGCTGAAGCGCCGGTGCGCAATGACGTGCAGGCCCTACACGAATTCACAAACGACCACCGCTTTTTGGATGTGACCCAAAAGCTCAAATACGACGGGAACGGTGTGGTTGTCTTTAATTTTGGGAAATACATGGGCCAGCCGGCTGCCCCCATTCTGTCAAAGGACAAACAATACTACAACTGGATTTTGAACAAAGAATTTACTTCGCAGGTCAAGCAAGCCGTCAAAAAGTTGGTAAAAGACTATGAAAAAGCGCAGCAGGAAAAATCTTAACGGCCTC
>JBJXFD010000332.1:0-16963 GCA_046153985.1 Saprospiraceae bacterium
CCAACCAGGGCGTTGCAACAAATGACCTGCTTTGCAATTCAATAGACCTTGGCTTGCTCACTTTTGGGGACACGATAGGCATTGCAAACCAGGGCCAGTTTAGCAACTACTGCGCCACCAACGCCAACGAACCCAACCCCGGAAGCCAGGGCTATTTTGTGAATGACGTGGGCGTATGGTTTCGGTTTCAAACCGGCCCCAACCCGGGAACCCTGATTTTGCTGGATGTTTTAAGTGATCCGGAAGCAACGGGCGACCCCATTGAATTGCAGGCCGCTGCTTATTTATCATCAAATGAAACCTGTAACGGGACGATGACCTTAGTCACCGAAAGCGCATTTTTAGATTACATGCCCGGGAATGACCTTCAATTCCGGCTGGTCTGTCCTCAGCCCAACCGCACCTATTATGTGCTGGTGGACGGCAACGGGATGAACGATCCTGACTTATTGCAAGGGGTATTTGGTATTGCGGTGAGTTCGCTGGACGTGCAGGAAGGCGGCAACCTGCGCTGCCAGTTTGAAGACCTCGGCCCCGTACCCCCCAACGGCTCAGTAAGTACCAACGGCCCGCGTTCCAATTATTGCGCAACCGCATTGGGCGACCCGTTCATCGCGGCTTTCATCAGTCAGCATTCGGTCTGGTTTCGCTTTGTTGCGCCGCCTTCCGGGCACGTGGTTATTCAGGGAATCAGCGACCCTACGGTTGATCCGTTGGGGGTACAAATTGCCGTTTACCGCTCCCTGAACAACAGTTGCAACGGATTTTTTAGCCATGTGGGCAGTGGTTACACCGACATTGACCTCGATGAGCAGTTGGAATTGAGTTGTTTGTTTCCCGGCACGCCTTATTGGATCCTCATTGATGGGGATGGCGGCAACGGTCAGGGCGTTTTTTCTTTGAACGTGTACGATGCAGGAGACATCACACCAGTGACCATGCTGGATACCACCCTTTGCGCCGGACAAAGCCTCCAGGTTGGGAATTCGCTGTACAATGCCAGCGGTATTTATAATGATACCCTCCAGGTTTTTGCCGGTTGCGACAGCATCATCATTTCCAACATTACGGTGTTGTCGCCCATAGACGTCACCGTGGTTCAAACGATGTTGGCAATTGGGGAAGGCAACAACAATGGCGCGGCTACAGTTAGCGCTACCGGGGGCGCCGGAAACTATACCTATGCCTGGTGCAGTGGTGAAACCGGTGCGCAGGCCGCAGCACTGACGGGGGGCGCCAATTGCTGCGTAACTGTTACCGACGCCGCCGGTTGTGAGATGGAGCATTGCTTTGATGTGGATTTTACAACACAAATCATTCCTACGATTACCAACGATACGGTCGCCTGCCATGGGAATACAGATGGTGAATTGATCTTTTCAGCAATCAACGGTTTTCCTCCTTACCAATATACCTGGCAAAATCAGAGCAACACCATCAATGGTTCCGGTACGATCCTGGCCGCCGGGGATGAAATTGCCATCCCCAACCTGCCGGCCGGCACGTATACCTTTTCGATTTTTGACGTTTTTTACGATACGACATTCACCGCTTTGGTGGTAGAACCAGATCCTTTGGTCATTGACATTTTGAATATTGACGATGCGTCGTGTTTCGGCTTTTGCGACGGCGGATTGCAGGTGGAAATTGCCGGGGGGACCGGCGCTTACCAGTTGAGCTGGTCGGGCGGCCTTCCTTCTGTAACCAATCCCGGCCAACTCTGTGCAGGCAATTACCGCCTGACTGTGACAGATGCCAACGCCTGCATGAGTACACTGGAAGTGAATGTTGGGCAACCTGCAGAGTTCATTGCGAACGCTGCGCTCGTCAATCCAGTTTCCTGTTTCGGCGGCAGCGATGGCCGGGTGACGGTTGTCACCAACGGCACGCCGACTCAATACATCTGGAGCAACGGACAGAATAGTGCTAATGTAGGTGGCCTGACGACAGGCTTTTACGATGTTACGGTGGTGAACAGCGATGGTTGCGAAGATTATTCGAGTATACAGGTGCCACAACCTAACCAGCCGCTGCTCGCAACGATCGGAGTACTCAAACCCATCAGTTGTTTTGGCGAAAGCGACGGCACTTTGCAAACGACAGTTACCGGGGAAGCCCTTTCTTTGAGTTATAACTGGAGCAATGGCGCCGCCACGCAGGCCGCCACTGGCTTGGCTATGGGAACTTATTCTGTTACGGCAACCAATGAAAAAGGCTGTACGGCGACCAATACCTTCCAACTATCAGAACCTTCGGATATCACCGCTTCGTTGAGCGTCAAAAACCTCAACTGTCTGGACGGACCTTCAGATGGCATTATCTTCATAGATGCGGTTAGTGGTGGCACGCCGGATTACCGGTTTTCAGTAGACGGGGTTGTTTTTACCAGCATACCTGAATTGCGCAACCTGCCCCCTGCAACCTATGAAGTGGTCGTTTCGGATGCGGCCGGGTGCGAAAAAAGCTATCCGGCAACCATAATGGGGCCGCCAGTGTTGAATGTTACGGTAGGGGAAGATATTTTGATTCCGCTTGGAGCAACCGTTGAATTGACGGCACTCGCAAACAGTGTGAACATTACCTATTCCTGGTCGCCGGGTGATACATCCGGTGTGAAAGATACCCCTTCCATTCGCGTGACGCCGTTAGAGTCTACTTTGTACAATGTGCAAGTGATGGACACCACGACCTTCTGCAAAGCGGCTGACAACATCTTCATCACGGTGAGCAAGGAACGCAAGGTGTTCATTCCCAATGCCATCACTCCAGATGGAGATGGCATCAATGACGGGCTGATGATTTTTGGCGGACTGGGTATCCGGGCCGTGAAAAGTTTTCGGGTTTTCACCCGCACGGGAAGTATGGTCTTTGAGCAAACAGGCTTCCAGCCCAATGATCCTGCTTATTCCTGGTTTGGAAATTTTAATGACCAGCCTTTGAATAGCGGTGTTTATGTCTATCTGGCAGAGATCGAATTTTTGGACGGGCTTACTGAAATCTTTAAAGGGGACGTAACCCTCCTTCGGTAAGTGTCTGTTTTTATAGTCCGATAGCTGCGTTATGCCAGGCCCAAAAAACGGTCACTTACTCAAGTAAGCTCCCATTTTTTGGGCCTGGCATGCCTTGCTCTCGAACTCTAAAAATCAGACACTAAATTCGTTAGTGAGTATTATTTCTTCACCATAAAACTATAATTATGGCCATTGTAAAAGTCATCGAAGTGATTGCTTCGTCAGAAAAAAGCATCGAAGATGCGATTCAAAATGCGGTTACGGAAGTGTCAAAAAGTATCCGAAACATTGATTCCGTTTATGTGAAAGACATCAAGGCACACGTGAAAGATGGAAAAATCACCACGTACGGTGTGATTTGCAACCTATCCTTTCGGGTTGATAATGCAGCAGACTAAGTGCTTTGTTTTCAGGAGGCTGTGTAATATAGCAGCCTCCTGAAATTCTTTTTTCTAATTAGTATCCCTCCATTTAGTCTGGTGTTTGCTCTTTAGAGTTCGAGAGCAAGGCGTGCGAAGGCCCAAAAGTGGAAGTCCCGACCGCCGGACGGGATGACCAATTTTGGGCCTTCGCATAACGCAGCTATCGGACTATAAAGACAGACACTCATCAAGCCCGGGTAATGTAATGTTCTAAGCTTTCAATGCGAAAGGCTTGCTCGTTGATGAAAGCCGACACGATGTCCCCAATGCTCAATACCCCGATGACTTGATCCCCTTCTTTTACCGGCAAGTGTCGGAACCGCTTCTCAGACATCAGTTTCAGACAATCCTCTATGGTATGCTGGCGGGAAACAAAGAACGGGTTGCCGGACATGACCTCTGAAATAGGGGTGCTTTTAGCTTTCCGACCCTTAATAATACCTTTCCTGGCATAATCGCGTTCTGAAAACACACCCACCAATGCTTCGCCTTCCATGACCAGCACAGCACCAGTATTGTAGGTTTCCATCACCTCCAGTGCTTCGATCACCATTTGATCCGGGCGCACGGCGTAGACTTTATTGACTTTTTTATGGGAAAGCAGTTGATTAACAGTAAGCATAGTTGAAACGTGGTTTTAAGCGCTTATTCAAATCCCGAACAAGCTCTAAATTAGGACTTCGATTGTAATTGCCTAAAAATATTGTTTATGTTTTGAATTATGCAAAATTTTGATCTTGTTTTTTTAAAAAATCAGGAATAGTCTCCTTTTTCCAGCACCCGCTGCATCAACCAATCTTTTTCAGCCAACAGCTCCGTTTCCAGAATTTCCTGCCGCAATTGTTGCCGGGCCGCCACTTTGCCGGGTGGCAGCATGATGAGTTTGCGCACAAAACGAATGGTATTGAGGTAGGCCGTTTGTTGTTGCTCGCCGATTTGGCGTTTGCGACGCAGGTAGGTGTGCAGGCTATCCAACAAGCTGTCCAACGCATTTAAGGCGCCCGTTTCGTAATACATGCGAACCAGCATGGTTTTCGCAACTAAGTTGTGCAGCACATCGTCGAAATCCATTTTCTGGAGCAGCGGCATGGCCTGGTCGTAATGGCCGGTTTCGCAATAATAGCGCGCTAAATTGAATGCATAGGCGCCTTCCCGTTGCGCTTCCGGGAGTTTTTCGCGGTAGGTTTCCAAAAAACGGCGTACCCACTCAAATTCGTTACCGCGCAGCGCCACCAGCGCAATATTGGTATAGGTGAACCGGGAAAGTTGTCCGTGCTCTAAAAAGGCATCGGCGGCAAGCCCGGCCTGGTACAAATCGAGTACTTCCCGCAGCCAGGCATTTTGTCTGAGGTTGATCCGGTTGATGCAAAAATTAACCGCGAGCAAATAAATGTCGCGCAATTCGTGCTGTGGAAATTGTTGGTTGGCGGCCTCCAACTGGGCTTTCAACGCGAAGAAATGCGCTTCTTCCTGAGGTTCGCTGAGGGACAGATAGCCATAATAATATACTGCAATGGCTGGAATATTCAGCAATTGCGGGCGTTCGCGCACATAATTCAGGACAGCGGGCAACATGCCTGCGTCAAATTCAGCTTGCAGGACTTTGCGCCGACTCTGCACCATGCAGGCATTTTTTAATTTTTCAGCAATGAAGGCTACGTCGTGCCACTCAGATAGTTGCTGTAGTCGCTCTGCTTCCGAGCGCCCCGATTGGATGGAGTGCTGGTAGTCTTCCATCGCGAGCCGGTAGTTGAACCGATAATGCTCTGCATCGCGCTGTGGCTGTGCTTCGTGGTGATGCCGAAGCCGCTCGTAAGTGGTCTGGAAATGACGTTCCAACCCGCGTTGCCGGCAGGCACTCAACAGACAAAGCAACTGCTCTGATTCATCGGCCTGCCATTCATCCCAGGCCAGATAAGCCTCTGCTGCGCGCAATAGGTAGTTGGAAATGTGGTGTACTTTCGCTGGATTTTCAGGAGCATCAGGAAATATAAATGTAGATAAATTTTCCGAGTTTACCTCAATGCGATCACTCGGTTTTTGCTGCCTGAAATATTGAAATAATCTTAGCACCGCCGAATGTTTGTTGTGTAGCGGGCTCGACAAAAACTTTCCAAACCAGTGCCAGTCTTTTTTTTGAAATAAATTCAGGATTTCTAAAGCTTTCATAGGAATACGGATTTCACTGTAAACCTATAAGGTTTTGAAAACCTTATAGGTTTTTTTTGTAGAAAAAAATCCGAGAATCGCTCTTTTTTGTTTTTGATAAAAGGCAGCAAACAGGTGTACTTTTGACTCAACATTTCGAATAACTATTCCGTATGCGTCGATACCTTGTAATTGTCCTTTTATGTTTGCCGCTCCTGCTTTCTGCTCAAGGCTGGCAGCGCTATTACAGCGGTAGCCGGGCTTTTTCATTGCAGGAATTGCCCGATGGTTCTTTTGCGCTGGCCGGAAACGCCGTAGACACTGGAGGGCAGAGCGACTGGTACTGGTTGCATGCCGACGCGCTGGGGCAGGTGTTGTCTGAACAAAAATTTGGGGATCAACTTCGGCAGGAAAGCGCACAACTCCTTGTTTCTGTGGGAAATAACTGGCGCATTTTTGGAAACAACAACAGCGTTAACGACAGCATCACGACGGTATTATTGGATGACCAGGGTCAACCGCTTGCTTTTGAGGCGCTATTGGAAGGGCTTTTGTACAACGGTCGGGCGACTCCGGACGGCAGCATTTTGCTTTGCGGAAGCACTCCATCTTCAGCTGCCTTGTGCGCAAAAACGGATGCCAACGGCCAACTGCTCTGGAGTCGTTCGGATAGTTTGGGCGTTTACGCCACCGGACGGGATGTGATTGCTTTGCCAGCGAATCGAGCGTGGTTGCTTGGCGAATCCCTCAATGACGACCCAATACCCAATATTGATTTTTTTCTGTTGAAATTAGACGCTTCCGGCCTGTTGCTGGAAACGAAAACCTACCCCTGGCCCGACGACGAAACCCCATCGGCTATCCTACAACAAGCGCCGGACCGCTGGATTGTTGCCGGTTCGGTACGCAACGTGGCCAATCCCGCTTATTTGGACGAAGACCTGATGCTGGTGGCGATAACCGAAACCGGCGATACCCTTTGGCGGAAACACTATCCAATAAACGGATTTCAGGTGCCTCACGCAGCAAAAGTGCTGCCCAACGGCAATTTGGTACTGGCTGGCGAAACGCGCCCCGAATTTTCGGGCAGCCGAGACGCTTTTATGGCCTTAATGGACGAAGCTGGTAACCTGTTGTGGTACAGGACTTACGGGGGCATTTGGGGCGACATTTTCTGGGATGTGCTGGCGATGCCCGACGGCGGCTTTGCACTGGCTGGGCAAACGGCTTCTTTTGGAGATACCGCGCTGAAAGCCTGGCTTGTGCGCACCGATTCAACCGGAACGGTTTGGAGCAACCACATTCAGGGTACCGTGACTTTCGATTCAGTCCAAAATTGCCAACCCGATACGCTCGAATTGCCTTTGGCCAACTGGCTGGTGGTGGCACGCGGCACGCCTGGTACTTATTATGGCTTCACAGATGCCAACGGACAATACGACATTGCCGTGGACACCGGCGCCTGGGCTGTTTCGGTGCTGCCGCCTTCCGGATATTGGGCCCCTTGTTCGGACTCCATTCCGGTTTGGTTGCTGGATTTTGGAGAAACCGCCCTCCTTGATGTGCCAGTGCAGGCAGCTTACCACTGTCCGCTGATGCAGGTGGATCTGACCACGCCGTTTTTGAGGCGCTGTTTTGAAAATACCTTCACCGTTCGCTACCAAAATTATGGAACAGCCCTTGCTGAGCAGGTGCGCGTTGCGGTTATCCCGGATGCTTTTCTGACGCCGGCCAGCAGTAGTTTGCCGTACACCTTCGCCGGGGATACCCTGTTGTTCGACCTTGGAGCCGTAGCGCCTTTGCAGGGAGGGAGTTTTACTTTTACGGCGCTTTTGGACTGCGACAGCACGGTATTGGGGCAAACCCATTGCAGCGAGGCTTTCATCCTGCCCGATTCTTTGTGTTACAACATCAACCCGGATTGGGACGGGGCTGCACTGGAAGTCAGCGGCTATTGCGCAGGCGATTCGGTGGTTTTGCAAATTTCCAATACGGGACTGGGCATGCAAAACCCGGTGGCCTACGTCATTACCGAAGATCAGGTTATTTTCAGGCAAGCGCAGTTGTTTTTGGGCGCGGGACAGGACACGACTTTTGTCTTGTACCCTGGCGGCGCAACGGTGACCCTGATTGTAGATCAAACGGAGGGTTATCCCGGCAATGGCACGCCAACATTAGTCATCGAAGGCTGTGGCAGTTTTCCGTTTTCCACCGGCTATGCCCTTCAATTTCCCACCGGCGACGGAGATCCTTTTTACGACATCGAGTGCCGGGCAAATATCGGTTCTTTTGATCCCAACGACAAAACCGGCTTACCGCTCGGCGTGGAGGAAGCTGGTTATATCGTTGCCGGGAGCGCCATCGAATACCTGATTCGCTTTCAGAACACGGGTACCGACACGGCTTTTCGGGTGGAAATACGGGATACCCTGCCGCCGGAACTAGACCTTGCATCGCTGGAACAAGGCGGGAGCAGTCATCCTTATCGCTTAGACATCACAGGCTCAGGGGTGCTGCGATTTATTTTTGATCCCATTGCCCTGCCCGATTCTTTTGCAAATGCCGATGCTTCTCAGGGTTTTGTAAAATACCGGATCAACACTAAAAAAGTGTTGGAAACTGGCACGCGCATTCAGAACCGCGCTGCGATTTATTTCGACTTCAACGCGCCGGTGCTGACAGATTATACTTTACACACCATCGGCGATCCACTGGATTACCTGCTGGTGGATGTTGGTGAACCCATCCTGCCTGAAACTGCGGTTTCCCAACTAAAAGCCACGCCCAACCCTTTCCGGGAATCCACCTTGCTGGAATGGCCGGAGGGTAGGGGAGGCGACCCCTACCGGATACAAATCTGGGATGCTCAGGGGCGTTTGTTGCGGGAAGCAGAGTGCCGGGAGGCTGCTTATCGCCTGGAAATGGATAACATGAAGGAAAATATTATGATGATTCGAGTGTCGCACCGCGGGGAAACCATTGCGGTTGGTAAAGTGGTGCGGCACTGATTCTTTGGCTACAGAAAAATGAAATGCTATGCGTTATTTTTACTTTGTTATTTTGATGTTAAGTCTGGCTTCCTTTGCAAAAGCGCAGTCTTGTTTCCCAGGAACAGAATGTGAAAATGCGCCATTTTTTTGTGGATATGCACTTGAAAACAGCCTGTTTGCTAATGTAGTACCCAATTTTCATACATCCACACCACCTTCCTGCATTCAAGCGTTGCACAATAGCAACTGGTTTCGAATTGTTCCTTGTGATTCTGAATTGAGCCTGATGATCTACCTGGAAAATTGTAACGGGGTGGAAGGGCTTCAGGCGGCTTTGTTTGACGATTGCGGATCTGATGCAAACCTTTTGGATTGCTTTTCCGAAGTGGGCGCTACTACATTTTTTATTGAAGCAATTGTCGAACCGGGACGGCCTTACATTTTACAAATAGATGGATACGAGGGCGATATATGCGAATACGGAATTTTGGTTCTTAGTGGATTGGATCTTTCTCCGCCTTCGAATAGTACGGGAAATGGCGCCATTACAGGTGCAACTGGTGGTCATTGTAATGGTTCAGGGAGTACTCCGACAACCTTTAGCGCATCCTGGCCAGGTTGTGAGGAGCCGTTGGATTGTTACCAGCTTCCCATAGACAGTTGCAATGGCGTTCGATGGACTTTACCTCCAGGTACGCTTATAATAGGTAGCCCATACGCCAATCCGATCACAGTTAGTTTCCAAAATGTCTTGTCCGGCACTTACCTTATCAGAGCCAGGCCCAGTATTTGCCCTGATCTGGTTTGCCACCAATGCTATTGTGCGGCTGAAGAACTTACCCTGGAAATTACGATAGGCGGCTCCTGCAACTTCGATTGCGAGGATTTCAACGTCCCAGCTCCACCCGGAGACGATTGCAGTGAGGCGCCATTTCTCTGCGGGAATTATTTAGACGGTTTTTGTAGTAGCAATGCAGGGTTTGGAAACGACACCCTTGCCGGGATCGTATTGCACAACAGCGGATTTATCCGGCTTTCTCCCTGCGAAGACTCCCTTCATTTGCGCCTTCAGGCACGCGATTGTGCGCAGGGTAATAATTTGACCTTTCGATTAATGCAGGGTACTTGTGATGACCCCGAGTTTGTTGGTTCTTTGGTTGTCACGAGTGGTGTGGCAGGGGATTTTATTTTTCCGATTGCAGCGCCGTACGATACCTATTTCCTGGTTTTTGAAGGGGGGGCTTCCGGAAATATTTGCGAATTCAGTGTCGAAGTAGTGGGCGGTATTGGCACGGAAAGCCCGGGCGGGACATTTACCTGCGAATGTACAGGAGGCGAAATTGATGGCCCCACGAACCTTTGTCCGGCGGATATTGCTGTTTATTCCCTTACGCCGCGTGATTGTCAATTTACTTTTACTCCGAATGGAGGAGGGTTCAGCATTGGGAATGGTTATTCTTGCTGCCCGGATACTTCAACCCTCGATTCATTCCGATTGGTTTGGCACATCCCCGATGCCGTGAATTTCCTAAGCGACAGCGTCAATGTGAATACCATTACCGTACAGGTAGACAGCAGCCTGCTCGGAATCGACACGATGATTACAGGCTTGATTTGGGTGAGTTATGAACCTGTTTTTCAAAATGGCATTCCAATAGACTCGTTGGTGTATTGCGATTGCCCAACACTGTATTGTCCTGTTGACGGCGGGGCCTTAACCGTTCATATTTCACACGAAGTTATACAAGATGTGTGTGAACTGACTTGCGTCCGCCCGACTTGTCATATTGAAACGCCTGATGGCGAATTTCTTACGTTTAACCAACCAGGCCAGTATACTATACAAACAAATTGCTGGACCTACGAATTGTGGGTTATAGATTGGCAATTTCCTCCTTCTTTATTTATTCCGTCGGTACCGCCATTAAATTGTAGTAATCCGGTCCGAACCCTGGTCGCTCAGGTTAGCTCTACTGTATGGTCTTATTTTTGGACGGGCCCCGGCATTATTTCATCGCCTAACGCGGCCAGTATTAATGTCAACGCACCAGGAGTTTATGTTTGCCACATTGTGGATGCCTATACCGGTTGTTCCAATATAGCAAATAGAATGGTTACGGCTGATTTTACACCCCCGGTTGCAGTGGCAAACCCCGATATCAACATTTGCCAGGGGGAAAGCGCCCTGCTGAGTTCGGCGGGAAGTAGCACGGGAGGAAATTTTACTTATACCTGGAGCAATGGTCAGACTGGCCAAAACATTACGGTTTCTCCTGGCTCGACGACTGTTTATACCCTCACGGTGCGGAATACGACGAACGGTTGCGTCAACACAGCATCTACAACGGTTGTAGTTAACCCACCGGATACGCTGGATCTTGGTGTAGTGGGCACAATTACCTGCTCCCAGCCCTGCGTGAATTATCAGGGTACGGACTACTGCGCGCCAGGCACTTACACGGTGCAACTCAGCCCATGTGAAATCAGCCGGTTTATTATTGGAGAGGATCAGAGTTTGCCCACGGTGACCTTGCCGGTTGTGACGCTCTGTGCAGGAGAATGCTATACTTTCTACGGCCAGGAATTATGCATTTCCGGATTTGCTACGCAAGAAGACAACTGTACGAATTTCGTGCAACAAGTCATCGTAAATCCTTCAGATACGACAGAACTTGGCGTTGTGGGTACCATCACCTGCCAGCAACCCTGTGTAAATTACCAGGGCACGGACTACTGCGCACCGGGCATTTACACCCTGCAACTCAACCCTTGTGAAATTGGCCGTTTTACAATTGGAGAAGACCCAACCTTGCCTTCGGTCACCTTACCAGTAGTGACGTTGTGCGAAGGACAGTGTTATACTTTTTATAATCAGAATTATTGCACCACAACGACCGTTTCACAAGAAGACAACTGCACGATTTTTATACAGGAAATCATCATCAATGCGCCGGATACATTGGAATTGGGCCTTGTGGGGGAAATCACCTGCGTGCAACCCTGCGTGAATTATCAGGGCACAGACTACTGCGCACCAGGCACTTATACCCTGCAACTCAGCCCTTGTGAAATTGGCCGTTTTACAATTGGAGAAGACCCCACATTGCCTACGGTGAACTTACCGGTGGTGAACTTGTGTGAAGGGCAGTGTTATGAATTTTATGGCCAGGATTATTGCACAACGACGACGGTTTCCCAGGAAGACAATTGCATGAATTTTGTGCAACAAATCGTCGTAAACCCACCGGATACGATAGAATTGGGTACAGTAGGGCAAACCACCTGCGTCCAACCCTGTGTGAATTATCAGGGCACAGACTACTGCGCACCAGGCATTTATACCCTGCAACTCAGCCCTTGTGAAATTGGCCGCTTTGCAATTGAAGAAGACCCCACATTGCCCACGGTGACCTTGCCGGTTGTGACCTTGTGCGAAGGGCAGTGTTATGAATTTTATAATCAGGATTATTGCACAACGACAACGATTTCCCAGGAAGACAATTGCACCATTTTTGTACAGGAAATCATCGTGAACCCACCTGCGACTGTTCAGGCAGGCCTGATTGGGAATATGTCATGCGGGGCAAATTGTATTGATTATTTGGGAAATACTTATTGCGACCCCGGCCAGTATGTGGATACGGGCGCCTGCGTGTTGACGTATTTTGAAATCGGCTTTGTCCGCGACACGCAACAACTCGGGCAGATCGGCACAATCAGTTGCCAGCAACCCTGCGTTTCTTTTATGCAGGATTTGTATTGCACCCCGGGGAACTACACCGTTGAAGACTTCTGTACAGTCTTCCATTTCAGCGTTGGCGGAAACCAGGCTGCACCGGATTACAGCAACCTCAACCTGCATTGTTTGCCTGATAACCATCAATACACGGTAAGTTTTACGATCACCGGTACGCCGCCCTACAAGGTGAACGGTGAAAATATTGTCGGGTCGTATTTTACCTCGGCCCCTTATGCCAACGGCGCTCCGTATGCTTTTGTCATCGAACAGGTCAACAACGGCTGCCAAACGGTCGTCAACGGCGCGCACGACTGCTCGTTTATGTGCAGCGGCGACCCCGGGGCCATGCTCCCTGACGTGTTGGACATTTGTATTGGATCAACAGCCCAGGCATTGTCTGCAACGTTGCCGCAACCTGCGCCGGGGCAGGTGGTGCGCTATCTCCTGCATACCCTGCCTGGGACGACGCCCGGTACCGTCCTCGCTGAAAACACAGCCGGTATTTTCAGCTTTGATCCTGCTACGATGGTTGCGGAAGCAACGTATTACTTGTCTTGCGGGGTTGGTACGCTTGCTGCAAACGGAGGATTAGATTTCAACAACCTGTGTACCCGGATCGCGCCCGGACAGCCGGTCGTTTTCCACGCACCGCCCCGGTTTGTCGAAATTCTGGCAGTTAACCCAACTTGCTACGGCGCCGACGATGGGGTACTGAACGTGCTGCTTGCCGACGGGAACCCGCCACTGACTTACGCGCTCGACGGCGGCCTGTTCGGCAGCACTGCGCTGTTCGGAGGATTGACTGCCGGCGCCTACGACCTTGCCCTGCGCGACGTTTATGGCTGCCAGGCCGATACCTCGCTGACCCTGACAGAACCGGATTCCGTTTGGCTGAGCTTGGGGCCGGATCGGGAAGTGATCCGCGGCGAAACGGTTTTACTGCAAGCACAAACGAATATTGTCGCCCCTGCTTTTGCCTGGTCGAACAACCAAAATACTGCCACGCACCAGGGCTCTGATTGGCTGGTGCAGCCAGCCCTGACGACGCTGTACAACTGCGTTGCGCAGGATGCAAATGGCTGTGCAGCCACTGCCAGCGTATTGTTCACCATAAAATCGGGCAGCGTTTATTATCCCAACGTGCTGTCGCGGGGCAGCCAGGAGCCGGCCAACCAGAATTTTACGCTGTTTGCGAGGGAAGGCTATATTCAGCAAATCAACAGCCTGAAGATCTTTGACCGCTGGGGCGGGCTGGCTTTTCAACGCAATTTTTTCTCCCCGAACCTGCCCGAATTGGGCTGGGACGGCGCTGTTGGCGGCCAGCCGGTAAATTCCGGTGTCTTTGTCTTTGTTGCAGAAGTGTTGTTGTTTGACGGATCGGTGGAGGTGGTGAAGGGGGATGTGACCGTGTTGTAATTTCCGAGGGGCAGAAGATTTTCTGCCCCTACGGAAATTACAACACCGTCATATCTTCAACGTCTGCCGGATATACCTCGAATATTTCCGTCGGTAGACCTTGTAAATTCGTTTGAGGTGTTGGTAGCTGTATTGTGAAGAATGGTGCAGGTCGTCCGTCGGAGTGTGGAGGAAGCCTTGTTGTTTCATCCAGTCGTCGTTGTAAACTTTGCCGAGGTAGCGGCTGCCGTGATCGGGCATGAGGACGACAACAACGTCTTCGGGCGTCAGGTGTTTGCGGAGTTTGAACACGCCTTCCAGGGCAGCTCCGCTGGAATAGCCGAGCATCAGGCCTTCTTTGAGCGCCATCTGGCGGGCGCGGACAGCGCTGTTGCGGTCGGTCACTTTTACAAAATCGTCAATCAGGTCGAAAGCCACGTTTTCCGGGATGATGGTTTTGCCGAGGCCCTCCACTTTCCAGGGGTAAATTTCCGATTGATCCAATAAGCCGGTTTCCCAGTATTTTTTCAGCACCGAGCCATACGCGTCAATGCCAATGACGTGGATGTCCGGATTTTGTTCCTTCAGGTAGCGCGCCGTGCCCGACAAGCTGCCGCCGGTGCCTACGCAACAAATGTAATGCGTGATTTTTCCTTCCGTTTCGCGCCAGATTTCGGGGCCGGTGGTGTAATAATGCGCGTTGGAATTGTCGAGGTTGAAATTTTGACCGAGGTAGTAAGAATTTGGAATGTCCTGCGCCAACTGTTCCGCCCTGGAATAGTAGGAGCGGGGGTCGTCCGCGGTGGCGTCTGCCGGGCAAACCACCACTTCGGCGCCCATTGAGCGGAGCAACGATAGTTTTTCCTGGGAGGCTTTGCTGGTCACTGTCAGCACGCATTTGTAGCCCTTCATGCTGCAAATCATGGCTAAGCTAAAGCCGGTATTGCCTGAGGTGGCTTCGATGATCGTATCGCCTGGTTGGAGCTTTCCTTCTTTTTCTGCCTGATCAACCATGTAGAGTGCAATTCGGTCTTTCGCAGAGTGACCGGGATTGTAGGCTTCGATTTTTCCCAGGATGGTGCCGGGAATATCCTTACATACCCGATCGAGCCGGATCAGCGGCGTGTTGCCAATAGTTGCCAGTACGCTTTCGTAGATCATAGTTGTTTCCTTGTTTGCCTGATTAAGAACCGGCTGACTTAGGGAGTTTTCGGTTACAATAATACGGCGGACAGCTTGCCGGGCAAAGTTTTCCTAATGCAAATTATACACATCAGTGAGGTTTCCCTTTGTATGAAGGCTATTATTAGACGGAAGGTTGAACGGATGTCGAAAATAGATGCAAAAATTCTTTATCTTCAATTTTACGGCGGGCCCTTTGTGCAGTCATAAGAGGGAAAAAATAAAAGCCAGGCAACCCTTTGCCAGCTTTTCACACCATCTTAACAAAATGCAGTATTTAACGTGTCGGAACAAGAACTGGTCGAACAATGTCTGAACGGGAAACGAAGCGCGTGGCAGGAGCTGTATGAACGATACAAAACGCCCCTGTTCCGCTTGTGTCTGCGCTATGCCGCCAGCCGTCAGGAAGCGGAAGATTGGTTGCAAGACGCATTTGTTCGGGCTTTTGCCGACCTCGCCCAATACCGCGGCGGCGGTCCTTTGGGCGCCTGGCTGCGTAAAGTTGCGCTGAACACCGCGCTGCAAAACGTGCGCAAAAAGAAAGCATTTTTTACAGACACCGATATTGCAACTTTTTCGGATACCCGGGAAGCGGAAGACATTCATATTCTTGCAGACATTGATGCGCAACGGCTCATCGCACTGATGCAAAAATTGCCGGATGGCTACCGGACGGTTTTTAACCTGTATGTCATCGAGGGGTATACCCATGAAGAAATTGCCGGGTTGCTGGGCATACAATCCGGAACTTCAAAATCACAGCTGTCGAAAGCGAAAGCGATGATGCGGGGGCTGCTGGAACCAGCGAATTCGGAATTTGAAAATTTGAGGATTTGAAGATTTGAGGATGCGAAAACAGAACGAACAACAAACAACGATCAACGAACAACTTCGTTTCGACTTGACTTCGCTCAGTCAGCGCGCTCAACGAACGGACAACGAACAACAAACAACGAACAACTTCTACCATGGATAAACTGCGACAAGATGAATTTTGGGAAAACCGCCTGAGGCAAACCATCCGGGATGCCGAGTCGGATCCGGAGGCACATGCCTGGGATACGCCTTCGGAGAACGTTTGGGAGGGGGTTTCCGAGGCATTGGAAGAAAAGCGGCGGCGCTTGCCCCTGCTGCTGTGGTGGGGAAGCTTAGCGGCAGTCGTGTTGCTGACATTGGGTGGAGGACTCTGGCTAATGTTGGAAAATCAAACAACCGTACCGCATCCGCAAGCTGAAAAAGACGCAGCAATTATCCCCGGCAAGGGATTAGACAATAGCCAGGCCGAAGCCGAATCCACGATTTGTTCACCGGCGACTGCAAATTCAGACACCCAATTAAAACACAATGTTTTAACGCAGCACGCATTAGCGAAAGCTAAAAAATCAATTGATAATCAATTCAATACAAAGTTTGATCAAAGCATCACTTCAGTCAATCCAGTGCAAATCCCCCAGACTCCGGACCATGACCCCACCGCAATTATATCGTCCCAACAGAACAATATTTGGCTTCAACAGGACAATACGGTTATGGAAATCGCCCCAATCGCCACAAAGTTTGACCCCGTGGCGCCAATAGCCACGCTCGAAACGGGAACCATTTCAGGCGCCCCGGAAACCGAGCAGTTTTCACCCATTCCTGTGAAAGCCCGGGACTCCAAAATTCAATGGTGGGCAGGTGTGCGTGGCGGCCCGGTTTATGCAGCCAATGCAGTACGCACCAACCAGCCTGGAGCCCTGCTTTTTCGGCAACAGGAAACTTCGCAGTGGTCGTCGGAACGGGGGCTGAACCTGAAAATGGTGCTGCCCTCGGGCTGGTACGCACAGGCAGGCGTGAGCAAGTACGGTATTCGCCAGAGCGCCTCCCAGGTTTTTCGGTTGCGTTATGAACGAGCACGGGAGCGGCAGTTGCCTTCCGGCGAATGGGAAAGCACGTTTGCGCTCAGCGTGCCGTCTTCTTACGGGGATTCGGAAGCGGAAATAGACTTGCGGCGCGACGACAGTGATGTGTTACAGGAAGGGCAGGTGCTGGTGGTGGAAACAAAAACCACCCAGGCGCTGCAATACCTGAGTTACA
>JBJXFD010000573.1:0-17678 GCA_046153985.1 Saprospiraceae bacterium
CAGTTGGAATGTGTACTTATGTATTCATAACCCCCAAGCTGTGTCGTCAAATGCAATTACTTCGGTCAGATTCCATAATCAAGTGGACCATCTTTGTCAATAAAGGTTGGGTTTTGAGAAGGAATAGGGCCATATGATTTTCAAGGATTCGGTATTAGTACGCAACCCTGAGCGTTATTTTCCGTAGAATGAAAATATGCCAAAAAATGGCAATGTATCAAATCTGCGCGAACCATGGCAAAAATACTCATCGTTGACGACGAGAGCAGCATCCGGCGTACCCTGCGGGAAATCCTCGAATTTGAGAAGTATGAGGTTTCTGAAGCCGGCGACGGCCTGGATGCCTTAGCAAAAGTGAAACAAGGTGGTTTCGACCTAATCCTTTTAGACATCAAGATGCCAAAAATGGATGGGATGGAAGCGCTGGAACGCATTCGCGAAACGGCCCCGGATGCGCAGATTATCATGATCTCCGGGCATGCGACGATTGACACTGCAGTAGAGGCGGTGAAGCGCGGCGCTTTCGATTTCATTTCCAAACCACTCGACCTCAATCGCCTGCTCATCACCTTGCGCAACGCCCTCGACCGATCCAGCTTAGTTGTGGAAACCAAAGCGCTTCGGCGCAAAGTATCCCAGTCAAAAGTGCAGGAAATCATTGGTGAATCGGAAGGTATCCGCATGGTGAAAACGACGATTGACCGCATTGCGCCCACCGACGCCCGGGTGATGGTGCTGGGCGGAAACGGTTCCGGAAAGGAGTTGGTTGCTCGCTGGATCCACGAAAAAAGTGCGCGTACTTCCGGCCCGATTGTCGAGGTCAACTGTGCAGCCATTCCATCGGAATTAATTGAAAGCGAGCTGTTTGGGCACGAAAAAGGTTCGTTTACTTCAGCGATAAAACAACGCATCGGCAAGTTTGAACAGGCACACGGAGGTACCCTGTTTTTGGATGAGATTGGCGACATGAGCTTTAGTGCGCAGGCGAAAGTTTTGCGCGCATTGCAGGAAAGCCGGATTACCAGAGTAGGTGGAGAGAAAGAAATTTCTGTGGATGTGCGCATCATTGCTGCCACCAATAAAGACCTGAGAAAGGAAATTCAGGCCGGTCGTTTTCGGGAAGATTTGTACCATCGTCTCGCGGTCATCGTGGTGCAGGTGCCTTCGCTGAACGAACGCCGGGCCGATATTCCATTGCTCATCCGGCATTTCAACGAGCAAATTTGCGCAGAATACGGCATTGCGCCGAAGCACTTTGAACCCGAAGCAATAGAAGCCCTGCAGGAACAGAACTGGACCGGCAATATCCGGGAATTGCGGAATGTCGTCGAGCGCCTGCTCATCCTGAGTCAGGAACGGGTTGTACTGAGTGATGTTCAGCGGTATGTTTATACGGATGATTTGGTTACTTCCTGACGAGAAGTTTGCAAGGTGAAACAGTTGGCAGTTGGCAGGATTTTAGTTGGCAGAAGCGTTACTTATTCTATGAAAATGGCAAGAATGGAAACAGTTGGCAGTTGGCAGAAGTGTTACTTGTTCTATGAAATTGGCAGGGATTGAGTAAGCAGCCTATTCATTCATGTGCTTATCGTTAAGCCAAAATTTCATCTGAAATGAAATCCCCTGCCAACTGCGCCCTGAAAAACTGCTAACTATTTCAAATGTCCCAAAATTTCATCTAAAATGAAATCACCTGCCAACTGCTCCCTGAAAAACTGCCAACTTAACTAAGGATTCCCCTTCGTCTCTTCCCCCTTTTCATCCTTCCCGGACATTTTAGCCGTTTTCATTTTTTCCAGGAGCAAGTCGCGGACTTTTGAAAACTCCGGCATGACTGCCTTGGGCAGCGGCTCGGGATTCGGGAGGTTTAGCCTCAGGTGGTTGACCTGCTTGCCGCCTTTCCAGAAACGGAAACAAACGTGCGGGCCGGTTGCCAGCCCTGTTGAACCGACATAACCAATAATTTGGCCTTGCTGGACGCGTGCACCTGGGCGAATCCCTTTTGCAAAGCCACGCATGTGCAGGTATTGGGTTTCGTAGGAGCCGGCGTGCTTGAGCTTAACAAAATTGCCATTGCCACTGGTGTACGAAGCCTGGCTGACCGTGCCATCGCCCACCGCCATAATCGGGGTGCCGTGCGGAGCAGCATAATCCGTGCCGTAATGCGGCCTGCGGTATTTCAGGATCGGGTGGAGGCGGTTCAGGTTGTAATAGGAAGAAATGCGGGAATATTTGAGTGGCGCCTTCAAAAATGCCGACTTCATCGGGCGGCCTTCCTGGTCGTAATAGCCTCTGTGCTGTCCGTTATCGAAGTAGATGGCGTGGTATTCTTTCTTATCGTTTTTGTAATAAGCGGCCAACACTTTGCCGATGCCGGCAGGTTTGCCCTCGACATAGTCTTCTTCGTAGACCAATTTAAATTCATCGCCTTTTTGCAGGTGGTGGAAGTCAACCGACCATTGCAGGGCGTCTTCCATCTTATCGGTCAGCTCATAGCTGAAACCGGTATTGGTCATCGCCTGCCACAAAGAAGATTCTATAACGCCTGAAGCCGCGTTGACCGAACGCGAAGTTTCGCGTTTGATGCGTTCCACTTTCTGATCGCCGTCTAAGTGAAAAACGATGAATTCATAAACATTGGGTTCGTAAATGAAGTGAGTCCCTTTCCCGTTCTGTGACAGGATCGTGTAAGGGTGTCCTGCGCGGATATTGGTTACGTTAAAAACGCCTTTTGCATTGCGGGCAATGCGATCCACAGAAACATAATCAATCTTGTGGGGGCTGAGCAAATTAGCCAATACCTGCCCCGATTTGATTTTGCCGTCAAAAACCTGAAAAGTATCAATTGCAAAGCCGTAGCGCATAGTCGGCTGCTTGATCGGAAATGATCCAAGCTCCACTTTTTTCTCGGCATCGGCCACCGAAGCGCCAAGGTTGTCCGTCAAATTTGGAAAGAAGTAGAGCGAAGCGCCAAGCAATAAGGTAATACTACCTGCAACGATGCCTAAGGTCAGGCCGTGTTTTTTGGCCTGAGCGCCCTGATTGTCTGTTAACTCCACGATTTTGGATTTTAATGTTTTGAAATACAGGCAGTTTCGCAGGTGTTGAGAACAGGGAAGCAAGATGAAAATTATTTAAGCCATCTTGCTTTCCTGTTTGAACATATAGTGTTGGAAAGTGTGTGTCGTGTTCTTTTGCGATTAGATTGCGTTGGCTGCCCGTTATTTTGTTTTTGTGTGTTTACAAAATGTAACCTTTGCCCGGCCGCACTTTTTCCTCATTTTCTTCCCCCTTTTTCATAAAGTGCAAAACCGGGTATCCGCAAATATAGAACAAGCTGTTCCTACTTACCTAAAGATTTATGTTAAAACTGCTTTTAGAAACTGAAAGTCATTCCTAAGCTCGGTAAAATCGGCAATTGGTTCACCCGGTTGTTGCTGACCCGATCCACATAAAATACATTTTCCCGGTTGTATACGTTCGTCACGCTGGCAAGGACTTCCAGCTTGGCGTATTCCCCAAAAAAGAAGGTGCGTTTGACCGAAGCATCCAATCGGTGGTAGAAAGAAAGCCGGCCATCATTGCGCTCCGCCGACAACAAGGTTCCCAGCCCAAAATTGCCAGTCAGGACATTGGTCAGGATGAGGTCTTCAAACGTATTGTCCTGGTAGAATCCCTGCGTGCGGGTGAACGGGAAGCCCGAGCCCATGTTCCAGCGCAAACTGGCCTCCCAGGCATTCTTTTTGCCAAATGTGTAAGTGCCAAGCGCGTTGATGTTGTGCCGGCGGTCAAACACAGTCGGATAGACCTGCTCGCCGTCGTCGCGGGTGACGTAGCCTAAAGAGTAAATCAGCCAGAGGTAGGTCTTTTTGTTTTCGTAGCGCATTGAAAAATCCACCCCGTAAGCATTGCCGGTTTCGGTCACGAAGTCCGGATCGCTGCCAAGGCGCTTGTTGCGGTTAATGGAAATCAACTGGGTGAAGTTCTTGTAGTAAGGCTCTATGTTCAGTTCCAGCGTTTTGCTGAGGTCTACTTCCACCCCGGCTACTGCGTGTGTGGATTTCTGCAACCGCGTATCCGTTGGCGTGCGGGTACCCGGCTCGAAAAGGGTTTCTTCCGGTCCGGCGAGGAAGCCAACGAAAAAGTTCACGACGTCTAACTCGTTGACCGTACTGATGAGGTTTTGGGAATAAAAACCACCCGCCGCTTTGAACCGGAGGAAGTCGGTGATATTGTATTTGAGGCCAACCCGGGGCTCAAAAGACATCGCGGATTGTGACGCATAGTACTGCGCACGAATACCCGGCTCGATGATCAGGTTGCCCAATTTGTATTTATATTTGAAATACCCGGCTACTTCGGTTGTAAAATCCTGCTGTTGGATCGTGGCGCCAAAAATATTCCGGAAAGTCAGATCCGTATTGAAACCATTGAATTCAAAGCCATAGTTGATCTGGCTTTTATCCCCGAAATAGTTGAAGTTCAGGATAGCCGAATAGCTGCTGATGCGACTGCTGCGTGGCCCGCCATCTGGTTCTTTCAGGGCGATGTCGTAGTTGGAAAAAGAAATGGAACCATCAATCACCACGCTGGAGTTGACGGGCACCAGCGTAAAACTGGAGCCTAAGCCAGTGGTCGTCCAATTCAGGTCGGCCACCCCGACGAAGTTGAAACGGTCGGTGAAGTTGAAACCGAACAGGTTTAGTTTGCTGCCGTTGCCGCCGAGGAAAGAGACCTTGCCGTAGATGTCCGTATATTGATAAGGTAGTCCGAAATCGCCAAGGTCCGCAAGACTGGTGTCGCCCGATGCAAAAGAGAAAAAGGTGGTATCCGTAGCGTAGGGATAGAAAATTTTAGAACTTTCATTCAGGTAAGAGTGCTTCGCGGTAACGAGGAAAGAAGCGCTGCTGCCCGTTTTTTCATTGAAAGGCCGGATGGGGCCTTCTATCAAAGCTTTTGCCTGGAACGGACTGGCAGAAACCAATCCGCTCAGTCGTTTTTTGTTGCCTTCGCGGGTTTTGATGTCCACGACCGCTGAAACGCGACCGCCGTATTCGGCATTAAAGCCGCCGGTGAGCACGTCCACACTGCGGATGGTCTCCGTTTCAAAAACCGAAAAGAAGCCAATGGTATGGAATGGGTTGTAGATCGTCATACCGTCGAGCAGGATCTTGTTTTGAACCGGCGATCCACCCCGGATGTAGAGCTGCCCGCCCTGATCGCCCGAAACGATGATGCCCGGCAGCACCGGCAGGTACTGCGCAATATCCGATTCACCCCCGGTGGAAGGCAAAGAACGGATTTGCTTGGGCGTTACGGTTACTTTGGAAATCTGCACGTCCGCGCGGGCCTGTTCGCGGCGCCCGGAGACGTTGACCGTGCCCAACTGGATGGCGCTTTCTGTCAGCATGATGCGCTCGTATACAATCGCGCCGGCTTTCAGGTTGACGGTGAGGGCTACGCTGTCGTAACCGATGTAAGAGGCGATGAGCTTGTAGGTTTTCGCCGGCACGTTGCCAAGGCTGAAAAAACCGTTTTCGTCAGTATTGGTACCATTGTTGGCCCCTTCGAGCCGAACATTGCCCAGGATGATGGGTTCGCCGGTTTTCTGATCGTATATATTGCCCCGGATGGTGCCGTTTTGTGCGAGGACGGCCCCTTGAGCGAGGCTTAATAAGCTGATAATGAATATAATTCTGTTCATTGAATGATTGCCGTTTACAGTCAGGACTGATAAAAAAGAGGGGCAAAGATAAACGTATTTGCGCCATTGCCAAGCGGGGATTTTGTCGCATGGGTTTCATTTGCGGTTTAAGAGCTTGTTCGGGAATTCATTTCCCGAACAAGCTCTATACCACTATAGTAATGATATCTTCCACTCTATCCTTTCCAATTCCCAAAATTTCGCCATATTGGTTACAGGCTACACTTTGACCTCCGTATATTTTCCCTTGCCACGTTCCATGCGTAATCTGTCCAATAGAGTTAGCCCCAATAACCGTGCAACTTAATTTTAGGGAGGCATTCTGCACAACTTTAATCAGGTTTTTACCGTGATCAGGCCACTCGGATTCCTCCGCCGCCCATCCGTATGGGATTAATACTAAATCAGGCTGTTTCGCACTTAAAAGACTTAAAATATCTTCCTGAAAGGAGTCGGCACATATCAGGATTCCAATTTTGCCAAAAGGCGTATCTACTATATTTACAGTATTGCCAATCGAATATGGGGGTGACATCAGGGAAGGTAGTACATTTATTTTGCGGTGTTTTAATAAAATACTCCCGTGATTATCTATCAAGAGTGCTGAATCGTACAGTTGATTTGTGTCTTTTTCATCCAGACCAATACCAATGTACAGGTTATGCTTTTTCGCCAGGGCGCACAAATGATCACTATCCTCTCCGGGAATCGGGCAAGCCTGGCTATGGGCATTTGGGTTGATCCAGCCAAGAATAACGGATTCAGGAAAAACAATCAGGTCTACTTGATTGCCTTTTACCGCATTGATGGCGTTTTCTATTCTCTGCAAATTACCTGCTCTGTCGTCATCTATGCAGAAAATTTGAGCAACAGCGATTTTTAAACCCATTCCAGGATTTTTTTTGATGATCATGTAAAATTAGGTAGCTTAGTCGTACGGAAAAACATACCTAGTAAAATATATCAAAAGCATGAACGAATATATCATCAACCTCCCCACCTTCCAACTCACCCAGCAGGATTTTTTCATCCGGCTGCTGGTGACCATCGGCATTGGTTTCCTGATCGGGCTGGAGCGGGAGCATGCTGCCATGACCAATAAGGAAAAAAGCTTTGCGGGCATCCGCACTTTTATGTTTGTAGTGCTGCTGGGGTTTATCGCAGCCATGGTGTATTATTTGATCGCCCCCTGGGTTTATGGCGTTGTGTTTCTGGCAGCGGTTATCTTTGTCGGGGTTTCTTATTGGATTACGGCTTCAAAAGGCGATATCGGCGGCACAACCGAGTTCTCTGCGCTCATTGCTTTCTTTTTGGGCAGTTTTTCGTTTTTGGGGTACATCGAACTCAGCTTAGCCATTACCGTGATTGTCCTGGTGATGTTGTCTTCCAAATTAAAACTCAAGGCAATCATCGGGAAAATTACGCAGGAAGAACTATACGACCTCATCCGGTTTGTGGTTGCGGCGCTGCTGATCTTACCCTTTTTGCCCGACGAGGCAATGGGCCCTTACGAGGTCATCAACCCCCGCGAAATTGGCTGGGTGGTGATCCTGACCTCCGGACTGGGTTTGCTGGGGTATTTGCTGATCAAGTTTTTGGGCGCAAGCAAGGGCATTTTGCTCACGGGCATTTTGGGCGGACTGGTTTCGAGCACCCTGATCACCTGGGTGTTTGCAAAAAGGAGCAGGGAGACGCCGGCAATTTCTGCCAACTACGCCACTGGAGTTTTAGCGGCCTCCACCATTATGGTAATCCGGGTTATGCTCTGGGTGACCATTTTTAACAGCGCACTGGCCAGGAGTTTGTACCTTCCGCTTGGGATTATGCTGCTTGCGGCGGCGGGAATTACCCTGTATTTTTTCATGCGCCACAAAAACGGCAAAGAGCAAGATGCATCTGTTCCCTTGGGCAAACCACTCAATTTGCAGGGTGCTTTGATTTTCGGCCTGCTCTTCATGGTCGTCCTTGTCCTGATCAGCTACACCAATGCGTATTTTGGCGCCAGCGGCATTCTCGTTTCGAGCAGCCTCGCCGGACTTGCCGACGTGGACGCCATCACCATTTCCATCTCAAAATTAGCAGGCGCCACCGTCCAGCTTCAAACGGCGGGCACGGCGGTGTTGTTGGCTACGATTTGTAATACCCTGGTTAAGTTCTGCATCGCGCTTTGGGCGGGCAGCCGGGAAATGCGGAGATTTGTTTTGATTGGTTATGGGTTGATTTTTTTGGCTGCGCTGGCAGGAGTGGGGTTGGTGAATTGGTGAACGTGAATGTGGGATGTACGAACGTGCTCTACCCTGGGGACTGTTTTCATTAAATCTGTAAATCCGTTTGTTTAACCATTGTTGAGATTTTTTCAAAAAAAGTTAAACAAAATCTGAACCAACCAATACATGTCTTGTTAGATCAGCGTTGTATATTCAACGATCAACCAATCTTTTATTTTATGGAACTGCTTTCTCAACAATCATTATTGCTTTTTGCAGGGCTTGCCTCCAATGATTATGTTGGTTTTACATTTTTCATTGGCTACATGGCTATGTTTGCAGCTTCAGTTTTCTTCCTCTTCGAACGCCAACAGGTAGAAGGGAAGTGGAAAACCTCGCTGCTAATCGCCGGCCTGATTACCCTCATCGCTTCAGTTCACTATTATTACATGCGCGATGTATGGTTGACGACGGGTCAATCGCCGACCCAGTTTCGGTATATTGACTGGATTCTCACCGTGCCGCTGATGTGTGTAGAATTTTACCTCATTCTCAAAGCATTCGGCGCCAAAATTAGTTTGCTTTGGAAAATGATTGGCTACTCCCTGCTAATGTTGGTAGCTGGCTATCTGGGGGAAACGGTTTTTCGTTCCAACAGCGTGCTTTGGGGCGTAATTTCTACTGTAGGCTACGTCGGTATCGTGTACGAAGTATGGATTGGTTCTGCTCGTAAGTTGGCGAACAATTCCAATGATCCGAAACTCCAGGCTGCATTCAAGGCTTTGTCTTGGTTCGTACTCGTAGGATGGGCTATTTATCCCATAGGATATATGGCAATCGAGACGGATGGCTGGCTGAGGAATGTAATTGATGTGAGCAACATGGACCTGATTTACAACATCGGTGATGCTGTGAATAAAATAGGGTTCGGCCTGGTTATTTACAGCTTGGCAGTAAGCACACCGCGCCGTCATGAAAATGCTTAACATTTGACCTCTAAGTGCGGTATAAAGGGCTAATGGTAGTTGTTTTACTGTTAGCCCTTTTTTTTTGCTAATTATTCCATTTGCCCTCTTGGTTCACTTTCCAGATTATGATGTATGGTTGATATTCAAAACAACAGAATCTATATTGCTGTAGCAGATATTACTTTAGCTTTCGGAGTTTTGGGGTGGTTGTGGCCTGATTTTTTGTATCGAATTCAGTATCCAATATTTATTGTATTGGTTTTGCTGATTGGTATCCCTCATGGAGCAACTGATTATTTGTTGTTTCGCCGTTTACGTGGCGTTAATCTAAAAAAGAAACAGATTTTTCAATTTTTCCTGTATTACTTGACAGCAGCATTCGGTTTTTTAATTTGTTGGCTATGGTTCCCTGCGTTCGCCTTAATTTTGTTTTTAATCATTTCAGCCTATCATTTCGGCCAGTCTAATTGGCAGTATCTGCGTCTGTCGCGTATAATAGGGAGTATAATGTATATTGTTTGGGGAGCCTGTGTGTTGGGTGGGGCTTTGCTTTGGCATTGGGAGGAAAGTAGTGTTATTATTGGTCATTTGCTTGGAGCCGAACTGGAGTGGACTGATTTGGAAATGGCTAAAATACAATGGCTGCTCTTGCTTTTCAGTATCGGCCTGATTATAGGCCTTCGATTGATCCGATTAGTCAATTCCTGGCAGATGCTCAGAGAAATCACCAGCCTCTTCATCTTATCGTTTGTATTATTTCACACGCCGCTATTGGTGGGATTTTCACTTTATTTCGCCCTATGGCATTCGTTGGGTTCCCTGCTCAACCAGGTTGCGTTTTTCCGCCGCCAAACACCATCCTTCACGCTATTGCATTATTATCGCCAGGCTGCACCATACACCTTACTTTCACTCGTTGGATTGTCTCTTTTAGTACTCAGTAAACCGGTCATGCTCTCCGATGTATCGTTAGTCAGTCAGCTTTTTATTTTGATCGCCTGTATCACTTTTCCGCATATATTTTTGGTGGAGGAAAGTTATAAAGCATAATAAAAGGCATGATAGGGAAGACCATTCTGGGTTGGGCTTGTGTCAAATTGGTGATTCTACTGTTTCCTTTGAGGCTAACCAAAGCCTGTCCCAAATTTATTCGGGGGCTGGGGTTCATAGCCAAGGGAGACGGTCCCCAACGCAGGGTAGGCGCAAAAGTTTCTATGGGGCAGTTTGATGGAAAAAGCGAGCTATTTTGCTTCCAATCATAGCCTTTGTTTTATAGCATTCTCAATTCTGCTTCCAGAACAATATTGGCACGTACCATTTCTATGCCGGCTGAATAGCTTAAATAAGGATGCCCTTTTTTATTATTGGCAAGACTTATTTGATACAATAACTTCCAATGCCTGACAATTTCTTTCCATCCAAAAAATATGGAATGTGCTGGGTCGTACATATGTGTGGGTTCACTACCGGCGCCATTTATTTCTATAATGCTGAAATTTTTTCCTTCAGATAGCTCTTCATAAGTAGTAAAACGAATATCCAAGCGCCCGAAATAAAATCCTGGAACTTCGTTACAAACCTTGTCCATTGTTTGCAGCAACTTTCCATTTAGCATTGCGGTAGCATCTAAAAACATAGACCCCCGAGTATGGCTTCCAAATGGAACGAGGATAAACTTTTCACCTGGTGGCAAAACAGTATTCAGGTAGTCGCCATAAGTTCTCTTCAGCCCCGGCAATTGAAAGCTACTCCTCGGTTTTTGTTTAATCAAATCAACAATCGTATCCTTTCCATTTCCTGTAACCGTTAAAAATACTTTTGATACAATACCCGTTATTTTACCGATTTTTTCACCAGGAATCCGAACATAAAATATTCCAATTTCATTCGGATAAGTAATCAACTCCTGAAGAAGGAAGTCTTTGTCAATTTTTTTTTGATAATCTGCCAATTGTTGAACATCCTGAATTTCACTTACCCCTAAACCTTTCATCCCAATATCGGGCTTGGCAATCATAGGGAATGAAATACCTGCATCTAAAGTCCTTTTAAAAATTACTTCTATACACTCATTGCTGCCAGCCAGTATGGTTTTCGGGATAAACTTAGCTGGAATTAAATCATAAATTTCCTTCTTCGACTCCATTGCCATGCCTCCATTTTTTATAGTAGGGTTAGCCGCATTGAAAAAAAATAATGACCTGGCTTTTAATGAATAATACAACCAAATCGGAAGTATAGGGTAATACACAGCGGCATAAGGCCAATATTCCCAGTGTAATAATCGATGGATTTTTTGTTGCAGATAGTTCATTCAGTAATTTTTATTATAAGAATTTGTTCGGAATTTGAATTATAAATTGACAAATAATTTGCTAAGTGAAAAAACAGCCATTGCGATGTAAACTACACCCAATGTTGTATTCAATTGATTTAATTTAAATTTAAAATATTGCATTAACTTGTTGCCATAAACCATGTAAATTAACATGATTAGCAGCGTTCCCAATGCATTACATAAGACAAAGCCTGCAGTTGTATTCCAGTTTTCTCCAAAATTCATAACAGGATTTAGAATCACACCAACAATGACCCAAAATGGTATTTGTTGCGGATGTATGATGATATTTATTACGCCACGATAAAGCGTATTGGTTTTAGAGACATGCTCACTTGATTTATTATTAAACAACATCCAGAAACCCATTGCCAAAACAAGCAGATAAGACACTGTTTCAATAACAGAAAACAGCTCCTTGTCAGCTTTTATGCTATTCAGATAAATTAAAGAAAGAAGACAATAAGCGCTTTCGAAAATCACGACTAAAGCCAATATTAAAAAAAGTACTTTATATTTTTTTGATCCGTACAAATCCAACACCATGATGTTGATATTGCCTGGAAACAGATATCCATAAAACCCAATTGGAAGCCCTATTAAATCCATTGATTTGTTGTTTTTACATTAGACTTGTTGCGATGGGATCATCGTGGGGTGGGAATGGCTATTTTCCGCCCACCACGCGATGATCCCGTCGCAACAAGTTTATAAGATTGGCATATCACAGTTCGCCGCTGATGTTTTCATGAAAATAGACTTGCTGCTGTGCGAATAATTTTGCAAATCATAATAATTCAATTCTGCAACGTTATTATTGTTAAATTCAATAAATGAGTAACTCAATGTTTTTACTTTCTCATTTCTGTTTATGATGAAACCATTTTCATAATCGTCTCCAGATCTAAAAAAGTTAAGCAAGGATAGTTTTGAAACGGTTGGATTCAGGGCCATCCATTTTTGAAAAAGCTCCTGGCGATTTTCTTTTGCTTCGACAGTGTAAAGGGTAGATGAAGATAAAATATGTGGTATTGTAGAATCCAATTTAATACGGAATTTTTTGTTGCCATCCCATACCAAATGAAACAACATCTGATTGCTCCAAACTAATAGGCGAAACGGTTCTATAGCGTCCAGATACAATAACTCCCAATCAACCACAGGCATTTCTGATGCTAATAATTCCGAAACAATAAGTCCACGACTTTTTTTGTAATGTTCTTCGCGTTGGTGTTTTTCAAACCCCCCATTCAATAAAATTATAATGTTGCTATAGTCATTAATCCCCAGCCAGGTTCCACCTGCAAAAGCATCCTTCGGCGCCAAAACTGTTGTGCCATTGGCACTATAAATTTCAGGTGTAGGTGCTGTTGGACGCAACGGACTTTCATCCCGCAACGATGCAAAGAGCTGCTTGTTATTTTCAGGAATAAAAACTACGGTGCACATGTTGGTTATGCTATAATATAAAAATCAATTATTTGCAGAGGTGGCAGCCTTGAACTTTATAGTAGCATACGCCATTCCAAAATCACATGAAATAATGTCTAATTTCATTTCAATCAGAGCTACTTTAATCAAGGCCAGGTGGTGAATGGCATGCTCGATATTGTAAACAACTTCACGGAAGTAAGTGGTAGGAACAGTGGACTCTTTGGCATCATCAATTTGCTCAATCAACATTTTTAACTGTTGATCAGGAAGATTAATTTGGTTTTCAAGTTGCTTCAGGCGATTTTGTGCAAAGGCACGGTCATTCTGCAGCGTTTGATCTCTTTTGCGGTTTATATAGTCTACCACCCCCGTCTGGTAACCGGTAAGGGCACACTGCAGTACTTCTATAATGTGCCGGGTGTGCTCACCAATACTGGCATTTCCAAGATGCTCAATGCGTGTTTTATATTGCTCATCACTCATCATGGAAAGCATATTGTTTAAAGCACGCAGTTGTTGAGTCAGCTGAGTAAATATCATATCATTCGTTTTATTCCGTTCCGTTTCAAAAAACTTCTATGCCTGGATTATTTAAAATAAGGCTTAAATAATTTTTTAGAATAGGCAAGGCCTTGTTCTTTATGCATAAAAACCAGCAGCAAACAACAAATCAATACGGCTATTGCCAACATAAATAATTGCCCACCATCGCCTTTTGATTCAATGCCCAGAATCGTTAAGTGGGATAGGATTGCTCCTGCCATTAACCCAACTCCTAAAAAGGCGCCTATAAAAACTGTTGCGGGAATGAGCAATAAAACACTTGCGATTAGTTCGATAACCCCCGTGCCAATGCGTCCCCAGGGCTCCACGCCAAGCTTGGTAAAAAGCTCAACAGACTCAGGCTGGCCTGAAAATTTGAAATACAATGTTTGCAATAAAATGACTGCTGCTACAATTCTGAGCAACCAGGAAATGATACTTTTCTGTTTCATCGTTTGAATGGTTAATCGTTAATTATTGAATTATTTTTTGCCAGTTTTTGTCTGCCTTTGCTTTCAGGTTGTTTTCATCATTGTTCCACGTTGTCAATGTGTTATTTGCCCGGGTGTGATAAAACAGATAGAGCTTGCCGTCTACTATTTTAAAAGTTTCAGGGTCCACTTCCACTTTTTTCCCCGAATACCCCATAGCATAAGCGCACCATCCTCCAAACTGCGGCTCGTATTTTTTATAATCTTTCAAGAACAAATCTTTATTGGCAACCGAAGAAAACCAATAGGTAATGCCTTCAACAATTTCGATAATATTTTTACTGCCCTCTACAGCTTTGTGTTGAGTGAAGTAAGCCACAGGGTCGTATCCTTGAATGGCAATACCTTTGTTGAGATTGAACTGCTTTACACGTATAGCTTGTTGCGCAAAGACTGTGGTCGAAACCAGTATTGAAAAAAGAAGAACCGGAATGATTTTCATATCGTTAGTGCTTGTTTCTTGTTTAAGTTAAAGCCGCAAAAGTGCGACCAATTAAGATGGTATAGAGCAGACAGACTTCCCGATTTGTTGTAGATATTTCCCTACCTTATACTTTGTGATGCCTTCTTAAGCTCAGAAGGGCTTTGAGAAGTAGACTTTTTAAAAAATTTGCTAAAGTGCGCAACATCTTCGAACCCCATTTCATCTGCGACTTCCTTTACTGACTTATCCGTATAGTAAAAAAGTCTTTTTGCCTCTGTAATTATTCTTTCAGAGATTATCTGTAAAGGCGTTTTCTTACTATACAGAGAAAAATAATTCGAAATTGTTTTGGGCGATTTATTTAACAGCCCTGCATAAAACTGTACCTGATGCTCTTTGCGAAAATGTATTTCAACCAACAAATAAAATTGCCGGATGAGATTAAATTTGTCTTCCACCACCTCCTCTTTTCCCAGATATTGTTTCTTAGCCAGACGGGTTATTTTAATGATAAGCCGAACCAGAAGCATGCGCAACATTTCTTCTTTAATGTCTTCATCTGACAAAAATTCCTCATCAAAAACTTTTAACAAACGCTGCAGCATATCTATATCATCGGCATCCAACTTCACAAACATGGTTGGCGAAGGGCCAAAGAAGAGAAACCCGACACAACCCACCTCAGCATCGTGATTGGCGATGCAATAAAACTCGCGGTTAAATTGCCATGCAACAATATCCTGAGGTCTTTCAAAATAAAAAGACTGATTGAGCATGATGGGCAAAATAGAGTTGGCTTCAAACCTGTGCTTTACTTCATCAACAGTAACAATCTGGCTTTCGCCCTGATTCCAGGCTATGGTGTGAAATGTAAAGTCGGCTTTTTGTTCGTAAAAATTTTGACTGAATGTATCTTCATATTTTAGAAGATTCAATTGCCCCAGTCCGTTTTTTTGCCTAAAAGAATGATTCATTTAATTTAAGTGCTAATGCTTGTAAAACTTGGTCTTACGCTTACTTGCGCAAAGCGGGCCACCTGTATAGCATAAGGAAATAAGGTTCCTCACGGACCTCTCTTCCCGCAGTTCAGCAGGCAGGCCTGTATAGAGCGGCAAAGCTAGATACTTATTAAGTACCCAAACTGTCACGTAGGTAACAATTGCATAGAATTACGCCCGCTACCTTTGTCTCAGAAAAAATTTAAAGCTCAATTTAAATGAAAAAATACGATGTAATTATTATTGGCACAGGTGCTGGTGGAGGCACCCTGGCCGCAAAGTTAGCGCCATCCGGGAAAAAAATATTGGTGTTTGAGCGAGGTGGATATATCCCTAAAGAAAAAGAGAATTGGGATACAGAGGAAGTCTTTGTAAAAGCTCGCTATAAGGCTCAAGAACCTTGGTTAGATGCTGGTGGAAAGGAATTTCACCCAGGTATACACTACTGTGTGGGTGGAAACACCAAATTTTATGGAGCCGCCTTGTTAAGGATGAGAGAGGAAGATTTTGGTGAGCTGACTCATAAAGGGGGCATATCCCCAGCCTGGCCAATAAAATACGAAGATTTAAAGCCCTATTATCTGGAGGCGGAAATCATGTACCATGTGCATGGAGAGCGTGGTACCGATCCAAATGAACCCTGGGATGAAAATCCTTATCCAGAAAAGCCGCTGCCGCATGAGCCAAGAATTCAGGAGCTCTTTGATGATATAAAAGAACTGGGATTGAATCCGTTTCCACTGCCGATAGGCTTAAAATCGTCATCGAAAACCGGAGAATCTGCATTGGTTTTGGACCGTTTTGACGGTTTTCCCGATCCGACAGAATCTAAGGCCGATTCACATGTCGTTGGCGTTAAAGAAGCTTTGAAATACCCTAATGTTGAATTGTTGATTCATGCCCGGGTTACCCAGTTGCTGAGTAATTCCGAAGGAAGCCAGATTACCGCTGTCAAAACAGAAATCAATGGGGAGGAGGTCTTATTTGAAGCAAACGTCGTGGTGGTTGCCTGTGGAGCTATTAATTCGGCAGTACTCTTACTGCAATCAAAAAGTGAAAAACATCCGAATGGTTTAGCCAATAGCACCGACTTAGTTGGCCGAAATTATATGTGCCATAACAATACGGCAATGCTGGCGCTATCAAAAAAACCAAATCGAAGCAAATTTGGTAAGACCTTTGCTATAAACGATTTCTATTTAGATGGCGATGAGGGTTTTAATTATCCGATGGGTCATATCCAAATGCTGGGAAAATCAGACGCTGTCATGTTCAAGTCTGATGCACCAAAATTGACCCCCTCTTTTACTTTGGAGGCCATGGCAACCCATGCTTTGGATTTTTGGATGACTTCTGAAGATCTGCCTGATTTGGAAAATCGTGTGGAGCTATTAGCCGATGGCAATATTAAGTTGCATTACAAGGAGAATAATTTAGAAGGCCATAAGCAGCTGCAAAAAAAGCTCAGGTGGATTTTGGAACATGTGGGATGTGAACCCCATTTACTACCCAATAATGTGTACCTGGGCAAGAAGATTCCTTTGGCTGGTACCGCGCATCAATGTGGCACTGTGAGGTTTGGCAATGACCCAAAAACCTCAGTTCTGGATACCAATTGCAGGGCCCATGAAGTCAACAATCTGTACGTCGTAGATGGGAGTTTCTTCCCATCCAGTTCAGCGGTTAATCCTGCACTTACAATCATAGCACAAGCCCTGCGCGTTGGGGATCACTTGATTAAAAACGTACTATAAAAGCGCCTATTGGCTTCCTGTCTGAGATGAGTGATGATATAAATCCATAAGGTTCAACGCCCAACTATTTTTCATCTTGTTACCTGTGTAACACCTTGCCTGGAAAGCATCCCGGACTTTTGTGGCGTCAAATCTACAAACCACTCACAATCATGGAAAATAAAGACCGCGGTCAACCCACCGCCACAAAAACCGGTAAACATATCGGCACAACTTCATCCCTTAAAAAAGAAGGGATCTCCCAGCCTAACCCGGAACAGCTCCGTTTACAGGAGCACTATTCCGGAGCAAAGAACTGGTTGCGCTGGGGCCCCTATCTCTCTGAACGTCAATGGGGTACGGTGCGGGAAGATTATTCCCCAGGAGGCACTGCCTGGGATTCGTTTCCACATGACCATGCCCGCTCCCGTGTTTATCGCTGGGGCGAGGACGGCATTGCCGGCATCTCTGACGAGTGGCAACGGCTGTGTTTTTCAGTCGCCCTTTGGAATGGGAAGGATCCTATCCTTAAAGAACGCCTGTTTGGTCTCACGGGCAGCGAAGGCAATCATGGAGAAGACGTAAAAGAATTGTATTACTACCTCGACAGTACCCCGACGCACTCGTACATGAAACATTTGTACAAATATCCGCAGGGGGAATTTCCATATTCAGATTTGCTGCAGGAGAACAGGCAACGCGGGCGTGATCAGGCAGAGTATGAATTGCTGGAAACAGACATTTTTGCTGAAAACCGTTATTGGGATGTATTCACCGAATACGCCAAGGCAGACGGCGATGATCTTTTGATCAAAATCACGGCACACAATCGCGGCCC
>JBJXFD010000342.1:0-6729 GCA_046153985.1 Saprospiraceae bacterium
GCCGCCAACGGATTATCGCTATCCGTTCCTGGCCGAAAAATAGCTGCGCTTTAACACGCGGCATATCTCGCTAATAACAAATTGAGGGGGACGTTCCTGTTCGCAGGGCGTCCTTTCTTTTTTTGGGTATCTGTCTTTATAGTCCGATAGCTGCGTTATGCGAAGGCCCAAAATTGGTCATTTACGCGAGTAAACTTCCACTTTTGGGCCTTCACATGCCTTGCTCTCGAACTCTAAAGAACAGACACCAAATTAACGTTACCTACCGAATTTTCTCTAACAACCACTCCCGCTCAGCCACCGCTTTCGTTTCCACAATCTCAGCGGTCAGTTTTTTCCGTGCATCCTTTTCGCCGGAAGGCGCCTGCAACAACTTTCGGGTCAGCCGGATCAGGTTCAGGTAGTTTTCGCCGTGGTAGCCGAGGTCTTTTTGGCGGCGGATATAGGTTTCAAAACTGTCTAAGAGCGATTCCAGGGCGTCGGTTTCTCCCGTTTCAAAATACATGCGCAACAGCATCCGGCGGGCGTCGAGGTTGTGCAGTTTGTCTTTGAACTCCACGTGGCGGAGCAGCGCCATCGCCCGTGCGTAGTCGTTTTTCCGAAAATACAGGTTGGCGAGGTTGAAATGATAGGTATTCTCCCGATCGGCTTCGGGCAGTCGGGGTTTGAAGGCTTCGAGGAAGTCTGCCGCCCAATCCCATTCGTCCACCAAAAGGGCGCTGTTCAGCACGTTATTGTACGTAAACGGGGAGATGAGACCGCCCGTCAGCAACACCTCCTTTTCCAGTCCCGACCGGTAGAGATCGAACACGTCCCTTCGGAAAGCAGCCACGCCGCCATTGATTTTTTTGATGCAAAAATTGATGGCCAGCAGGAAGAGGTCGCGGGCCTCGTCGGTCGGAAAATCCATCCAATGCGTTTCCAGCAGCGCCGTCAGGGCGCGAAAATGCGTTTCATTTTCCAACGTTTGCTGCGCGCAGTAGGCGTGAAAATACAACTGCACGGCCGGAACGCCCGCAAATTCGCCCGCTTCTACTTTTGCCAAAACCTCCACCAGCAAGGGGATATTGTACTCCTGGTTGGTCATAGACTGGTGCGTAGCGATGCCACAGGCTTGTCGCAACAGGTTGGCAGCGAAGTAGTTGGCAAATTCATTGGCCAACCGCTGCAACCCCATCTCGCCCCGTCGTTGCTGGCGGATGGCCGCGTTGTAGCGTTCGCTCTGCAACTGAAACAATTGCAGGTGCCGGTCGGCGTTCAGCAATTGGCTGGCGGAGGCTTCCGCCTGATCGAGCGCGCGCTGAAACTGGTCGTCGAGGCCCCGGCGGTGCAGGTTGCGGGCGAGGTGCATTTGCCGTTCAAATTCCGACCGCCCTACCTCCGTCCAGATGAGGTATTCCCGGATGTTTTGCATCAAAAAACTCATGGCGTGGCGCAGCAGCGCGTCGTCGTAGGGTTGGCCGGGGAAGACTTTGGAGAAGGTTTTGGCTTTGCTCAGTTGAGTACCGCCCGCTTCTGCATATTTATCCAAATGGTCGAATAGACGCACAACGTCTTCCCGCTGGTTGAAAAAAGGAGAACGCACAAGCTTGCGCAATTGTCGGCGTTCTTGCTTTTCGAAGGTTAAAAAAGTGCGAAAGAGTGGACTTTTTTTCATAAAAAGATTGACAAAGTTTGGATGCAAATTAACAAACAACATGTAATATAAATTATTTATTGTCAATATTTTAAATTCATAAAAACAACCATCTATTTTATCATAAAATAAGTAGATAATTTTGACACCAATGCTTTTTTGTTATTGCTTGCCGCAAATTGTTTGCCCACCTTTGACTGAACAATTGACAAAACCTTTCGCTATGAAAAATACGATCTCTATTCTGCTGTTGCTGTTAACTTCTGCCTTCGGATTTTCTCAGGGTTGGGAGCAATTTTATGGAGGAACCACAGGCCTTGTCAGAGCTTTTGATGCTGTGCAGCTTCCTGATGGCGACTATTTGATTCTGGGTAATGGAACAAGCATTACGAAAACGAGTGAAACAGGAAGTCAAAAATGGTACAGGTCGCTGCCATTTGGGTTCATTAGCGCAGAATTCTTCCTTTTGCCTTCAGGAAACATAGCGCTTTTTGATAATGATCAAATGATTGAAATTGACACGGCAGCCAATATCGTGTTTTCCAATACGATTGCGCCGTCACTCTACACCACTCAGCATATGTTTCCGGTTGAAGGCGGTTACGTATTTACCGTCCATTCAACTCCAGGCCTTATCCGAATGTGGAAAATTGACATGATCGGCAACCCCGTTTGGAATCAGGAAGTTACCGTAAGCGATATCTACCCCGGAGGTCGGGGCAATCCCACCCCTGATGGCGGATTTGTATTTACGGGGCAATCTCCCTGGGATGTCAGGCTCCTTAAATTTGACGCTGACGGGAACCTGCAATGGACTGCTACGGGCGCAACGGCTGACCAGGATGGCTACAATATGGATGTTATTGCTACTGCCGACGGGGGCTACGCTGTTGCAGCAGATGGCGCCGGCGACGATAGCACCATCCGGGTATTCAAATTTGATGAAAACGGGAATCAGCTATGGTGGTCAGAATACATCCACCCGGCGCCTTATGATGGCATGACTCAATACCTGGTTGAACTAAAAGAGACAGCAGATGGCGGGTTCGTGGTTGCCGGGCGTTTGTCAGACAATGTTGATCAATATCCTATGGTCGTAAAATTTGGCAATGACGGCGCCTTCCACTTTTTTTACGTTTCTCCGTACAAGGGGCGTTTTAGCTCAATCATACAAACAAATGACGGAGGCTATCTTGCCGTAGGAGAGGCCATTAATCCAGCCTCTGGATCATCCGTTTCCCGTGCTTATGCCGTAAAACTAGCTGCCAGCGGCACGGTCTTTGTGAGTTATCTCGAAGGCCAGGTCGCTCTTGACGAAGACCTGGATTGCCTCATTTCAACAGGAGATTTAAACCTCAACAACTGGGTCGTTCGGGCAACAGGCGCGGCTACTTACTACGGCATTACCAATGCTGACGGCCATTATCAAATCAATGTTGACACGGGGGCATACTTACTTGAAGTTATTCCACCGAATAACCTTTGGTCGCCCTGCGATAGCCCTGTGCCGGTAACCGTTTCGGGCATAGGCGATACCCTGTTTAATAATTTCTCTGTACAAGCCGTCATTGATTGCCCGGCCATGCAGGTAGATCTGGCCGTGCCTCAGCTCAGGCGTTGTTTCAACAACACCCTTTCTATCCAATATTGTAACTTAGGCACAGTACCGGCGGAAGATGCTACGATTGAATTGACGCTTGACAGCTTGCTGGAACTTGTTAGCAGCGACATTCCCTTCTCCAGCCAAACGGGCAATACCTACACCTTTTCGGTAGGGGATGTTGGCCTGAACGAGTGCGGAAGTTTCCACGTCGTTGTTTTGGTCAGTTGCGAGTCGCAATTGGGACAGACCCTTTGCATGGAGGCGCACGCATTTCCAGATACCATTTGCGGCATCCCATTCAACTGGTTGGGCGCCAGTATGATGGCCCGGGCTCATTGCCAGGGCGATTCTACAGTCGTGTTAGAATTGGAAAACGTAGGTACCGCGCCAACCAGTGAACCGATAGACTACATCGTCATCGAAGACCAAATTATCTTCATGCAGGGCAGCGAAATATTCGCCCCCCTTGAATTGCGCTCGGTTCAACATCCGGCGAACGGAGCCACCTGGCGCATCACCAGCGAGCAAGAGCCGAATCATCCGGGAAATTCCATCCCTACCGCTTTTGTAGAAGGCTGCGGAACGAATGACGTCAATACGTTCAGCACAGGTTTCGTCAATGAACACCCGCAAAATGATGGCGATGGTTTCATTGACATAGATTGCGAAGAAGTAATCGGCGCCTTCGATCCAAACGACAAAATGGGCTTACCCAAAGGCTATGGCGCCCAACACTACATCGAACCCAACACCGACCTCGAATACCGCATCCGGTTCCAGAATACGGGTACGGACACGGCCTTTACGGTGGTGATCCGGGATACGCTTTCGCCGTTCCTCGACCCTGTAAGTCTGCGCGCCGGTGCTGCCAGCCACAACTATGAATTTGATTTGGAAGGCGACGCCGTGGCCATCTTCCGGTTCGACAACATTCTGTTGCCCGACTCGAACGTGAACGAGGCGCTGTCGCATGGTTTTGTTAGTTTCCGCATCTCCCAAAAACCCGATGTGGCACTGGAATCAGTGATTGAAAACGAAGCGGCCATCTACTTCGACTTCAATGACCCCGTCATCACCAACCCCGTTTTCCATACGGTTGGTAGAAATTTTATTGAAATTGTCAATGACATTCGGGAATTGCCGGAGGGCTTGGGCGCATTGCTCAGTTATCCAAACCCATCCGCCGGGGAAGTCACGTTTGAAATACCATCGGAGCAGCCTGTAAAAGCCACTTTTGTTGTATACGACCAGTTTGGGCGATTGGTGTTGCACAAAGAGTTTGAAGGGAAACACTTCCTGTTCAATGGCCATGACCATCCAAAAGGGGTTTATTTTTATAAAGTGAACGTGGAAGGATTGGGGATGTATTCAGGGAAAATCATTTTGAAATAAATATTTGTGCAGTGATTTAAAAAAGGAGTCAATCCTATTGGGCTGGCTCCTTTTTCTTTTGATTTAAACCCCGGCATCTAACTCTGTGAAACTCCGTGTTCCCTCCGCGAAACTCCGCGAAATTAAATATCACGGAGTCCCAGGGAGTTTTTATAATTTCCAAAATCATTTATCCGAACCCACACACTCAACCACTACCTCTACCCGTCGGTTTTGGCGCTTACCTTCAGCCGTTTGATTGCCGGCAACCGGATCGGTTTCCCCTTTCGAAAATTGAGTTGGCATCAGCTGGATGCCCTGCGTTTTCAAAAAATCCGCCACAGTTTGAGCGCGCCGTTGCGACAAACCCAGGTTGTAAGCCTTTGTGCCATCGGCATCCGTATGGCCCGTCAACGACAAGGTACACCCGCTGTTGGCTTTTAGTATTTCCAGCGCTTCGTTGAGCGATTGGGCTGCTTCTGGCGTCATTTCGGCGCGGTCGGTGTCAAAATAAACGACCGTTTTGATGGCCGTTACGGCGTTGACCGGAACAGGCCCTTTTGCCACCGGTGTATTAAAAACAGGTTCCGGAACGATGACTTTTTCTGGTTGTGGAGCAACCGGAGGAGCAATCTTAATTAATCTTTCCGGATCGGCGACGATCGGTTGCTCTACCAATGCCGGCGTTTGTGCGTTCACTGAAATGGCGTGCTCGACCACGTAATCCTCATTGAAGCGGACTTCCTGCGTGTACTCTCCTTCCTGTCGCGGAAAAACTAAGGAATACTCTCCCGTTTTGGCATTGCTGCGACTGCCGGTTACGTAAGCTTTGTCGGCGTTGCGCCTCAGCGTGATGTCAGACTCCACGCCTTGCCCGGAGGGGTCTTTCACCGTTCCTTCCAGCACGATCACAGGTTGTGGTTTGATGCGGGGATCGGCGTCTTTGCCTAATTTTGCGTAAAAAATGTCGCCGTTGCGCACAAAGTAAACTTCGTCGCGCAGCACGTCCATCACAAAACCATAATCTTCTTCTTTGGTATTGAAGGGTTTGCCAATGTTATACACGGGGCCGCATTTGCTGCCGCCGAGCAATTCCGTTTTGAAAATATCGAGCTTGCCAAAGCCGCCCCAACCATTCGAAGCGAAATAGAGCGTGCGGTTGTCGGCGCCAATGAACACGGAGCGTTCGTCGCCGGGCGTGGAAATATCGAGTTTTTCGGGATAGGCCCACACGCCGTCGCGCCCTTTGCTGGTGATGTAAATATCCATTGGCCCTTCGTAACTTTTTCCCACCGCAACAACAAAAATGGTACCATCCGGCGAAACGGACATACCATCTGTGGCGCTGAACCCCTCGGCAAAAAACCGGTGAATGCCACCGCCAAGGGCGACCGGTGTGCCCCATTTTTCGCCATGCAGCTCCGCCCGATAGTACGGACCTCCATTGGTTCTCCAGTTGCTCCAGCTTTGGAAATAGACCGTCTGGCCATCGGCAGAAATAACCGGCTCGTCTTCGCCGCTGGCCGTGTTGATGGGCATGCCGAGGCAAAGCGGCGCCTGCCACACGTCGTTGACCCTTTTGCTGAACCAGATGTCGCCGTCGTATTCAGGTTTGCCGCGGTAGGTGGTGTAGTTGGGGTACGACCACGACTGGCCGCCCCGTCCCGACATGAAATACAGGTATTTCCCGTTGGGGGTGATGGAAAGGTTGATGTCGCGGAAACTGGAATTGAGGGCGGTTAATTCGATGGGGGTGACATCCCATTTCGGCAGGGTTTCGGCTTTTTTTTGGGCAAATAATGCGGAAGTAATGGCCAGCATGGCAAAAAGAAGGGATAAACGTTGGATGGACATGCGTTTGCAGTTTTTTAGGTTATGGAATGGGGCAAATATAGGGCAAAAAAGCCATGTATCAAAACTGTAGGTTAATGTCCGGCGGGGTTGATTGTTACAAAAAAATTCAACTTTAAAACTAGAGGTTGGGTCTTCGAGAAACATGAGTCATCCCAAATTTTGGGTTGAGGTGCATCGCACCAATAATCTTTGTAGATCACGGGAATCAAGGGTGGTAAGGTGCATCGCACCGCAATTTTGTTATGTTGTGGCAACCGTTGTTACG
>JBJXFD010000574.1:0-14635 GCA_046153985.1 Saprospiraceae bacterium
TTGCCGGTAGTCGTAGGCGTAAACGTATACAATGCCTCATTACCTCCCTTGTAACTGTTTGAAGCGCCACCACAAGCCGCCGCTACCGTGGTGGAACTCAAATCGTTACCGCCGCCACAAACCAATGACTGGTTCGTGACCGGGACGGACGGTATGTTAATCGCGTTGGGGCAGGTCGTTGCCCCGGCGCTGACCATTGCTAACAGAGCACCCGTCAGCAACAGATACTTTTTAAAATTCGAATAAAGTGCCTTCATGTTCAAAAAAATTTGAATGATATAAAATATACAACTCCCATATATGTTCAAAATATATGCCGAAGATAGGTGCGTTGAAGCGTGCTGCGCGCAGCACATTTGCCGTACGCGATCCTTGTGGTTCAACGAAAAGAACTTTGCGCGCAAAGCGCCCAATTTTTTGGTGTGTAGTCGTACCTGTGCGAAAATGGGAGGAATGTTTTCCAAAGCAATCAGACAACCTACAGCATTCACTTTCGGGGAAGTGGAAAGCCGCTGAATATCCTGCGCAATGAATTTTTTTATGATCGGCTAAGGGAAAGACGGTTATGGTTGACCTGAAAATCCATTGATCAAACCTAAAACTGCATAGTTTACGGGAATGTTACCTAAAGGTTTCCCTTAAAGCCAACTTTTTTTTAGAAAAAATTAACGAATGTGCGCCTCTAAAAATAGCTAATCAAATCGCCTGCACAGCAGAGAGAATATTGAAACAAATGTAACAAACCTTTACAAAAAAGCAAATATTTTGCCGAAAAGTTTGTTTGCCGCCTATCTTTGCAACTGTTCACACTAAAACCTTTCATTCCATGATGACTGACTTCTGCGTATTGTTAGACCCCGGCCATGGCGCCGTTGATCCTTCCGGAAAATATACGACAGCCCCAAGCAAGCAATTCCAGCATACTAAAGGCACGTTCCACAACGGGCGCTGGTTTTACGAAGGCGTTTTTAACCGCGCCATCACGACCCGCGTGTCCGCTAAATTGCGCAACCTCGGCATCCCGCACGTGGTGGTGGCGCATGAATATTTGGATACGCCCTTAGCCGACCGCGTAGAAACAGCCAACTGGTATTTCAAGCAATATAAAAACACGGTCTATATCTCTACCCATTCCAATGCCTCCGGAGTTAACGCCCGCGGGTTTGAAGTCTACACCACACCCGGCAAAACCAAGTCGGACGACGTCGCCACCCTGCTGTGGAACAATGTAAAGGCGTTGTTGGGGGCCAAAATCACCTACCGCCCTGATCAGTCGGACAGCGACCCGGATCGCGAAGCCAATTTCTATGTCATCAAAAATACCAAAATGCCGGCCATCCTGATCGAGCATTTGTTTTTTGACAACTTCGATGATGCTACCCTGCTTGTGAACGATGAAATTCTGGAGCTTTTCGCAGAAGCGCAGGTTCGGACTTGTGTGGAGTGGATGAAGGTTGTGGGCGTTTAATTCAGTTGGCAGTCAATTTAGGGTTCAAAATGATGGTTACCCGACTTTAAAGTTGGCAGTTGGCAGGAGAACAGTTGGCAGGAATAGATCCAGTTGGCAGTTTTACAGTTGTCAGGATTGCTTTCGGGGTGGATGAAAATTCAGGATACCAACTTGGCGGATAAAAGGCCAGTCGTTAAGTAACCAATATGTTCATTCCAAAAAATCCCCTGCCAACTGCTCCCTGAAAAACTGCCAACTTTATTGCAAAAACTCAGTCGTTAAGAACCAATATGTTCATTCCAACCCCCCCCCTGCCAACTGCTTCCTGAAAAACTGCCAACTTTATTGCAAAAACTCAGTCGTTAAGAACCAATATGTTCAGTCCACCCCCCCCTGCCAACTGCTCCCTGAAAAACTGCCAACTTTATTGCAAAAACTCAGTCGTTAAGAACCAATATGTTCATTCCAACCCCCCCCTGCCAACTGCCCACTGTAAAACTGCCAACTCGCAAAAATGAACGTCCAGAAATCGCTCCCGCTCCTTTTGATTCCCCTCCTGGCCTTAACCACCTGGTTGAGCTACGACGTCTACCAATTAGCTTCGCAACAAAAACTCTGGGGACACCGGCCACTGGTTTTGTTTGTTTCGGCGTGGGCATTTTTGGTGCTGGGTAGCACGTTGTTGCACGCAAAAATATCCGGTCGCGAACCTGACTGGAGGCGTTTGGGTTTGGCGATGTCAAGTGGTGTATTACTGGGATTGGGATTTCCAGGGATTATTCCATTTCCGATCCTACTATTCGTCGGGTTCATTCCCCTGCTGGTGCTGGAAGCCGAACTCAGCGGACAACCCAGGGCGGGCAGGAAAGTTTTCACTTACGCTTATTTGACTTTTGTCACCTGGAACATCCTCACCACCTGGTGGGTGGCCAATTCTGCGATGGCTGCCGGCATTTTTGCCATCGCGGCCAATTCTTTGTTTATGGCGGTTGTTTTTTGGTTGTTCCACCGCACCCGGAAGGCCAAGCCCAAATTGGGGTATCTGCCGTTGATCGCCTATTGGCTGGCGTTTGAATACCTGCACCTCAATTGGGACCTGACCTGGCCCTGGCTGACACTGGGCAATGGCTTTGCGCAATTTCCGGCGTGGGTGCAGTGGTACGAATACACGGGCGTATTTGGTGGCGGTTTGCTGATTCTGGTGATGAACGTGCTGCTGTTCCGGCAATGGCAGCGTTATCGCAACGGGGAGGCCACCAACCGCCGGCAATGGGCAATTGTGGCAGCTTTGGTGGTGTTGCCGTCGCTGTGGTCGCTGTGGCGCTATTCAAGCTACGAAGACCAGGGAAAACCGGCAGAAGTAGTGGTCGTGCAGCCCAACTACGAACCGCACTACGAAAAATTCAACATCCCGGAAGGCATCCAGATTGACCATTTTCTGGAACTCACCGCCCGCCTGACTGACTCGCTGACCGACTATGTGGTCTACCCGGAAACCAGTTTTGGTTTTGTGGAAACCTCCCGCATCAATGAATACGGACCAATTGAGCGCATGCGCCAGTTTATGCGGCAATTTCCGAACCTGAAAATCATCACCGGACTGGAGGCATACCACGATTTTAAACCCGGCGAGCCGCACTCTGATGCCGTGCGAACGCGCAACCGGGGTGCTGCGACTGTGTATTTTGAAACCCTGAATGCGGCCGTTCAATTGTCGAACGACACCCCTCAAGTGCCAGTTTACAAAAAATCAAAATTGGTGCCCGGCCCTGAAAAATTCCCATTGAAAAAATTCCTGTTTTTTATGGAAGCTGCCGTGGATCACCTTGGTGGCACCACCGCGGGTTTGGGCACCCAACCTGAGCGGGATGTTTTTATAAGCAACTCCGGGAAAATCGGGCCTGCGATCTGCTACGAATCTGTTTTTGGAGAATACTACACTGGTTATGTCCGAAAAGGCGCTCAGGCTATTTTCATCATGACCAACGACGGTTGGTGGGACGACACGCCCGGCCACCGGCAGCACCTGCAATTTGCCTCCCTGCGCGCCATCGAAACGCGCCGCAGCATCGCCCGCTCAGCCAACACGGGCATTTCGGCCTTCATCAACCAACGCGGCGACATCCTGCAACCCACCCGCTACGGCGAGGAGGCGGTCATTAAAGAAACCCTGCTCCTCAATGATGCCGTCACGGTTTATGTGGTTTGGGGCGATCTGATTGCCCGCATTGCAGTGTTTACGACCTTGTTGTTGTTGTTGAATTTGGTTGCGTGGTCGCCGGCTTTAGCTGGCAGACCTTAAGCTAGAACAGCAAACTATAAAAATAGACTTGCCGTTCTATTATTCTCTTTTATAGTTTTAAGGTCTACCAGCTAAAGCTGGTGACCACAATGCCGTGGTCGCCAGCTTTAGCTGGCAGACCTTAAGCGAGAACAGCAAATTATAAAAATAGACTTGCTGTTCTATTATTCTCTTTTATAGTTTTAAGGTCTGCCAGCTAAAGCTGGTGACCACAATGCAAAAAGCGAAGCTTTATGAAAACCAATCAAATAAAAACCCATTACCGGCGTACCCTCCCTCATATCCAGCCCATCGGCTCCGCTTTCTTTGTCACATTCCGGCTTCATGGCTCCATTCCCAATATAAAACTATTACACCTTAAAAATGAATACGAACAAGCCCTTGCCGCGCTTTATCGCGATTCCAAATCATTGACGAACCAACTTATTTATGACGAACGCAAGCGCCAGTTTGCGAAATACGATGCCCTATTAGATCACGCACAATCCGGCCCAATTTTCCTGCAACAACCCGAAATTGCCCAAATTGTCGCCAACGAATTACACCGCTTCGACGGGCAATTATACGACCTGGTTGCTTATTGCATCATGTCTAACCATGTGCATATCCTGATTGATACCAATCTTCAAATTCCGGAAATGTTTAACTTTTCTTCCTGGGAAAGCTTAGATTTTGAGCCTTTGGACAAAATAATGATGCGCATTAAAGGCGCTTCTGCCCGTTATTGCAATCAGCAATTAGGTCGTGCCGGGAAATTTTGGCAGCGAGAAAGCTATGATCATTTTGTTCGGGATTCGATCGAATTTGAGCGCATCATTAGTTATATTTTGGATAATCCGGTCAAAGCGGGTTTGGTAGATAGTTGGGATGCTTTTCCGTTTACGTATTTGCGTGGTCACCAGCTTTAGCTGGTAGACCAAAAGAGAGAACTGTGGTTCACAGCCCTATATTTTCTATTGCTGTTCTTGCATTGGGTCAGCCAGCTGAAGCTGGCGACCACCACGCCTGCTCCAAATCCTCAATCAACCAATCCACATCTTCCAATCCAATATAAAACCGCACCAAATTCCAAGGATGTGGCGAATCCGGGCGGCCCGGAATTTTATAAAAACCGGCAGTAGGCAACACCAGTGATTCGTGTCCGCCCCAGGAAACCGCCAACAGGAAACGTTTCAGGCGATGAAACCAGGCTTCCACTTCTTCGAAGGTTTCCATATTCAGATACACCGACAACAACCCGCCGCCACTATCCATCTGCTGCTGAGCCAGCTCGTACTGCGGAAAAGAAGGCAGTCCGGGATACAGCACCCGCGACACTTTCGGGTGTTGTTCCAAGTATTGGGCTATTTTCAGGGCGCTTTCTGCGCTTCGGCGCACACGCAAGTCTAACGTGCGCAGGCCGCGAATGACCAATGCTGCATCGTGCGGGGACAAAATACCGCCAAGGGTCATGTATTCCAGGTCGAATACTTTTTGAATGATGTTGTTGCTGCTGCACAATACCCCAACCACCACATCGCTGTGTCCATTGAAATATTTGGTTCCGGAATGCACCACCATATCAATCCCCAGTTCGATGGGACGCTGAAAAATGGGCGAACAATAGCTGTTGTCAATGCAGGTAACAATGCCCCGGTTACGCGCCAATGCTGCACAAGCGGCGAGATCCTGCAATTCGTACGTCATCGAATTTGGGCTTTCTAAATACAGTAGCTTGGTATTAGGCTGCATAGCCCGTTCGATATTTGCAACGTCGCGGCCATCAACAAAGGTGTGGCTGACGCCAAAACGCGGCAGCAATTTGGTAAGCAGGGTTTTTGTCCAGGAGTACGGCGCCTCCACACAAACGACATGGTCGCCCGCGCTCACTTGCGACAGCACCGCTGTGGTCACTGCGGCACTGCCACTCGAAAAAACGAGGCAATCTTCTGCATGTTCCAGTGCCGCTAATTTTTTGCGCAGGATGGCCACCGTTGGGTTGTTGCCGCGTGTATAAACGGTGTGTTCCAATTCATTCACAAACGCCTGCCGAAAGCTGTCTAATGTCGGAAAAGCGAAGTTGCTGCTTTGAATGACCGGGGGCGACACTGCATTGAAATAAAATTCACGGTCTTCGCCTAAGTGGTTGAGTATCTCGCTGAGGTGCATTTATCTGTTTTTATTGATGTTGAATCGCTGCAATATATCAACTTTGCAGCGTTTTTGACCTTGAAGCTTTATCGCAATCAAATTTTAAAAAGACATGCGTTTCAACAATCTTCTCCAGGCTGTAGCTTTCTGCTTTATCTTCCTGTTTGTTGGCCTTCCCGACAATATGCTCCGGGCACAGAACTACCAATACCCTGTTCTGAAAAAAAACGGCGCCAATGCAGCAGCTTTTTTGCCGAAAGGCTGGCATGTGATGACCCAAACCACAGGCGACCTCAACAAAGACGGATTGGCAGACCTGGCCGTCCTCATCGAAGCCGATTCGGTTGTAAAAAGCCTGAAAGAGTGGGACAACCAACAACAGCCGCGCATCCTGTTTGCCGCATTCCGGCAACCGGACGGCCAATACAACCTGTCTGTACAATCAAATGAATCCATCCTGTTGGCCAACGAAGGCGGGGTTTTCGGCGATCCGTTCGAAGCGCTTGAGATCAACCGCGGCAGCATCGTGGTTCGGTTTTACGGGGGGAGTTCAGGCCGCTGGAGTTATGTTTACCGCTGGCGCTACCAAAACAAGGACTGGTTTTTGATTGGCGCCACTTACACGGAATCTTCCACGCACCACAATGGCTACAAAGTTCACGATTTTAATCTGCTTACCGGCGCCGCTGAACGCACAATCAGCAAACGTTCTGAAGATGGAAAAAAAAGCTCCGACCAGCTCACAAAAACTCCGTTTAAATTTAAAAAAATTCCGTTGCCCAAACTGAAGCTGTTCAAGCCCATGCAATTAAAAATACACCAAGACATCTATATTTGACATGCAAAAAGAACCAATCGTTCTGGAGACTCCAAGGCTGCGCGTATTTCCACTTACCTACGCTCAACTGATTAGTTATCTGGAAAACAACCAAAGTTTGGAAGCAGAATTAGCCCTTCAGTTCCATCCCCGCGAGGTATCTCCTGCCCTGAAAGAAGCATTTGATGAAACCATTCTACCCGCCATGGAGCGCGCCGGTGAAAATTACGTTTTTTCTACGCTTTGGACGGTCGTCCTGAAAGAACAGCAAATGATGGCCGGCGACCTTTGTTTTCAGGGCGCGCCTAACGAACAGGGCGAAATAGAAATTGGATACGGATCTCACGAATTATTTCAGGGCAAAGGCATCATGACGGAAGCAGTTGGCGCATTAGTCGCCTGGGCCTTTCAGCAGCCGGATGTGTTAGCTATTGTGGCGGAAACAGACCCTGAAAACGTCCCTTCCCAGCGCATTCTCGAAAAAAATGGCTTCCGGCAAACGGGCGTAAATGGCTCGAATTTGTGTTGGCGGCTGGAGGGTGAAAAATAGGCAAGTTTGCAAGTAGGCAAATTGCCTATTTGCCTTTTGCAAACTTGCACCTTGCCTCTTGCAAACTTCATAAATTAAACAAATGCCCCATTTCCCGCTGCTTGGTCCTCAGATACTCTGCGTTGTTCTCCTGCGGCTCCACGATGAGTGGCACGCGATCAGTGACCAAAATAGAAGAGCGATCAAACGCTTCAATTTTATCCGGATTGTTGGTGAGCAAACGAATGCGGTGAATGTCTAAGGCTTCCAGCATTTCGAGGGCGATGTCGTAGTGGCGGGCGTCAATTTCCAAGCCTAAGTGAACGTTGGCGGAAACTGTATTTAAGCCCTTGTCTTGCAGGTTATAAGCTTTTAGTTTGTTGATGATGCCGATGCCCCGGCCTTCCTGGCGCAGGTACAGAATAATACCCCCTTGCCGGGAAATCATGTCTAACGAGCGCAGCAATTGTTCCCCGCAATCGCAGCGGGTAGAACCAAAGAGGTCGCCGGTGATGCACTCCGAATGGAGCCGCGTCAGTACCGGTTGGGAGCGGTCGGTGTTTTCATGCACGAGCGCCAGGTGCGGCATCCAGTCGTCGGGGCTTTCCGAAAAAGCAATCATGTTGAAATTGCCCCAGGGCGTAGGAATGACGGCTTCGGCCTGAGCGGCTAATTTTCGCCTGAGTCGTAACTGAAAAGTACTTTCTGTCATGTGCATTGGATCTGCATCCATTATTCAAAGCATATAAAAGCTTAAACGCCTGAAAAGTTCGATGTTTGGCTTCGATTCGGCAAAGATAGTGAATGTAGTGAGGCTTTGCCTGTATATCGTAGCTGATCGCCATTCCGCAGACTTATCACCCACCCCCGTCCTTTTTCCATCCCATCCTGCCCTCAACTTTGTAACTTTACACCGAAATGTTCCCGTCTTTACCGGATATTCCGGGAAACGGATAATCTGAAAACTTAAAATACCAATACTATGGCAAGGAGAATGAGGCTAACCGGTTTCACCCGCTTTCTGATCGTGATGGTTTTTCTGGTTCCGCTCGCTTACATCGGCGCTTCCTATTACAATGGTCAGGATGGCTTGGCGAATTTTAAAAAACTCATCGGTCTGGACAAAAGTGAGACGCCTGCGTCTTCGCGCGAAACCGCCGCCAACCCGAAAGGCATCGCCAAATTAGAGGAGCGCATCACCCAGCTCAACGAGCGCATCACCGAACTGGAGCTGAAAAACGGCGAATTGGAAAGCAAAGTAGAAAGCAAAGACCAGGAGATCGTGGAATTGAAATCGAGGCTGATGAAATGCAAATAAGCCCCGCGCCAGTCCGATAAAAAAGCAACAAAAAGTGCAATCCCTCGTTCTCAGAGTTTGTTGTTTAAACAACATCTAACTATCTATTTTAACTGGAATGATTCGAATGAGACTATTGCACACTTTGTTGATCCTGTTTGCGCTTGGATCGGCAGCACAGGCGCAGATAGAAGTGCCCATCACAGAAAACAGCACCCTCCGCCATTACTACATTGAAAAGGAAAAGAAAAGTTCGGATGCCCGGCGGATCCAGCTTGATGAGGAATCTGCAAACGGCCAGGCTAAAGGTATCCAGAACTGCAACCTCGAACGCGCAGGCATCAACTACCTGCTCGCCGGCGATCCGGTGCAATTGATTGCAGACCTCGACACTGCGGGGGTAGAGGGCGGCGCCTTTATTTGCGGAAACTGCAACGCACTTAATTTCGGAAGTGTCGTGCTGATGACCGATACCCTTACCTACACTGGAAATACGGGCGTGATTGCTGGCAAAGACAGCGTACTCATCAAGTACTGCAACGCCGCCGGTACAGTATGCTCCGATTCCACCTATCTGTACTTCATTGTGCGCAGAGCGCCGCGGGATTATTTTCCGCCGGTAACCACGCTGAACGCAGAGGCTACGGCTACGATTACGGCTAATGAAACCCTGTTGCCCGGGCCATTAGCCTGCAATTTTTTCATTGATTGCGCTTACAATTATGATGGTCGCGATCAACGCGTTTATTTCTCGGAATATCCGGCGCCCACCAGCAGTTTTGTATACGAAGCCAGTCGCCACGCGGGCGTGGATTCCGTTTGTTATGTCTTGTGCGATACGTTTGGCATTTGCGACATCTTCCATTTTGCCGTCCGCGTCCGACACGATACAATTACCCTGCCCTTCATGGACGACTTTTCTTATGAAGGCCCGATGACCAATAGCCGGCTTTGGTTAGACTCAGATGTTTTTGTCAATCGGACTCTCGGAGATCAGCCGCCCTCCATCGGGGTTGCCACGTTCGACGGGGTGAATGCCCGCGGAAAACCTTACGGCGGCGATCCGGGACAGGCTGACCGCCTGACTTCTACTTACATCAATCTGAACGGCGTTGGCGGCAATATCGTGCTGACTTACTGGTTGCAACGCCGCGGCCTTGGCGACCGCCCTGAAATTCAGGATTCATTAGTCCTGGAGTTTCGCGCCCCAAACGGCGTGTGGCACGACATGGAGAATTTCCCTGGCGCCCCGGCCAGCCAGCCCAATACCGCTGAGGAATTATTCGGGTTTTATACAATGCCTGTACCGGCTGACTTCCGCCACAAAGCGTTTCAATTCAGGTTTAAAAACTACGCTGACCGCCAGGGCGTGTTGGACAACTGGAACCTGGATTACATTCGTTTAGACAATATTCAGACCGATACCTTCATCAACGATGTGGCGTTTACCGAACTTCCGGAACCGATCCTGAGCCGCTACACCAGCATGCCCTGGCGCCACTTCAGAGACCACGAAGCGGAAGAACTCAGCACTACCCTGGAAGTGGGTATTTACAACCACGCCAACCAGACGTTGAATGCCAGCCCTTCCAGCGTGACTTTGGTGGAAACGAACACCGGCATCCAGCCTTTTGCACCGGTTACCCTGTTTAACGGGCAGGAAGCCAATATTCCCAATGGCCAATACCTCAACCGCACGTATTTCCTTTCGGGCGACGCCACCGGGTTTCCGAATATCCTGAATGGCTACCTGATTGGCATGCAAAACAATGCATTCGACGTGCCGGAGCGACTGGAATTTACCATGGAATATTCCTTGTCCAATACCTCGCAAATCAACCAAGCCGGCTTTGGCGCGGTGCAGGTCAACGACCAGGTCGCGCGCACGACGGTGTTCGATGAATATTTTGCCTACGACGACGGCAGCGCGGAAGCGGGCTTAGTCACTTCGGAAGGCGGACAAATCGCGGTGCGCTACACCGCCAGTGTGGACGATACCCTGCGCGCCGTGCGCATTCATTTTCCACATACCAGCGCCAATACTTCTGACCAGACCTTCCGGCTCCGCGTTTGGACTGGCGCATTAGACGGTACGCCCGAATACCAGGCGTTGCTGCAACCTGCGTATGCAGATGCGTATTACGATACCCTCCAGGGGTTTACGACTTATCAGCTGAAGAACCCGAATGGAGAACTGGCGCCCCTTTATTTGCCAGCCGGTGATTTTTTTGTGGGATGGCAGCAAATTACACCCTGCTCTTTTACGAATTGCATCGCCATTGGTTACGATAAAAACCAGCCGCAAGCGAAAGACTATATCTCAAGAAACAGCGGAAACGGCTGGATTGAACTCCCTGCGACTACGGTTGGCGGCGCGCTGATGATCCATCCGGTGGTCGGCGACGAAACGCCTTCTGCTACCGCAACTGGCGAAATTCCTGCACAAACGGGCGTCGCGGTGAAGCTATTTCCCAACCCGGCCAAGGATGTCCTGAACGTTCAATTGACCGGCGGCGCTTACCGCGAACACGCCATGGCGCTCTACAACAGCGTCGGCCAATTGATCCTCAGCGGCCCGCTGACCCCGACGCTCGACGCAGCCGCACTGCCCCCGGGTATGTATTTTCTGCACGTGCGGCACCGGGATGGCGGGAGCAGTGTGAACAAGGTTATGGTGGCGAGGTAAATTTGTCGAGGGGACAGCTTTTTAGTCCTCTGGTGCATTAGCACAGCCTCCTGAGCTCCATTATGACACGGAGTCTCGCGGAGAAAAAGGGGGCTCACGGAGTCTAACTCCGCGAGACTCCTTTTACTCTGTGGAACTCCGCGCCTAATCTCATCAACTTAACGTTAGATCGGGCATTTACTACCTGAAAACGAGTGCTTTACAACAACCGTGGTCAGGATTTTGTACCTTTTTGGGAAACAAGGCGGACTAAAGCCCGCGGAACATGGCACGGCTCCCTTCGTTTCGCGGGCTTCAGCCCGCCGTTCCTTAAAAAATGCCCGAGTTCACGTCAACTTAGTACTAATTAAGACTCTTTCATTTTCAAGTCATTCAACTCATACCAATTCACCTTCCGCGAATGGTACATCACCAGGGCCAGCGCGATGAAAATGCCCAGGCTGCCCACCAGCAGGGCAAAATCCTCCAATTGCAACACCACAAAAATGAAGCCGTAGATGCCGGAAAGGATTAGGCCAAGTTGGATGGCTAAACGGCGGATTTGCAGTACGGAAGCACTGTAAACCGTGATCAGTCCAACCGTCGCTACTGCCGCTGCAAAATAAGCCATGTTGAACCCGATATGCTCCGAAAGGGAGATCAGCAGCAGGTAAAAAACGCTGATGGCCAGGCCAACCAGCAGGTACTGGAACGGGTGGATGTGAAAATGGCGCAGCACCTCAAAAAAGAAGTACGTCAGGAACGTTAACCCGATGACTAAGATGGCGTATTTGGCCGAGCGGCTGTTTTTTGCGTACTCGTCCACCGGCTTCACGAGCGAAACACCAAAGGCTGTGGCTTCGTCAAATTTGAAATCGCTGCTTTTCCATTGTTGCGGATAGTTGCGGTTCAAATCCAGAATTTGCCAGGAGGCCTCGAAACCGGAAGCGCTGATGGTGCGGGAATCCGGCAAAAAACCGCCGGAAAACCCCGGAGATGGCCAGGTGGATTTCAGGTTCAACCGCGTTTCTTTACCGACTGGCTGGAATTGCAGGGCGCCGCTGCCGTTGAGCTTGACCGGAATGGAAAATCGGTACGTCTCGTCTTCCAAAGTCACCGGAGCACTGACGCCGGAATTGATCAGTTGGGGACATGCCGTGCCTGGCTCCATGCGCTGGCTGCTGCCGTTCCAGTCTAAATCGAGGGTGCTTTTGATGCCCGCCATCCCGGAAATGCCTACGGATAGTTTGGCCTGATCCCATAGCACGCGCTTTGGATCAATGTTCAACAACCGGAAATCGGGTTGTTTGAAGCTACCGCTGACGGTTAGGTTGCTCTGAAAAAGCACAGCGTCGTAAATGCTTCGCCGCCGGATTTCGGGGACTAAATCGCCTTCCACGTTCAGTTCATCCGGCAGGAAATGTGCCGTCCAGACCATCACGGATTTTTTACCCTCTACAATCGTGATTTCCTCATAAGGGATGGTCAGCACCGGTCCGGCCACCGATTGCGCGCCGCCCCAGGAGCGGCTGATTTCATGAATGGCCTCATTTTGCCGCCCTTGCCGTTCATGGATCATGCTTTGGATCATCGCGTTGGGGATCAGCAACAGCAGGGTAATGAAGCCCATGGCGGCCAATTTCACCAAAAGCGAAGTTTTCAGCCAGTGGCCGATGCGGTTAACAACTGTGAATTCCTGATTTTCCATTGTATTTATTATTTTAAAAGTACTTTGAATTTCAAAGTTATTGGATAAAAAAATTTTACATGCTTTTAATGATCTGTTCCAGCACAGCGATGTGCTGCTCGAACGCCAGCCTGCCTTCCGGCGTGATGGCATAGCGCGTATTGGGCTTGCGGCCCTGAAAGCTTTTTTCCACCCGAATGTAGGCCAGCTGCTCCAGCGCCCGGGTATGGCTGGCTAAATTGCCGTCGGTCAGCTCCAGCAATTCTTTCAGCGCGTTGAAATCCACAAAATCATTCACCATCAGGGCCGACATGATGCCGAGGCGGATGCGGCTTTCAAACGCTTTGTTCAGTTCCTGAAAAGCGTTTTTCATCGGCGCTCGTATTTCAGGTACATGATCACGCCGTAAACTATATGCAACACCCCGAATCCAAGCGCCCAGAAGAGCAGGCCCTTGCCGGGGAAAATAGCCGCCAGGATGCCGAGGGCAATTTCGCCCATGCCTAATTTCCGAATATCGCTGAACGTAAAATTGCCCGCATTGAGCATCGCTATGCCGTAAAACAACAGGGTAGAAGCCGCCAGCAGGCTGTAATATCCTCTGAAATAAAGGATGATCACAAAAACGGACCCGGCGCCGAACGGAATAATGAAGTTATAAAACAGGCGTTGTGCCGGCGCATTCCAGAGTGGTTGTCCTGCGGCGCTTGCTTTGCGGTAGCTGAGCAACAGCCCCGTTCCAACCGCAAACACAAACACCGTTCCTGCAATGAGGATCAGGGGCAGCGTTTCGGGCGTGATGAACTGATTCTTCAACTCAAAATACAAAACCACCTCCGAATCATAGATGATTTTATACGCCAATCCTGCGCCAATAAGCGCGTACACGCCCGCGAGAATTGCCGACAACGCGCTCAGCGACAAAAACTTGGTGGAGCGCTCCATGATGGTGCGGATTTGCGCCAGGTCGTCCTGTGGATTGAAGGATGAATTCATTTAAAAGTACTTTTAACGACAAAGTAAACTAAAAATATTGGGATGTGCAAGAGGGTGGCAAAAGTTTCAGCAGGTAGCTGGAAAGAAAGGGAAATAAGTGATGGTTGGCGTTCGGATTTTGCTTGTTTTTCCGGGGTGATCTTTTGATGACTGTCATTCCCGGCAGGGAATCTGCGACAGTTAAAACAGTTTTCATAGGAAACTAAACCTAAATTAAAAGGCTGGTCGCAATTGATTGATTTCTTGTCTGACAACTTGATGAGGGATGCGTTCGCCATTATCGAGCTGTTGCAGACCTTTTTGGACAAGCATTTTTTCCTTTTCTGATAAAATGTCCCACCAATCCTCTTTTTCATCACTATGCAGCAGTATTTCAAAAATGGATTTGACCTGGCGAAGTACCTGCGGGTTGTCTGTTTCTACAACCAACCGATGGAGTTCATTCTTTAAAATGGCAGATGCTGTTTCCGCGCTCATAGCGCTTTCTTTTCTACAAATTTACAGAAGGTTGTTCAAGTCGCTTGTTGTGTTTGGTTTTTTCTTTTGCCTTTGTGGGAATCAGGAATGGATGACGGGAAGGATATTGTTTGAGTGGCAGTCAGTCTCGTCCAACGTTTATCGTCTTTCCCTTAAAAAATGAACATCTTTGGTGGAATAAAAGATTCAAAAGAAAAGGGTAAAAGAGATCAATGGGACAATTACCGGGCAAGGCGAAAACCGGTATTGTACCAGCGGTCATCAGCAGGTGCCAGGTCGCGAGTC
>JBJXFD010000362.1:0-15898 GCA_046153985.1 Saprospiraceae bacterium
TGGGCAGAACGAAAAAGCCGCCGGCATCGGTCACGATAAACTTCTCTGCAATGGTCGGATAGCGGTAGCCTTGTCCCCAGGAAGCCCGGATAAAGGTTTTTTTTGCTACCCGGTAACTGGCGCCAAGCCGGAAAACCGGTTTAGATTCCTCATCACTACTGGCAGCAACCACCGGGCCAAAATCCGAAATGAATCCTGGATTTTTCAATACATTGTACTCATACCGAAAGCCTGCCGAAAGGTTCAGTCGTTCCCCTACAGTCTTATCTAATTGCAAATAAGCGGCGGAATTACTCGATGTGAAAAGGGTATCGCCGTAGAGGGGCGAGTCGGAGCGCGTCCCGGTATAAACAAGACCCGTTGTCATTACCATGTCCAATTTTTTGAACTGGCGCTGAAACTGGTATTCGCCGTAATAAGTTTGCGAAAAATTCGACTGATTCAGGTCATTTTCGTTGGCTACATCGGCATAACGGCCAAGCACCCGATGGCGATTACCGCCTTTGTCGAAATACGTCAGAAATGGATCAATGTTGTAGCGGAGACGCTCGCGGGAAGAAATGGTGCTGGGCTTTCCAGTATAGGCGTTTGCCGCATCGTTCCAATAGAAAAAAGAACCGCTTCGGCCTTTGTTGAAGTTGGCGTTGACGCCAAAAGACAGCCGGTCGGTGAGGCGGTAGCGGGTATTGAAGTTAAAACGCCCGTACTCTTTGTAGGTGTCTTTATTGAAACTGGTAGAATTGACATAAAAACCGCCCACCACGAGGTCGAGTTTGCCAATTTTCCGCTTGTGCGATATGCTGGCCGTATAAGCCGAAGGGGCGTCGTCCCACCATTTTTTGCCTTTATCTTCAGGGGAAAAATAAGTGGTATAAATAGCGGATACTTTTGTTTCCGGCGTACTGCGCGGATAAGCGGTGCGCACGTTGATGATGCCGTTGAGCGCGGAAGAACCATAGAGGGCCGAAGCGGCGCCTTTCAGGACTTCGATCTGCTCGACGTTTTCCATCGGCACGTCGTCCCAGTTTGGGAAACCGGCGTCGGCCTGCAGGATCGGAATGTCGTCTACCAACAACAAAACTCGGCTGCCAGCGCCCTGAGAAAAGCCGGAACCGCCCCGGATATTCGCCTGCCCGTCAATGACTGTAACGCCGGGAATTTTTTCAATGGCGCCGTCCAGCGTATTTTTATTGGCGCTTTCCACGAGGCCGGGCTTGAGCACTTCCATAGAAACGGTGACTTCGCCCAGCGATTTTTCAAATTTGCCGCTCGTCACCGTTGCCGTTTCCAAAATGGAAACCTCAGCGTTCATCGCAAAGTCGAGTTGCCGCGTTTCACCTGACTTGACCGTAACCTCCTGGATTTGATTGTTATAGCCCACGTAACTCACGGTGAGGGTATGGGTTCCGGCGGGGAGTTCCAGGCGGAAAGCGCCGTCAATTTCGGTAACTGCACCGAAGTCTCCGGCGCTTAGCGTTGCCAAAAATAAGCCTTCGTTCGTTTTGTCGTCACTCACGCGGCCGGTGATGATTCCATTTTGAGCCATTGCCGTGCCAACAGCCAGCAGCAATAAAATACTTAGTGTGTTTCTGCAATACAGCATCATAAGTAAATTGTGTTTTTTGATTTGTTCCGCCGGTTGTCAGGCCGGCAATGAATAGGAAAAACAGGTTGCGCTGTTATTGTAATCAAGCATTCATTGTCAATGACTTATGAAAGTGAATATGTTCTGACAACCTGAAAGGGTGGGATACAAATGGTCGCTTAGATCCTCACAGAGGATGACAATCAAAAGGGATGCAAGTAGAAAAACTGTAGATATTGCCTTGGTCGGATCAAAGGTATAAGATTGATTTTGAAAAATAAATTTTTCTTTTCGGCAAAAGTCAAATAATTTTAGCCCGCCATCTTCTGAAAAAAGCAACACAAAAACACACATTTCACTGATTTTCATTTACCAAACAATCATCGCTATGAAGAAAATCTTCGTACTGGCATTCTTTTCTGCAAGCTGTCTTTGGGCAACAGCCCAATCTGGCTCCTGCATGGCAAATACTACTTTGCCTGATTCTGTGATTATTTTTCCACAGCCGTTCACGCCGGCTAACCCCGGCTCCGGCATCTCTGATACGGCCTGTGTCAATGCCGCTTATGAGTTTACCATCACCTTCAATACGCCGGCTACCTATGCATCGCCGTTCGGTGAAATTCCAATCAATTCCATTGACCTGGCTACAGAAGGCGCGGTGACGAACCTGCCCGCTTCGATGGACTATGTCTGCAATCCGCCAAACTGTGTCTTCCTGAAAGATTCGGTTGGTTGTTTGAAGATATTCGGAACAGCTACTCCAGGGGAAGAAGGCGTTTACGACCTCGGGGTCAATGTCCTAATCCGCACTACTTTGCTGGATTTGCCGTTTGCTTTTCCAAACGACCAGTTTCCGGGCAACTATTTCCTGCATGTGAAACCGGCAGGCAGCGCAAATTGCTTCGTGGTGGGCACAGATGAAAGCCTGCGCGACGAAATTCAACTCAGCGTGGCGCCCAACCCGTTCAGCTACCTCACCCAGATTCAGGTGACCGCTAAAAATACGGGCAACTTTGAGTTCCGCGTTTCCAATATGATGGGACAGCAGGTACACCGGGAGGCGGTTCGGTTGTTTGAAGGCATCAATACCTTGCCTTTTGACGCTTCGTCGCTTCCGGAAGGCGTTTACCTGTACAGCATCGGCAACGGCAAAGCTGCCGTGTCGGGCAAAATGGTCGTAAGCGGGCGGTAGTCCGGGATAGCAATCTGATCTCCAATTTCTGACACACATTACGGTATAATAAACTGACGACCGGGTAGCGCTCAATGCTGCTCTGTCGTCAGTTTTGTATTTATCCAAACACACAAAAACATACATCTCTATGAGGAAGCAATACATAATGTTGATTACGAGCCTGTTTTTTCTGAACGGGCTATTTGCACAATCCGGCTGCCCCGGCTGTATCATAGCGTTGCCGGATTTGCCCGAAGACACGATATACCTCACCGCTGCTCCGGATGGGCAGGCCGGACAGGCATACTCCGCTGATGTCAGTTTTCGGATGCCAAAAACCACGACGCCAGTTGCAGCGACGGATCCTACAATCCCTCCCGGATTGATCATCCAGCAGATCAACATCAGCTCGCTGACCAATGTGCCGCCGGGATTGAGCTGGGAGGTCAGCCAATCCGAGTTTAATCCGGCAGAAGAAACCGACGGCTGTGTGCGGTTTTGCGGGACGCCACTGTTGCCAGGCTATTACGAAGTAGCTGTGGTGGTGACCGCCACCGTTTTTTTTATCCCACAAACCACTTCCTTTACTTTTCCGATTCATATCCTGCCCGCCGTTAGCCAGACAGATGGTTTTTCCATCATCAACAGCACGGCCTGCGGCAGCGTTACGGCTTCTTTTGTCAATAATATTCCCTCCAATGGCCTTCCCGGGTTTTCTTATCTCTGGAATTTTGGCAATGGAAATGGCACGGATGAGGAAGACCCTGCGGATCAGACTTATGCAGAAGCTGGTGTTTACATCGTAGACTATCAGGCAATTGTAGACACATCAGATTTTTTTCTGACCAATGTGCGCATCGAATCAACCACCTGCACTGACCTTTTCAGCGGGCCGGATTTGAAAGTGAGCATATTCGATCAGGACAACAATGAGCTTTTTTTATCCTCAATTATATCCAATGCTGTACCGCCGCTTGATTTTAACCTGAACCTTACCTTAGGCGATGGCAACTACCGGATTCAGTTAACTGACGACGACGGAGGTATAGATGGCGCCGACGACGATTGCGGCAGCGTCAACTTCAACCGTTTCACCACCGGCTTGCTCAACAGCAGCGGCATGAGCGCTTCGATCACGATTGTGCATCCCATAGATACCATCCGGTCTTCCGATACCATTACCGTTTATCCCCAACCGTTCCCTCCGCTGATTTTTGGGCTGCCGGTTGGCGCTTTGTGCGAAGGGGATCTGTTGACGCTTAACACCACTTATCCCGACCATATTCAATGGTATCGCGACAGCGTGCCCCTGTTGGAAGGGGTAATGCAGCAACTTCCGGTGGAAGAAAGTGGCGATTATTGGGTAACTTATACTTCGCCCGACGGCTGTCAGGCGCATTCAGACGTGGTGACGATTACTTTTGGGGAAATTCCTTCCGGCATTGCGTTTACGAATCAAAATAACATGCTTTCGTTGTTTGATCCCGGCTCTTTGCCGCAACAGGCAGGTATTCAATGGTTTTTGAATGGCGAGCTGATCGCCGGCGCCAATGGCGATATGTATTGCATTGGCTCGACCGGCAATTACACCGTGGAAGTTACGGATCTGACAACGGGCTGCACTGGTAGTTTTTCCCAAAACATCGCGTACAATTCCAATTTCCCAAATTGCGTGACCCCGGCGGATGAGTTGGAAAACCTGGCGCCCGACATGCGCGTCGCGCCAAATCCAAGTGATGGCTACTTCGATTTAATCCTGGAAGTCAACACAGCAGTGGAAGGAACACTGAGCGTACAGGATCCGCTGGGACGTTTACTTTCCAGGCAGTGGATGCGGTTGCCAGCCGGGCAAAATCGGGTAGCAATGGACCTTTCCGACCTGCCTGCGGGGCTGTATTTGCTTCAGTGGCAATCGCCTTTAGGGCATAACAGTGTTAAAGCCTTGAAATTGGATTGAAAAAGGTATGCGAAATGTCGTACTTTTGTCACTTTCAAGCATAGATTTATACCTCGCACCCCAACCAAGGTCGGAGTGCGAATCCTTTTTTGTCATACTGAGCGCTGCGAATCATAGCGTTAAATGCCGGGCAGAGCCCGACAAATAAAGCACGCGAGGCGGAACTTCGACTTCGCTCAGTTGCCAGCATCGCGCGAGCGAGCATAAAGACAGACACTATATAATCCGAACGGAGCGAACACAGTTTTACACCGAAACCGAAACAATACTGCCTTGAACATCAGCAGTATTGTTAACGATTCTGAACGAGATGTACTATGACTGCGCCCTTTGAAAAAAGAGAAATTGGCAACTTAATCATTGAAGGCATTCCAGACATCCCGGCTGCACTTGGAGAAAGGCTTCACCAGTACGAAAGTACCCGTGAAGCTTTTGCTACAGATTGGCTGCCGGACGATTCAGGCCTGTTGATCATTACGCGGCTGGGCGAGTCTGCTCAGTTTCACAGTGTGAGCCGCCCCGGGGCTGTGCGCAAACAACTCACTTTTTTTGAAGAACCGGTAGCATTTGGCAGTGTTTGCCCGGATGTGCAACACCGCGGCTTCCTGTTTGGAAAAGACTCGGGGGGCAATGAAAACTACCAGGTTTATTATTTCGACTTAGATACCCAGCAATACCGGATGCTCTCAGATGGGCAATCGCGCAATGAATACCCTGTTTGGAACAACAAAGGCAATTGTGTGGTCTATGCGAGTACCCGCAGGAACAACCAGGACCACGACTTGTACATTGCGCATCCGCACGATCCTTCGAAGCCTGATGAAATGGTTTTCAGCAATAAAGGATACTGGTACCCGATTGATTGGTCGCCCAACGATGAGTGGATTACGCTCGGGCGCTACCTGTCTGTACACGAAAGCGAATTGTATCGGCTGCACATTCCCACCAAAACCCTGGAGCCCATTCTTTGTGGACTCGAAGATATTTCCTGCCACGGAGGTTATTGGGACAAACAGGGCGAAGGCATTTATTATGCTGCGGATGTGGAAGGGGAATTTCGCCACCTGAGTTATTACCGGCTTGCAGACCAACAGCACGAGGTGTTGTGGGAACAGATGGATTGGGATGTAGAAGGCATTAGCCTGTCGCCCGATGGAAAAGACCTGGCCTTTACGGTGAATGATAACGGCATTTCCCTGCTTTTTATCATGAATATCGAAAACAGGCAATTCCGCCAGATTGACCATTTGCCGAAAGGCGAATGCAATACCCTGCGCTGGCACCCTGTGGAAAAAAAATTGGCGCTGACCATCAATACCGCAACAGCGCCAGCGGATGCCTTCGTATTGAATACGGAAACCGGGGTGTTGGATAAATGGACATTCAGTGAAGTGGGCGGTCTCAACCCGGATCAGTTCATTGAGCCCGACCTCATTCATTACCCGACCTTCGACATGGAGGATGCCTCCCAGACCCGTTATATCCCGGCTTATTATTTTAAACCCCGCCAGAAACGCCGACGCTTTCCGGTGTTGATTTACATCCACGGTGGCCCGGAAAGCCAGTACCGGCCCATTTTTTCGCCAATTTTTCAATACTACCTCAACGAAATGGGGCTTGCCGTAGTAGCGCCCAATGTACGGGGTTCCTCGGGGTATGGAAAAAGTTATTTGAAATTGGACAATGGTTACCTGCGCGAACACTCGGTGATGGACATCGGGAAATTGCTGGATTGGATTGCCTCTCAACCGGACTTAGACGCTTCCCGGGTGGCAGTGATGGGCGGTTCTTACGGCGGATACATGGTGCTCGCTTCCATGTCGCACTTTAACGCCCGGCTGCGCTGTGGGATTGACATTGTTGGCATCAGCAACTTCATTACGTTCCTGAAAAACACCAAGTCGTACCGCCGCGACCTGCGCCGGGTGGAATACGGTGATGAACGCGATCCGAATATGCGACGCCACCTGCTGCGCATTTCTCCAACAACCAATGCGCACAAAATTACCAAGCCGATGCTGATTGTGCAGGGGTTGAACGACCCGCGCGTGCCGGCCACAGAAGCGGAACAAATGCTGAAAGCCATCCGGCAAAATGGCGGCGAAGCCTGGTATTTGCTGGCCAAAGACGAAGGCCACGGCTTCCGGAAAAAATCAAACAAAGACTATTACACCAAGGCAGTGATCCTCTTTTTGAAGCGGTATTTACTGAACGAGTAGATCTGATACCATACATGAAAATAAGCCAAACGATGAAAGGCGCCTTAGCGCTGTTGGTTCTTATGAGCGCCATTATTTACCTGCGCTATGAGGATTTTTTCCGCGTTGCCAATAAAATGGTAATTGAACAGGGTGGAGATGGATACAAAGCTTACCAGGCCTTTCTGTACCACGTTAAATACGACAGCACCTACCGCCATTTTCAGGGGATGAACTACCCGTATGGCGAACACGCCGTGCCCGCCGACACCCAGCCGGCTTTGTCCAATACCCTGAAATGGATCAACAGGCACGTTGTAGACCTTGGCGACTACGCCCTGGGGATCTTCAATTTCAATATGCTCTTTTCCATCCTGTTGTGCAGCCTCTTTCTGTACCTGATCTTCCGGCGATTGGACGTTCCTGCGTGGTATAGCGTCATTGTGGCCATCGCCGTTACCTTTCTGGCGCCCCAACACATGCGCATGACGGGGCATTTTGGATTGGCCTTGCCCGTTGCCATGCCGGCCACGCTCTATTTCCTGATGCGGTTTGAAGAAAAGCGCACCATCGTCAACAGCCTGTTTATGGCGTTTTTTCTGACGGTCATTTCGCTGTTCCATTTTTATTTCTTCGCCATCATGGGGGCCACCATCTCTCTGTATTTTCTGTTCAGCTACCTGCATAAGCGCAACAGAAAATTGCTGTCGCGGTACGCTGCCCACTACGGCATTCAGGTGGTACTGCCCCTTTTGTTTTTTATTTGGTGGATGTATTGGGGCGACCCGGTGAAAGACCGTACGGTATTGCCCTGGGGCTTTTTTCACTACAACGCCAAATGGGAGGGCATTTTCACCTCGCTGACCCAGCCGCATTTTCAGTGGCTTCATGAAAAAGTCATCAACATCCGGGAAGTGGATTTTGAAGGAAAAGCTTACGTGGGTTTAGTTGCTGCCCTTGTGTTTTTGGGCATCTTTTTTGCCTGGATCGGGCGGGGCTTCCGGCGGGCGCCGATTTCGTTTTTGCCATCCCGGAAGGTCTACCTCAATTCGATTTTTTATGCATCGCTGGTCTTGCTGTTGCTTTCGTTCGGATTGCCGTTTATCATTCCCGGATTGGAAGACCTGCTGCTTTATTCCGGCCCCATGCGTCAGTTTCGCTCAGTGGGGCGTTTTGCCTGGTTGTTCTATTTTGTGGCAAACATCATTGCCTTTGCATGGCTATACCACAAGCTGCAAGCCAAAAAATGGAAATGGGTCGTCTGGATTCCGGCATTTGCCCTGCTGTTGTTTGAAACCTGGAATTTTACCCGCAGCATTGACGTGCGCCTCGACGAAATTCCAATGGGCGAACCGGGCAAGCGCTTTGTAGATATTCCGGGTATCAAATACACAGATTATCAGGCTATTATGCCTTTGCCTTATTACAATGTCGGTTCCGATAACTTTTGGTGGTCCCTGAAGTATTTTGCGGGCAACCGCTCCCAAACCATGTCCATGCAAACGGGCTTGCCGATCACTGCGGCTATGCTGACGCGCACATCCGTTTCCCAAACGATCAACCAAATCCAGATGATGATGGAGCCATACCGAAGGCCCCAAGTCATTGACGATTATCCGGATCGCCGGCCGTTGCTCATCGTCCACGACGTCAGTGAAGCCCCGGAAGGCGAAACCACCTGGGGGTATTTGTTGCAGGAATCGGAACTGGTTTACACCGATGGATCGCTCCGATTTTACAAACTCGACCTGAACATTTACGACAAAAAAATAGCGCTGCGCAAGCAGGAAATCGTGGATACGTTGGCGCAGGATTCCACGCTGTTTGAAGTGAAAGGATTCCGCTCCACGCAACCTACGGTCAACTTTGTATACGATGCCATGGATGGATCGCCTGCGGCCAATGCCTACCTGGGCAGCGGCGGCTATGAAGGCAAAATGGGCGATGAAAACCTGATTTTTGAAGGAACCATTCCGGAGGCAAAACCGGGCGTTTACCTGTTTTCCATGTGGATGTTCATCAACCACGACTTGTACCCACGCACCGATTTCGTCGTGGTAGAATCAGACCCGGCTACAGGCGGCATGCGCAAGCAATACACCGCCCAATCGCGCGAAGTGCTGAAGGCCATAGACAACAACGGCTGGGCCCTGATGGAATTCCCGTTTGAAGTGCAGGCAGCGGACAGTAAATTTCGCCTCACGTTCAACAACCGCAACCTGCGCAACGATCCGATTTTTGTGGATGAACTACTCATCCGGCCTCTTGGCACAGATTTGTACCGGCAGTCGGATCGGTGGGTTTGGAAGAATAACCGGCACTATTTAAAGTAGTTATTTGTTACTGGTTATTGGTTATTGGTCTGTTCGCGTTTCCGGGTTCGATATTGGTTATTTGTTACTGGTTATTGGTGTACTGGTAAAGAGGGATACGAAAGGGATTTCGATCTCCGAACATTCCAGCACTCCACCAATAACAAATAACCAGTAACCACTTATTCCACTTCCACTTTTATCTTCGATTTCTCGACAGTTTTCGGCAGCGCCTTTGCCGGCGCCGGAACCCCGGCTTTTTGAATGTTTGCAGGTTTCTTTTTTGGCACAATTACGGTTGACTTTTTAATGCGTGTAATTTCGATGTCAGTGAGGTAGATGCTTTCATTTTTGGCGCGTTCAGTGCGCAGTTTTTGAAAGCCCTGTTCATCCAGACTCGCGCGAAAGGAGTCGTCAAACGTGCCTTTTTTGTATATACCTACATAATATTCGCGTTCGCCGTGTTCAAACTGTTCGTAGTCGAGCAGGCGGTAACCGCTTTTGGTGCGCCGCGCGCGTTCCGTATTGAAAGTCGTGAGGTCAGAAGCCTCGAAGAGATACGTTTGGTCTGTTTGTTTGCCATAGTGGTACAGGGCGATATAGGGCATCGTCCCGTCCGGAAATGCCACCGTTTCCACGTCTACGAGGTAGAGGTTGTCTTTGGCCATTTCTTCGTTCTTTTTCACCAAACCCGTCCAGGAGTCTAATTTCCAGACTTTGTGCACCGTCTTGCCGGTCGTCCAGACGCCGGTGAACAGGAAAACGTTGTTGGGACCGGCCTGTCCTTCCAATTCGGTGAGTACCATGTCTGCTTTGGCCATATCGCGGCGTTTTTGCACCAGCGAGTCCCAACCAGCCACTTCTGTCAGCACTGAATGCTGTTTGGTTTTTGCCCAGATTGCCCAGTACTTGTTGGCTTTGCCGTCTTTTTCCAATTCGATGTCTATGAGCTGATAGCCTGCCGTATCTACCTGTGCCTGGCGCTGCTGCAGTTCGCTCCAGGTGACGTTGTCTGCGTATTCGTGTGCGATATCCGTTTTTTGAAAGATGCCCGAATAGTTGAATTGGGCCTGAACCGTGCAAGCGAACAGCACAAAGCACGCCGTTATCCATCTTGTAGTTGCCATAAAGTTTCTATTTTTTGCGAAGATAACGCTTGCAAGGGGGAGTTTAGTGGCTGATCAGGGATTTTTGGTGTGATAATGACAATATTGGCGGAAGGAGAAGGCAGTCAGGAGTTTGGATTTGTCTTGTAAATTCACTTATCTTTATTGTCGTTTTCATAAACATTCATCTTGAATATGGAATTAACCCATCCGCGTTTTCAGCGCATCACCATTAACTCCGAAGTCTGCTTTGGGAAACCGTGCATCCGGGGAATGCGGTTTCCGGTAGCTACACTACTGGGGTATCTGGCTGGTGGCATGACGACCGAAGAAATTCTTGCCGATTTTTCTTTCCTTGAAAAAGAAGATGTTTTGGAAGCGCTGGCTTTTGCGGCTTTGTACCGCTGAACTCCAGTTCAGCGGCATCGCGTTTTCTGCCGATCAGCGATCGGCGTTACGTTACCCCACCACCTCATAACTCCACGTAATCTTCGCCGTTTTCTCCAAAATTTTTCCCACCGAGCACATTTTATCCATCGAAAGACTCACTGCCCGCTCCGCTTTTTTGTCGTCAATGGCGCCGAAAAGCCGGTAGTGGACGTGGATATCGGTAAACAGCGCTGGCGTTTTGTCTTTTTCCCGTTCCGCTTCGATGCTCACGCGGATGTCCTTCAGGTCCTGCTTTTGTTTGCGCAGCAAGAGGATGACGTCAATGGAGCTGCAAGTGCCCAAAGCGGCCAGTACCACCTGCATCGGGCGCATGCCTTTGCCGTGGCCGCCGATGTCAGGAGCGCCGTCTGTTTCAAGGGTATTGCCTTCTTCGTTGACCGCCTGGAGATGGAATGCATCGTCTAAGCGGTGGATGTCAATTTTCATGAAAAAAGTGTTTTAACAAAAAATTAATTTGACTTTTAAAAAATGCCCCCTATTTTTGCCCCCATCAATCGCTTCTTTTTGAGGATTGATTTTATACCGAAGGGTGGAGAGACAGGCTCTGCGAAACCCTGGCAACCCCTCCAAAGTGGAGAAAGGTGCCAAATCCTGCCAAAAAACCGGCCTTTGCCGGAGCAATTTTGGGCATATAAAATCAAAACAACGCCATGACTTCATCGGTTTTTACCAACCAGGGTTTTCTTTCACTTTCAAGTTCCGCTACGGGACAACCTTCCACTTTTGCTGCTGCACACGCCATGATGTGCTGTTGTTGCTGTTGTTGTTGCTGATCCGCTCCCGGCAAACGGATTGCATCGGGTTCGGGCTAAAGCACTAACGTTTCCCTGTCGGGGAACAGCGGTTTCGTTTTATGCCTGATGCCAACCTGTACGATGCTGCCGCTTGCCCCCCGCATGTCTTTTCGCATTTGTTTAAAACATATAAAACGCTGTAAATCATGTCAAATTTAAGATTTGAAACCCTGCAATTGCACGCAGGCCAGGAAGAAGTAGAAGGCACCACCCGATCGCGCGCGGTGCCAATTTACCAAACGACTTCTTACACGTTCCGCGATTCGGAGCACGGCGCCAACCTCTTTGCCCTCAAGGAATTTGGCAATATTTATACACGCATCATGAACCCCACCACCGACGTATTCGAACGGCGGGTTGCTGCCCTGGAAGGCGGAGTTGCCGCGCTGGCGGTGGGTTCCGGGCAAGCGGCGCAGTTCATCGCCCTGAACAATATTCTCCAGGCTGGCGACAACTTCGTTTCTTCCGCAAACCTGTACGGCGGCACCTACAACCAGTTTAAAGTAGCTTTCAAGCGCTTAGGCATTGATGTGCGCTTCGCGGAAGGCGAACTGGCCGAAGATTACGAAGAACTAATTGATTCCCACACCAAGGCCATTTATGTAGAAACCATCGGCAACCCGAGTTTCAATATCCCTGATTTTGAAGCCCTTGCTGAACTTGCCCGCAAATACGACTTGCCACTCATTGTGGACAACACCTTTGGCGCGGCAGGCTACTTGTTCCGTCCGCTGGAACATGGCGCGCACATCGTGGTACAATCGGCAACCAAGTGGATTGGCGGCCACGGCACGTCCATCGGCGGCGTCATTGTGGATGGTGGCAACTACAACTGGGGCAACGGCAAATTTTCGCAGTTCACCGAACCGTCTGAAGGCTACCACGGCTTGGTTTTTTGGGATGTATTTGGTTCGGGCGGGCCTTTTGGCAACATTGCTTTCATCATCCGCGCCCGGGTAGAAGGTCTGCGCGATTTTGGCCCGGCGCTCAGTCCGTTCAATTCTTTCCTGTTGCTGCAAGGGCTGGAAACCCTGTCTCTGCGCGTGCAGCGCACGGTTGACAATGCCCTGGAATTAGCCACCTGGCTGGAGCAGCATCCAAAAGTTGAATCTGTCAATTACCCGGGCCTCAAAAGCCATCCCAGCCATGCATTGGCAAAAAAATACCTGCGTCACGGCTTTGGCGGCGTTTTGTCCTTTGCCGTCAAAGGCGAAAAAGAGAATGCGATCCGGTTTGTGGACAGCCTGAAATTGGTGAGCCACTTAGCCAATGTGGGCGATTCCAAAACGCTGATCATCCAGCCGTCGGCAACCACGCATCAGCAACTTTCCGAATCGGAACAATTGGCGGCGGGCGTTTTGCCCAATGTGCTGCGCATTTCCGCAGGAATCGAGCACATTGACGACATCAAAGCGGATTTGGAACAGGCTTTTTCAGCAATTGACGTGAAAGAACCCGTATTGGCATGAGCATTTTGATTGCAAGATCTGTGCAATATTACCACCATAAGGCGCCTTTCGTGTTGGAAAGCGGCGCTGTGCTGGAGGAGCTGCAAATTGCCTTCCAAACGTATGGCGCCCTGAACAGGCAGGGCGACAATGTCGTCTGGGTTTGCCACGCGCTAACGGCCAACGCGGAGGCTGCCGATTGGTGGGAAGGGCTTGTCGGGGAAGGAAAACTGTTCGATCCGGCGCACTATTTTATCGTCTGTGCGAATATGCTGGGCTCCTGCTACGGCAGCACCGGCCCGACAAGCATAAACCCGGCTACGGGCAAAAGCTACGGCGCTGATTTTCCGTTGTTGACCATTCGGGATCTGGTGCAGGCACACCGCTTGTTGCAAGGGCATTTGGGTATCAGAAAAATCCGGATCGCCATCGGCGGTTCGATGGGCGGACAGCAGGTGCTGGAATGGGCAGTGAGCGATCCTGCTTTATTCGAACAGATTTGCCTGCTGGCGACCAACGCTTTTCATTCGCCCTGGGGCATTGCCTTCAATGAAGCCCAGCGCATGGCGATCGAAGCCGACCCGACGCTCGACAGCGGAGCTCCGGAAGCAGGTAAGCAGGGACTCGAAGCGGCGCGGGCCATCGCCATGTTGTCGTACCGCAGCTATGAATCGTACCGGCGTTCACAATCGGAAAGCACAACGGAAAAAATTGACGATTTTTTAGCCAGTTCTTACCAGCGCTACCAGGGCCTGAAATTGCACCGGCGCTTCGACGCGCGCACTTATTTGACGCTGAGCAAAGCCATGGATAGCCACCACGTGGGACGGGGTAGGGGAGGCGCAACAGCGGCGTTGGCGCAAATCAGGGCGCAGGCGTTAGTCATTGGTATTGAATCGGATGTGTTGTTTCCGCCGGAAGAACAGGCTTTTTTGGCAAAAAACATTCCGGATGCCTATTTAGAAATCATGGACAGCCATTATGGGCACGATGGATTTCTGATTGAATACGAACAAATTGCTACGCTGGTAAGCGATTTTTTGGGCCGACGGTTTGTGGAAAAAAGCAGGGATACAACCTTTGCGGCCCAATCTTCGTTTCTCAAAAAAGCGTTGCCGGGAACGGAGCGTTTTTGACCGTACCGCCGAACTCTGATTCGGCGTGGTTTTGTACCGCCGAACTCCGATTCGGCGCAGCAGATACAATAAAATAGGTGCCGCTGAATCGGAGTTCCGCGGTACAATGCACAATGAAAAAATAATCGCCGCTGAACTGGAGTTCAGCGGTACAATTTCAAAACTTAAAAATAATTACCATGTCATTAAGATTAGGCGATATCGCGCCAAATTTCAAAGCGAAAAGCACCGAAGGTGATATTGATTTTCACGAATGGCTCGGCGACAGTTGGGGCGTATTGTATTCACATCCAGCCGATTTTACGCCGGTTTGTACCACCGAACTTGGCCGAACTGCAGCGCTGAAAGAAGAATTTGCAAAACGCAATGTCAAAATCATTGCCGTAAGCGTGGACGGGCTCAGCTCGCACACCGAATGGGTGAAAGACATCGAGGAAACGCAGCACGTGACCCTCAATTTTCCGTTGATTGCGGATGATGATCGCCATGTAGCCGAACTCTACGACATGATTCACCCGAATCAGACCGAAAAGTTTACAGTGCGCACGGTTTTTGTCATCGGGCCTGACAAAAAGATCAAGCTGACCATGACCTATCCGCCTTCCACGGGCCGCAATTTCCACGAAATTTTGCGGGTGATTGATTCGCTGCAATTGACCGCGTACCACAGCGTAGCTACTCCGGTAGACTGGGAATGGGGCGAAGACGTGGTGATTCTGCCAGCCGTCAGCGACGCAGATGCCGATCAAAAATTTCCGAAAGGCTACGAAAAACTGAAGCCTTATCTGCGCATTACGCCGCAGCCGAATTTGTAACATTTAGTGCCTGTCTTTATAGTCCGATAGCGGCGTTATGCGAAGGCCAAAAATTGGTCATTTACGTGAGTAAACTCCCACTTTTTGGCCTTCACATGCCTTGCTCTCGAACTCTAAAGAACAGACACTGGACTTGGTGCCAAAAAGTGGCCCGAAAAATAAATCGGGCCACTTTTTGCCAATATTCCAATTTTTTTGTAATATTGTACTTTCGCAACATTTGGGCAAACACACACATTTTTAACAAGTTTACGTTACAAACGCTTTCACAAAAGCCCTAAATTGTTGACACATGTCCCTTAGATTAGGCGATATTGCGCCCAACTTCAAAGAAAAAAGCACCACCGGCGACCTTGATTTTTATCAATGGCTCGGCGATAATTGGTGTATGTTATGCCTTCGCTCCGGAGGATTTACGCCTATTTGCGCGACCGAATTGGTACGCACTGCCGAACTCAAAACAGCATTTTATGAACGTGGGGTCAAAATCATCGCAGCCGGCAAAGCTTCCCTCGAATTGCTTTCTTACCACTTAAATGATATTCAGGAAACAAACAAGGTCGTTATAGACTTCCCGCTGCTGGCTGATGAAGATGGCCGGATCGCCTCGCTATACGGCATGATGACGGCCAACGATGAAGTCCTGGAGCCCATGTGTTCCCTTTTCATCATTGGCCCGGATAAGACCATCAAATTAACGACCTCTTACCCAACCTCTACGGGCCGCAATTTCCACGAAATCCTGCGCGCAATTGATTCCCTTCAATTGACCGCCGATTACCACGTCGCCACTCCGGTAGACTGGGAGTGGGGTGAAGATGTCTTTATCTTGCCCACCCTGAACGAAGCCGCCGTGGAAGAAAAATTTCCAAAGGGTTACGAAACGGTGAAGCCTTATATGCGGATTACGCCGCAGCCGG
>JBJXFD010000364.1:0-5056 GCA_046153985.1 Saprospiraceae bacterium
CGCGTGTGCAGCACCTCTACCAAAGCTTAGGTTTTGGCGCTTCCCCGATCCAAATCCAGCAGGGTTTAGCCATGCAACCCGCCGAGCTTGTGGACCTGTTGATTGACAACATTTTAAACCTGCCCGAACCAGAAGTCCCCTACTGGGGCAACTGGTTAGACGATGATTATCCGGACGACAACCCGGATTTGTACTTCCAGGTAAAGCGCGAATTCAACAGCCGCTGGCAGCGCGAAATGGCAACCGAAGGCATGCGCGCAAAACTGGCGCTTTTTTGGCACAACCACTTTGTGGCGGAAGAAGAGGTCTACTACTACAATTCCTTTATGTGGTCGTACTACGACCTCATCCATCGGCATGTGCTGGGTAATTTCCGGGACTTCGTGGAGTCCATGGGCAAAAATCCGGCGATGCTCATTTACCTGAACGGCGCTATCAATGTGGCAGGACAACCCAATGAAAATTACGCCCGCGAGTTGATGGAGTTGTTCACAATGGGCGAAAGCAACGGCTATACGCAAAACGACATCGTGGAAGTCGCCCGCGCCCTCACCGGCTGGCGGGTCTACTACAATGGCAACAATACCGCCTATTTTAATCCAGACCTGCATGACGATGGCAACAAAACCATTTTCGGATTGACGGGCACCTGGAGTTATGGCCACGTACACGACCTGATTTTTAACCTGCGCAAAGACCAGGTTTCACAATACATCAGCACCAAAATTTACCGCCACTTTGTCTATGACAAACCAGATGAACTGATCATCAGCGGCCTGGCGCAAACATTCAAAGACAACAACTGGGAACTGGCCCCGGTCTTCCGCCAACTGTTCAAAAGCGAGCATTTTTTTGAAGACCGCTTTATGAATGCCCGCATCAAAAGTCCGGCAGAATGCCTGCTGGGACTCTTCCCGATGTGCGGCATGTCCTACCCGGATGATTTTACGGAAGAGGCGATGAACTACACCGGGTATGCTTCCTTTGAACTGGGACAAGACGTTTTTAACCCGGTGGATGTTGCCGGCTGGCCGGGTCATCACACCTGGTTGAATGAAAATACCCTGACCTCCCGCTGGAATTTCCTCGGGGGTATCCTTTACTACTATTTCGGCAACTCAGACAATGCGCGCGCCAAATTGCAGCAATTGGCCATTGCCCTGACTTCGACCAACGAAACGGATCCGGAGGTGGTCACAAAGGCTATTGTCAGCCATTTCCTGAAACGGGAACTGGAGCCGAGGTTGATGGAAACGGCCTTGCAGTATTTCAAAGGGGAAATCCCGGAAAATTATTTCGAACAGGGCATCTGGAACTTGTACTACAACGAAGTACCCGACCAGGTGATTAATTTGCTGTATTATATTTCTAAGTTGCCTGAGTGGCAGGTAGCGTGAGGCTAAAATTTAAAACACATGTGCGATAAACATACCTCCGGCATTCATAAAGCAGCGCAGCAGCACTTGAAAAAGCGGCTCGGCGCTACCCTCGAACATTTGGCCGAGCACGAGCGCGAGCACCGCAACTGGAGCCGCCGCGACTTTGTGCAAATGACCGGTCTGGCCTCTCTGGGTGCGGCGTTGTCGCTGGGCGCGTCTAAAGTATCCACGTTTGCCCCGAATGCCCTGCTCAACGGGTTGAGCGCGGCGGAATGCGGCGACCGCGTGCTGGTACTCATCCGGCTGAAAGGCGGCAACGACGGCCTCAACATGGTCATCCAGCGCAACAACGACGAATACTACAACATCCGGCCAAATATCGCGGTGCCTGAATCCGGTCTTTGGGGACTCAGCCCTGACATCGGGATGCCCAACGAAATGGTGGCCCTGCAAAACATGTGGGAGGACGGCAAAATGCGCGTCATCCACAACGTGGGTTACCCGGATGCCAATTATTCGCATTTCCGTTCTTCCGACATCTGGGCTTCGGCTTCCGATTCGGATGAAATTGTCGGCACTGGCTGGATTGGCCGTTGGTTGGACAATGAGTACATGGCGTTCGGTTCGGCGCCGCCTACCATCCCGCCTGCGCTCGAAATCGGAATTCAAACGAACATGATTTTTCGCGCGTTCGGCGGCAGCATGGCCCTCGCCATCAGCAACCCGCAGGAATTTTACCAATTGGCGCAAACCGGAGAATTGTACGATACCTCTCAATTGGGCAACGACCCCAACCAGCAGGAATTGTCTTTTGTGCGCGGCATCGCCAACAGCGCGTTCCGCTACGCCGAAACCATCCGGGCGGCCTACAACGGCGGCATCAACGAAGCGAACTATCCCGATAATTCCCTTGCCGAGCGCCTGTCCATCGTGGGGCGGCTCATCAAAGGCCGGTTGGGTTCCAAAATATATATGGTCAGCATTGATGGGTTCGACACCCATGCCGAACAGCTCAACTCCCACCCCATCCTGCTGAACCGCATCGCCGAATCAGTGGCGGCCTTTTTCCAGGATCTTGGCGAGCAGGGTCAAAACGTGCTGGCGATGACGTTTTCGGAGTTTGGGCGCACCATTTTTGAAAACGGCTCGCTCGGTACCGACCACGGCACGGGTTCGCCGATGCTGGTGTTCAGCGGCGGCCTCGAAGGCAACGGCTTCCATGGCACGCCCCCCGACCTGATCAACGTGGATCAATACGGCGACCCCGTTTACTCCGTGGATTTCCGGACGGCCTACGCTACTGTGCTGCAAAACTGGCTCTGCGTGCACCCCGAAATAGTGGACAATGTACTCGGCCAGCCTTTTAACCGCATCGAAACGTTGTTGCCGCCGTCTTCACCATCCACGGGCAACGAAAACCGCGCTACCCTGCTGGGCCACAACCCCGACCCCGCTCAGGCCGGGCGCATCCAGATCAAATACGCCGTGAAAGTGCGCGGCGCTGTGCGCATCCAAATCCTCAACTCGGCCGGACAGCCGTTGCGCACGCTGGTGAACGAATTCCACGAGCGGGGCAGCTATACGTTCGGATTCAATCCGGCGCAGTTTTTCCTTGGTCCTGGCGAGTATATTTATCGGTTAGAAGCGGGGGGTAAGGCGAGTTCGAAGGTGATGAAGGTGTTTTAGGGAGACACGGCTTTCCGCAAACCCTGGCGGGCAACCACCGATGGAGATTACATCAGCTACAGCCTCGTTTTTTACCGCAGGCCGCCTTTTTCTGTAAGAGAATACCGCTCCCCGACCTCATCACATAAGATGCCCGCAGTCTTCGAAACGGCTATCCGGCGCGTCCTACCAACAACGGGCATCCGGGCAGTGCGAAACTGCTCGTTTTTATCCCAAAAATCAATTTCGGGAAGGGAGCAATAATCTGTTCGATGGAAGCTATCCGGCTTTTCCTTTGAGCTACGGGACGAACACGACACGGAAGCCAAGGTTGTTGTTGCGATTGTCGGGGGTGTTATTGTTGCGATAAGCCACGCGACAGTTCCCGGCATTGTTGTTCCAACTGCCGCCACGATTCACACGGTTCGAGCCTGCGATTATTGTCCATGAATACAAAAATACAATTTATGCTCTAATTAACGTGAGCGCCTTTGCAGGAAATAAAGGGGGCTAAAGCCTGCGAAACGAGGAGTGCCGTGCTTTGTTTCGCGGGCTTTAGCCCGCCTTATCCTTCTCAGTTTCTTAAATAATGTCCAAGTTCAAGTTAATTAATAAATTGCATCATTAACCAAAAGCACGCTCCTTTTTAGCTTATTAGAATATGCCTTATTTACAAACGCATAAATTGCAGTAGCTTGTAGCTGGTACTGTTCCTGTGCTATTTCTTCGCTCGCCAACTGCTCATCTAAGCGCGCAATTTTTTGTTTAAATCGTTTTTTGCTGCGCACTGACAATAATATTTTTTCGGGAAAAAGCCGAAAACCCAGGAAAGGCAACCCGTGAGCACAGGTATTGAGATAGTTGGTTTTCAGGTTGAGCGACAGGTTAGCGCTGATAAATTGGAGTACCTGCTCCTGAATAAATTGCAAATCGTTCTTATTATTTTGCCAAATCACAAAATCGTCCATATATCGAATGTATGCTTTTACCTGCAATTCGTCTTTTATAAAATGGTCGAGTAGTGCGAGGTAATGATTAGCGAAAAACTGGCTCGTCAAATTGCCAATCGGCACACCCTTTCCCGGCAAAACGCTGTATGAATGGATGATTTCGGAGAAAATATCCAACAAGGCTTTGTCTTTGAATTTCCGATGCAGCATGGACAACAGGATGTCGTGGTCTATGCTGTCAAAGTATTTGCGGATATCCAATTTTAAATAATAACGGTATTGCTTCTGAAAACCCCAGGCACGGTCAATGGCTTTGAACGTACCTTTATCTATGCGTGTCGCGTAACTGTCTGAAATTTGAAAAGCTTCAAAATATGGAGAGCAAACATTCATCAAAGCATGGTGCAATACCCTTTCGGGGTAGGCGGCTGCACAGATCCGGCGCTCTTTGGGGTCATATATCGTGAAATAATGGTAATTGCCCACTTCAACCTGCCCGCTCAATATTTGCGTTTGCAATTGTTTCAAATTCGAATTCAGGTCTTTGGAAAACGCCCAAACTTCCGGCTTGCTTTCTTTGCCCTTTTTAGCTTTATAGTGCGCCAACTGCAAGTTTTCAAGACTCGCTATTTGTGGCATCAGGTTGCCCACTCGTTTCATGCTCCGGTTCGTTATAGGTATCAATCAACAGCTTTCCGTATTTTTCAGCTTTTGCTTTGCCTATGCCTTTTATATCTTTGAGCCTTCCAACCGACAATTCAGGCATTTTAGCCATTTCGGCAAGCTCGGCATCTGTAAATATCACAAATGCAGATACGTTCTCTTTACCGGCAATCTCCTTACGGATTTTGCGCAACTGAGAAAACCTGGCAAAAGTTTCGGGAGCAAGCTCCTTCATATAGTCTATTTTTTCTTTGGGCGCTTTTTCGGCTATGGTTGGTTCTAAATAGGTGATGTAAATGCACCAATAGGCGCCGCTGGCCGATTGCACGAGCTGCTTTTCTATTTCTACGATTTTATGGCTGCGCAAAAAGACATTCAGCTCGTCATTAAAATCATCTG
>JBJXFD010000398.1:0-8835 GCA_046153985.1 Saprospiraceae bacterium
CAAGTAAGCAAGTTGGCAAATTTGCAAACAGGCAAATTGGCAAAACTCGCAAACAGGCAAAGAAAACAGAAAAACTGGATACTCCGTTCCTTTTACCTAAAAGCAAATATGCCAAACTTGCCGCCAAACCCGAATTCCAGCGCCTGAAAAAAGGTACGCGACTGCTCGCCACCTGGGACGACCACGATTTTGGCATCACATCTACCTGGCATTTTGCAACGCCCAACGAAAACCGCATCGAAAACCCGGTGATGGAGAACCATTTTGGCCTGCTGAGCATTGATTGGTCGAAATCCGATCCGGTCATTAAAATGGAGATTTATGATAACCGCAACAACCAGCGCATCGAACACAGTGTTCGTTTAAGTGAAATTTCATTTTGAGTAAGCCAAAACCCGAATCATGAAGTTATCCACCAAACCACTCCGACTCATCCTCCCTGCCCTGTCTGCAATCGCCTTGCTGGCGGGCTGTGCAAGCGACATCACCATTGCGCCGGGCAGCAGCAAGCCGTTGGACAAACGCTTCTTCGGCGAATGGCGCAACGAATCCATGCGCGTGGAATGCGCCACCTACCGGGGCAGCGACTCCACCGTTGTCATTGACGTGCCCGCCGGGCAATGGGAAGCCAAAATGAAAATGCAACCCATCCGCACGACCTACAAGGCAGACGGCAGCTACATTTCGGAATACCGCACCCTGAGCGACAGCATTTCCCTGCGCCGCAAAGGAACCTGGACTGCCAACGGAAAACGGCTTATCCTGCGTGAAACTGAGCCCGACTCCCGGGAATACGTGAACGATTACAGCATCAGTGGAAAACGAGCCAAATTTTCTTCCACGCTCGATTTCGACAGCGACGGGAAAACCGACGATTTATATCAGGGCGTACAACGCAAACAATAGCACCCAATGAATGCCGAATTGTTGATCCAGGAATTCACTTACCGCACTTCCCGCTCCGGCGGCAAAGGGGGCCAAAACGTCAATAAAGTGGAAACGAAAGTGGAAGCGCGTTTTGATGTCACCGCCTCTGCTGCGTTGACGGATGAAGAGAAGGCTTACCTTTTAGAAAAATTGGCCGATAAAATCTCCGCCGAAGGCATGCTCTCCGCAACGAACCAAACGGATCGTTCGCAGCTGACCAATAAGGAAAAAGCCACCGAAAAACTCCTGAAATTAATAGAAAAAGGGTTGGTAAAGCCCAAAAAACGCCGCAAGGCGCCAATTCCTGCCGGAGTGAAAGAAGCGCGGCTGGAAGGGAAAAAGCGGGTTTCGGAAAAGAAGGCGGCACGGCAAGCGGTGAAAATCATTCCTAAAGATTCGGACTAATATTTGTTTTACAAAATGAAAGATTTAAAAATCAACTCATTGGCCCTGCTTAAAGCAGCTCCTCTTGCTGCGCTCACCTCAGCAATCATTAACGTTATTCTGTTTTTCGTGGGCAGTGCTGCGGGAATAATGGATTCATCCGTCGGAATGCCCAAGCCGGATGGCGGCGTTGAGCCAATTACCGTGCTGCCTGTGGTGGTATCCAGCATTATTCCAGTTATCCTTGCGGCGGGTGTTTTGGCTCTGTTAAACCGGTTTTCCGCCAATCCGTTGCGCATTTTCGGCATCCTCAGCCTGGTTTTGGTCGTGCTCTCATTTTCCAACCCATTTCTGGCGTTTCCGAATCTGCCACTTGGCATGGGCATTTGGCTCGGCCTGATGCATGTTGTGGTAGCAGGCAGCGTATGGTATTTTTTTAGCCGGTACACAAAGAAGCGATAATTGGTGTCTATCTTTAGAGTCGATTGACATTTTTTTTGAACATCCGTTTCGCTAGCTTGTTTCAAATGCTCAATAAAAAATCGTGGAGCAAATCAAAACAGCCATTCGCAGTATGATTGCCATTTCTGATCTGGAAATGGATGATTGGCTCAGCAACTGCTTCGTCAAAACGTATAAAAAACAAGCAGAACTCAGTAAACCGGGCAGCATTCCAAACGAAGTGTTTTTTATCAAAAAAGGCATCATCCGGGTTATTGTTCAGGACAATGAAGGCATGGAGCACACCATCCATTTTGCGTTGGAGAATCAATTCATTGCCGATTATTCCAGTTTTATCCTCCAGCAACCTGCGCTCTACACCTTGCAAGCCATTGAAGAGACAACCGTTGTCGTGCTGCCCCGTTCCGCCATCGAGTGGGGCTATGCCAACCTTGCTCAAGGCGACAAAATGGGCCGGCTGATTGCCGAATTTTACTTTATTTATCAGGACAACCGCATCAAAAACCTGTACGCCCGATCGCCGAAGGAGCGATACGATACCCTCTCCGAGGTTTTCCCCAATATCCACAACCGGGCGCCGCAACACATGATTGCGTCCTATCTGGGCATTACACCTGTGCACCTCAGCCGGTTGAAAAAAGCGGCGTTTCAAAAAACATAAACATTTGTTATCGTTACAAGCCTGCCGTTTTCCTGATTTTTGCATTAAAATTTAATCAGCGCTTGTCTATGATGAAGATTTCAAATGCAGAAAAACAAAGGTTGTCAGGCAATTACGGAGAATGGGCGGTCGTCACGGGGGCAACCTCAGGAATCGGACTGGAACTCGCCGAACGATTGGCAGAAGCCGGTTTGAACCTCGTCCTCAATGCCCGCCGAAAAAACGAATTGGAGCAAATTGCACTCCGGTTGCAATCCAATTACAGCATCAAAACAAGGGTCGTTGCTGCGGATTTGTCTGAAACCACCGGCGTAGAACGCGTCATCGAGGCCACCCGCGAATTGAATGTCGGTTTGTTGGTGGCCAGTGCAGGATTTGGCACGTCGGGTTATTTCACAAAATCCGACTTGCCTACAGAAATCAACATGCTCCGGGTAAATTGTGAAGCCGTTTTGCATCTGACCCACCATTTTTCCCAGGTTTTCAAAAAAAGAAAACGCAGCGGCATCATCCTGATGAGTTCGATTGTCGCGTTTCAGGGCGTGCCGTATTCCGCACACTATGCAGCCACCAAAGCCTATATCCAGTCGCTGGCAGAGGCGTTGGCTTACGAACTAAAGGCAGATAACATTGATGTGCTTGCCCCTTCGCCAGGACCAGTAGATGGCGGTTTTGCCGAACGGGCCAACATGAAAATGAGCGCAGCCATGAAGCCGTCAGACATCGGCGTACCGATTTTGAAAGCGCTCGGCAGACAATCTTCCGTCGTTCCCGGCGGGCTTTCAAAATTGCTGGTCTATTCGCTGCGCACGGTACCCCGCTGGGCTAAAGTGCGGATTATGACGCTGGTGATGCGGGGCATGACGGGGCATCAGTTTTGATCATAACGCCCCCAGCTTATCCGCAATTACCTTTTTCTCAGCCGCCAAATACGCAAATTTTAAAGCTAATTGATAAGCCGTTTTTGCTTTATCGGGCTGGTTGTTTTTGCGATAAAAATCACCCAACGCGGTGTGGTACAAGTGGTTTTTATCCAAACCTTCCACGTCGAGCAACGCTTCAATGCCAGCTTTGGCGCCTTCCGCACAGCCCCAGGCAATGGCGCGGTTAAACGCCACAATTGGTGATGGCTTAATCGAAAAAAGCAAGTTATAGCAGTAGTAAATGGCTTTCCAGTTGGTGGCCTCAAATGTTGGGGCTTTGGCGTGGTAGGAGGCGATCGCCGCTTCGATATGGTATTCGCTCACTTCGTTTCCCGATGCCGAGGCTTTAAAATAAAAATAGGCCTGTCTGGTTAAAAATGGACTCCACAACGTGCGATCCTGATTTTCCAATAAAATGATTTGCCCTTCGCCGTCCAAACGGCTCTCAAACCGGGCCGCATGAAAACACATCAACGCCATTAATGCATTGATTTTGGCCATGTTGTAGCCTTCCACAGCAAGCGGGCGGGCGGCCAGAATTGCCCCCAGGCGCAGGGCTTCTTCGCTTAGGTCAGTTCGGATAACCGTCTCTGTGGACGTGGATTTATAACCTTCATTAAACAGCAAATAAATCGCTTTCAAAACCGCATCCAACCTTTCCGCGAGCGTTGCACCCACCGGCACGTCCAGACTAATGCCCTCCTGTTTGATCTTTTCTTTTGCCCGGTACAGGCGCTTGGCGATGGTATCCTCCTGACTTAGCAGTGCGGCTGCAATTTCGGTCGTATGCAAGCCGCAAAGGGTTTTGAGCATCAAAATGAGCTGGGTATCAGCTGCAATGCCGGGATGGCAGCAGGCAAACATCATGCGGAGTTGCGCGTCTTCAATTTCGTTTTCGAGGAATAAATCTGCGATGGATTGGCTTGCAGCATCCTGATTTTCAATATCTCCAATCAGGTTTGGGGCGATGTTTTTTTGAAAATGCTGCTCGCGTTTCAGGTAAGTGAGCGTTTTGTTTTTAGCCACCTGGTAGAGCCAGCTTTGCGGATGGTCGGGGATGCCTTTGAGTTTCCAGGTCTGGAAAGCCGTGAGCAGGGTTTCCTGCACGATGTCTTCGGCGAGTTCAATATTGGGCAGTCCGAACAACTTCGTTAAAACCGCGACCATCTTTCCCGCCTCCCGGCGAAAAAGATGGTCAACGATCTGGTGTACTTGTTTTTGTTCCGGCATGTTACTCACCGAGGTTCATCAGCGGACGCACTTCCACTGAGCCTTCGATCTCGTAAATGGGGCAACCTTTGGAAAGCTCGATGGCTTCGTCTATGCTGCTGGCAGACAAAGTCAGGTAGCCGCTCACCAATTCTTTGCTTTCGATGTACGGGCCGTCGGTGATGACGTGTTTGGAGCCTTTGACGATTTTGCCGGTATGGTCTAAAGCATCCGTACTCACCAATTTGCCCTGTGCGGCAATCCCTCCGATCCATTGGCCCCACTTGTCCAATTCCGCCTGCATGGCTTCTGGCGACAATTCCTGAAATTCGTTTTCACTGGTTGTTGAGTTGCGAAAAATAAGCATGTACTTTTCCATGATAACAGTTGTTTGATTGTAGATTGAAAAATTGTTTGATTCGGGTTTAAGACGAACGGGATTGGAGGAATCGGACAAAGTTTTTTGTTGTTTTATTTTTTACCACATAGAGCACATAGTTGTTTTCACAATAGATCACATAGAGCTTATGTATCCTGTCAAGAGCTAGCTCCTATGTGCCCTATCCCGCCGAGTCGGGACAAGTTGTGAAAACCTCTATTGTGAACTATGTGGTAAAATAAAAAAAACCTATGTGGTGAAACCCTAGATCACGCCCCCTTTGTATTTCAAAGACAACAACTTATACATCAAAAACCCCACCGGCCCGAACATAAACGTAAATGGCAAACAAATGCTGTACAACCAGCGCGGGATGCCCTGTTCTTTACTTTGATGCACAATCAGGCAGCCGACGAGCATGTCGAAGGCCAAATAATGAATCCAGCCTGCCGTCAGGGCCATGTCGTCCTGAAACAACGCGCGGATGCTTTCGATGCTGCCAAAGCTTTCGGGCGAAAACTCACTGATGCCTTGCGAAAGCAAAAAGGTGTAGAGCAACGCCAGCAACACCACCCAGCCAGAGGCTAAGATTTTGATGGTGTATTTCCAGTTGGGCAAAATCAGGAGGAGCAGCCAGGCGAAGAGGCTGAAGGTGTTGGTGAATTGGAAGATGGTGTGGGCCATGATGAGCTTGTGTTTTTATGGTGGTAAAATAAGCATATATTTGAATGTTATTCGATCTTACAATTATTGATACGGCCACATGAAAGAACAACGAAAAGAACGGCGCGACCTCACCCTGCCCCAGTTCCACATGGCCAATACCGCCATTGGTCGGGAAGCCGAGTTGCAAGAGCTCCACCCAAAACTCAGGGAATCGCGCCAGCCCGTCGTGATTACCAGCATTGGCGGACTCGGGAAAACCACCCTCGCCCAAATGTATTGGCAGCGCCACCGCCAGGAATACGATTGCGCTGCCTGGCTCAGTCCGTACGCGCTTTTTACAGCCAACGAGGATCAACGCGGCGAAAATGGAGAATTTTTCATCCGTGCCTTCCTCGACCACCCACAACTTAAAAATAATCTCGGCCTCACTTTTGACCCACTGCACAAGCCCATTGAGCAGTTCCGGCAGGTGATCGCCGCGCTCGCCGCCTTAGAAGGCGAACATTTGCTGGTGGTAGACAACGTGTCGGAAGCCGCAGCCATCTATTTGCCTGAACTCAGCTACCTGCAAAACTGGCGCATCCTTTTCACAGGCCGCGATTCCCTGCCCAATACCACCCGCTTTGAACTCGATACCCTTTCGCCCGACGAAGCGGCTGCACTTTTTGAGCGGATTTTTGAAAACCCGGTTGGGCAATCGGACTCCAACCAAGCCGCGTTGAAAGAGCTATTACACGACATCGCCTACCACACCCTGACCATAGAACTCTTAGCTGCATACGCCCGCGAAAAGAAGCTCGATCCCCCTACCCTGCTGGCCTTGCTGCGGCAAAAAGGACTGACAAAACTGGACGACTACGACGTGGCCACAGTCCGCGATCCGCATGGCCGCGACATCGCCGCGCACCTCCGCAACCTGTTCTGGCTCGAACTCGATCCGGCGGAACAGCAGATTCTTCGGTATTGTTCTATACTCCCCACGTCCAATGTGCCGCTCGACCCTGACTTGGTCAGTGAAGACCGTTTATGTGCCCTTTTTGGCAAAACAGACACGGAGAAGGATTTCAAAAAGCTGCTCCGCCGCCTCGCCCGCCTGCATTGGTTGGTAGAAAAAGACGGCGGCTATCGCTGCCACCCGGTTATTGCGGAAACGGCGAAAGCGCAGTTGAAGCCAGATGCGGTGAATTGTGGGGTTTTGATTGGAAATGTAGCTCTTTTGCTGGTTCCTGATGCAACAACGAATGAGCCGGTGATCCAACGCGCTCGCTTTGCGCCTTTGGGGGAGGCGGTATTCCGGGGTGCTTGTGGCGATGAGCGGGAATGGGTGGAGGCGGATGATATTTTGGCGTGGCTGGCTTTGCGAATAGGTTGGCTTTATCGTGATCTGGGAGAATTTTACAAAGCATTGGATTACGACCTTAATGGTGTAACTGTTCGGGAAAAAGTGTTGTCTCCGGAGCATTCCGATTTGGCAACGTCGTTCAACAACCTTGCTTTGACCTACAACGCTTTGGGCGAGCATCAAAAAAGTTTGGAATTCAACAAAAAAGCTTTGGCCATTTGGGAAAAAGTGTTGCCAGCGGAACACCCCGAATTGGCAACTTCTTACAATAACCTCGCGTTGACTTACCGTTCATTGGGCGAACATCAAAAAAGTTTGGAATTCAACAAAAAAACCTTGGTCATCTGGGAAAAAGTGTTGCCCGAAGAGCATCCCAACTTGGCATTGTCGTTCAATAATATTGCAGCAACCTATCACGCTTTGGGAGAACATCAAAAAAGTTTAGAATACGACCAAAAAGCTTTGGCCATCCGGGAAAAAGTGTTGCCGCCGGAGCATCCAGATTTGGCAACTTCTTATAACAACCTGGCAGAGACCTACGGTGCTTTGGGCGAACATCAAAAACGTTTGGAATACAACCTAAAAGATATTGCCATTGGGGAAAAAGTGTTGCCGCCGGAGCATCCAGATTTGGCAACTTCTTACAACAACCTCGCGTTGACCTACCGTTCATTGGGCGAATATCAAAAAAGTTTGGAATACAACCAAAAAACCTTGGCCATCTGGGAAAAAGTGTTGCCACCGGAGCATCCACATTTGGCATCTTCATACAACAACCTCGCAGAGACTTACCGTGCTTTGAGTGAAAATCAAAAAAGTTTGGAATACCACCAAAAAGCCTTAGCTATACGGGAAAAAGTGTTGCCACCGGAGCATCCTAATTTGGCTTTATCGTACAATAATATCGCCTGTACTTACGACGCTTTGGGAGATATGGACAAAGCCGTGACCTTTATTCGCCAAGCAGTAGCCATTTGGGAAAAAGCCCTGCCCGCTGCGCACCCACATGTGGCTATGGCAAAAAACAGCTTAGCCACTTTGGAAGCAAAGCTAAAATCGGGGGAATCTTGATAGGCAGGGCGATTTGCGCTAAGTTTCAGGCAACTTATGGCCCTGTACCGCTGAACTCCAATTCAGCTGACTGGGCTGTTCTACGCTGAACAGGAATTCAGCGGTTTCGTAAATTTTCGCATTTTCGGGGGGGGGGGGCAAAATTATCAGAATGGCGCACGCCTCATTCGCCGGCTTGCTCATACTCTTCAAGCCATTCCGCTAACTTTTGTTGTAGCAATTGCTTATCAGGCAAGTAAAAGCTGTATTCAGAAGCATAGATGTTGGCGTTTTCAGGGAGCGTAAGTTCAAAAAGGGTCTGGATTCGCTTTTCCCTCTTTTTTCTTTCAAATTACCAACCCCTTCACCCGCATCAACTGTCTAACTCAAAAACAACTACTCCTTATGAAAAACACCATCCTTGGCTTTTTCGCCATTACCCTGCTTGCCCTTTCCTGCAAAAAGGAATCCATTCAGCCTAATTGTGTGGACCAGTTCATCGAGTCGCGCCAGTTGATCAAATACACCGGTCAGACCCTGAATTGTGAATTATTTTACAACCTCTACGAATTCAACGGCAAACAATACTATGTCGCTGGTAATTATTGTGCAGACATGGCCTCCAACCCGGTGGACTGCGACGGGAATTTCCTGTGTCCGAATCTTGGCGAGCCAGGTTTCACTTGCCCGGAAATCGAAGATTTTTTCACGAATGCCATCAATAAGGGGATTATTGGGTTTGAGAATTGAAGGCTTTGTTTTCAGAATCGAGCAGGCGGCCTAAAGCCCGCGAAACGGAGAACGGCCTTCGTTTCGCGGGCTTTAGGCCGCC
>JBJXFD010000409.1:0-5821 GCA_046153985.1 Saprospiraceae bacterium
CTCCCTGACCTTGGTTAAAGTGTCTTCAGGACTCAACGTGAAGACTTCGCGAGTCATAATGCTAGAGATAGGCTCATTCATACGGGCTTCTGTTTTGTTAGGCCAATATATGTCTTTTTGATTATGGGGACAACTAATTGCATTGAAAATGCCAAAGTCGTCCTTTAGGGTCGTTGAATTAATAACTGTCAACTTTTCCAGGAGGCCTTTTGTTCCTACCCTTCGTTGGGGAACCGCCTCCCTTAGCTTTGGCTAAGGTCGGGAACACCCGCCTCGGTTAGAACCAAAATGCCTTGCCTGGCAAAAACGACACTTATTAATTCAGCGACCCTTAGAGCTTGTGTATTAAAAACCCGGACAAACTGTAACTGACTAAGAGAAGACAAAATGACAAAATCTCATTTGGCTCAAAAGGAAAAGATGTAGCTTGCAAGCTCTTGTTTATATCATCACAACTATCTTAGTGGAATGAAAAAAGCGTTTCTACTATCCTGCTGCATCTTGTTTGCGGCAAGCGCCTTATTCGCCCAGCGCCTCAACCGCGTTCAGGGCGATATCCTGGTTCGGCTCGACAAGCGCACCAACCCATCGGAATGGATCACGCAATGGCAAACTTTTGAGGGCGTTCCCACCCTTGCCCGTTTCGATCGCGTCGTGTCTAAGCCGCTGAACATCTGGCTCCTGACTTTTGATTTTACTTCCATTGATGAGCGCAGGCTGCTCGATGCGGTGGGCCGCCACCCCGGCGTAGTTACGGCACAATTCAACCACTTAGTTACCATGCGTTCCACCATCCCCGACGACCCGGGGTTTGAAGACCAGTGGCAGTACATCAATACCGGCCAGACTGGCGGCTTGGTCGGCGCGGATATTGACGCAGACTTAGCCTGGGACATCACAACCGGCGGCCTTACTGCAACCGGCGATACCATTGTCGTGGCCATCTTAGACGACGGCATTGACCTGAACCACCAGGATTTTGGCGACAACCGCTGGTTCAACCACGCTGAAATTCCGAACAACGGCATTGACGACGATAACAACGGATACATAGACGACTATCGGGGCTGGAACATCCTCAGCGACACCGACAACATCTCCGGAGGCGGGCACGGCACGCCGGTTGCCGGCATCGTTGGCGCCCAGGGCAACAACGGCATTGGCGTGGCAGGGGTAAACTGGGACGTGAAGCTGATGATCGTCAAAAATAATTTCAACTCCAACGAAGCTTTGGTGCTCGAAGCCTACACCTATCCGCTGGTACAACGCATGCGCTACAACGCCTCCAACGGGGCAGAAGGCGCATTCGTGGTTGCCACCAACGCTTCGTGGGGCACGGATTTCGGCGACCCGGAAGACGCGCCGCTCTGGTGCGCTTTCTTCGATACGCTTGGCGTTAACGGCATCATCAGCTGTGGCGCTACAGCGAATGGCAACATCAATGTGGACGAACAGGGCGATTTACCGACCGCCTGCCCCAGTGATTACCTCATTTCGGTGACCAATATGAACCACAACGATGTGAAAGTGACCGGGGCAGGTTATGGTGCAACGACCATAGACCTCGGCGCGTTTGGCGCGAATACCTGGACGACTGCTCAGAATAATGGATATAATGGGTTTGGCGGAACTTCGGGCGCAACGCCCCATGTAACCGGCACAGTAGGCCTGCTCTACTCCGCGCCTTGCCCTGGGTTTATGGCGCTGGCAAAAAACGACCCTGGCGCCGCTGCACTGCTCGTGAAGCAAGCCATCCTGGAAGGGGTGGATTTCAACCAAAGCTTAGACAGCATTACGGTAACCGGCGGTCGTCTGAACGTTTTTAAAAGTCTGACGAACCTCCTCGTAAATTGCGGCGGGTGCTTCTCGCCAAGCAGCCAGAAAATTACTGCCCTCAGCGATACTGCGGCGGTGCTGACCTGGAACATCAACGACAGCATCCAGCGGGTAGACCTGCGCTGGCGGGCTATCGGGGCTGCTGACTGGAACGAAGCCGACTCGGTGGGCAGTCCCTATGAATTTGAAGGACTGCTGGCCTGCACGGATTATGAACTCCAGTTGCGCGCTTTCTGCAGCAGCGATACTTTAGATTATGGCCTGACCCTGCGTTTCAAAACCGATGGCTGTTGCGAAGCGCCCGGCCTGTTTTCCATTGACGCGGTTGGCGACAGCACGGCCGCTTTCTCCTGGAGCAGCGTGCTGGCGGCTACCGGCTATCAAATCCAGATCAACGTCGCAGGTTCGGGAGTTTTTACCCAATTCGACACCCAAGGAACAGAATTTGACCTCCCGGAAGGGTTGCTGGCCTGCACCGAATACGAAGTGCAAATCAAAACCCTCTGCGAAAACGAAATAACGGAATTCGGCCCCGCTTTTGCATTCGGAACGACCGGCTGCGGCCCGTGCCGGGACCTGACTTATTGTCCTCCAATTGACCTGAATGCTTCGGAAGAATGGATTCAGGAAGTGGTGATTGATACGTTTCAGCTTATTTCGGGTTCAAATAACAGCTATGGCAACTTCACCACAACGCCCGGGATTGTGCTGGAACAAGGCGGCGCCTACCCGATGTTGCTGATTCCGGCCTATGGCGGGTTCAGCTATCAGGAGTATTTTAAAATCTGGATAGACTATAACAAAGACGGCGTTTTCGATGACAACGAACTGGTTTTTGATGCCGGAAGTACGGTGTCTGATACCTTGAACACCATCCTGAACATCGCTGCCGACGCACCTTTGGGCAGCACCCGGTTGCGCGTGCTGATGCAATACCAGGAAGCTTTCGGGGCTTGTGTCAGCGGAGACGACAACTACGGCGAAGTGGAAGATTATTGCGTGGAAATTCTGCCGACGTCGAACTGTCGCCCGCCTTCAGGTTTGGAGGCCTTAGACGTTACCGTAAATACGGCCGGAATCGTTTGGGAAAATGTCGGCCCGTCCATAGGCTACATTCTGAACTATAAAAAGCTGGGCGCTGATACCTGGACAACAGCACCGGTGGTGGAGAATTTTTTAATGCTGGAAAATTTGGATTCCTGCCAAACGTACGAAGTGCAATTGCAAAGTGTGTGCTCCTCCGACCTGAGCCTACTTTCGGATACACTGCGCTTTACCACTGAATGCATCAACGCGACCGGGAATACCCCGGCCATGCTGGGCACGCTGGAAGTTCAGCCGAACCCTTTCCACACTAAATTGCGGTTAACGCTCACAACGCCCGCAACGCAGGATTTGGTTTTATTAGAAGTACTGACGCCTTTCGGCCAACGCCTGGAGCAGCGCTATTTAGAAAACCTCAATCCCGGAAGGCACGTGGTGGAACTCGATCTTGCGGCCCTGCCATCGGGGGTTTATTGGGTGCGGCTGCGGGGTGAAAGTGGGACAGTAGTGGCGAAGCAAGTGGTGAAGGTGAGGTAAGAACCAGATAAGATTTGGTTTAGTTTTTTCCCAGCGCTTCTAACCTGGCGGCTATCAATGCTTCCATGTTAGAAGCGCCCGTATCTTTATCCGCCCACTTGCGAACGAGTTCCAGGGTTAACTCCTTTGTTAACTCCGACAATTCTAAAGAGATAACCAGCTCCTCAATCTTGTTCCTTTTATGACCTTCTGTCTGTTGTATCCAGGCCGTTATCTCGGGAGCGTTACTTTCCGGCTCTTCCTGGATAATTCGAATGGATTTGTTCGGGCGAATCAACAGGCTGTATATTGGGTTGCCATCGTAAATCTTGACCCCGTTTGCGAATTCGTTGTTATACCAGTTCTTTGACTCGAGTTTATCTTCTGGAATAGCTTTGCCCAACTGATGTGCCCAGTAGCTCTGATTCAAGGCATAAACCCGTTTATCCCGGAGGAAATTTTCGAACAAAAACTTGATCGCATTCATGTTTTTATATTATTTCAAAAAAAAATAACAATCCTTAGTCATTTTTTGTCGCACAATGCTTAAAAAAAAACAAATAAACCTCGATCAATGGACATAAATTCGCAACTCCAAAACCTTAAACATTGTCAACCATCGTCGCGCCAAGCTCAACCACTACTCCCATCAGCCTAAAAAGCTGGGTCATGCTGTTTTTTCTGAGCCTCATTTGGGGGAGTTCCTATATCCTGATCAAAAAAGGACTGACGGTTTTTGAAGCTAAGGAGGTGGCCTTCCTGCGCCTGAGTTTTTCGGCGCTCATCCTGCTGCCCATTTTAATTGCCAATTTTAGTAAGATAGACTGGAGTCGCCTGAAATATTTAGTTGTGGTGGGTTTGATGGGCAGCGGCATCCCGGCCTTTTTATTCCCCATCGCGCAAACGCACATCAGCAGTTCGGTTACCGGCATCCTCAATGCCCTGACGCCTTTGTTTACCTTGTTTTTAGGCGTATTGATTTTTAAAGCAAGCTGGGCCTGGTCGAAAGTCCTGGGCATCCTGATTGGGTTGGCCGGCGCCAGTATGCTGGTGCTGATGAATGCCTCAAACGGGACTGAATCGCATGTACTTTACAGCCTGCTGATAATTCTGGCCACGATCTGCTATGCCATCAGCGGCAATACGGTGGGTAGTTACCTGCGCGATATGAATTCCTTCCATATCAGCATGGTATCGTTTGTTTTGGTGGGTATCCCGGCAGCGATCTGGTTGTTTTTTACAACAGATGTAGTCCATCAGGTTGCAACAGAACCCCAGGCTTTGCCCGTGCTGGGTTTTGTGTTTTTACTTTCCCTGTTCGGCACGGTGATCGCGTCCGTTTATTTCTTTCGCTTGGTCCAATGGACCAACCCGGTATTTGCCTCCACTGTCAGTTACTTATCACCGGTAATCTCCGTGATGTGGGGCTTTTTAGATGGCGAATCCATTTCTATCCTGCATTTCGCCGGCATGTTTTTGATTTTGGCCGGTGTTTATTTGAGCCGGAAGTGAATTCGTTATTACGTTACGTGTCGGACACCTCCAAAGGTGTCCGACACGTAACGTAATAACGAATTCTACCCCAACGCCTTCGTCACAATCTCCTCCTGCTGAACATCGTGTACTTTTTTGAAACCCGTAGCCGGAGAAGCGCTGCGGCGGCGCGAAATCAACTGCAAATCTTTGCGGGAGCAGAAGGTTTGCACGTGCGTCCAGGCGCCCATATTGGCGGGTTCTTCCTGTACCCAGATGGCTTCTGCGCCGGCGTATTTTTCAAACAACTGATCCAATTGTTTCTCGGGGAACGGGTACAATTGTTCAAGGCGCACGATGGCGACATCTTTGCGATCCGTTTTGTTTTTGCGATCCAGCAGGTCGTAGTAAACCTTGCCGGTACACAGCAGCAGGCGCTTAACTTTTTTCGCATCGCGGGCGCTGATGGCCGCATCGTCAATGACTTCGCGGAAAACTTTGCCCGATTCAAATTCCGACAAATCGGACACGCATTCCGGGTGACGCAGCAGTGATTTCGGCGACATTACCACCAGCGGCTTGCGGAATTGCCGCGCCAGCTGCCGGCGGATGAGGTGGAAAAAGTTGGCAGGCGTCGTCACATTCGCCACCGTAATGTTGAACTCGGCGCAGTTTTGCAGGAAGCGCTCGATGCGGGCGCTGGAGTGCTCCGGCCCCTGGCCTTCGTAGCCGTGGGGCAACAACAGCGTTAGCGCGCTTTGGCGCTGCCACTTGGTTTCGGACGACAAAATGAACTGGTCCACCATCGGTTGAGCGCCGTTGTAGAAGTCGCCAAACTGAGCTTCCCAAATCACCAAATGGTCGGGTGAAGCCTGCGAATAGCCGTATTCAAAACCCAGCACCGCAAATTCGGAAAGCAGGGAGTTGTAAATCATGAACTTGCCCTGCTTAT
>JBJXFD010000426.1:0-4064 GCA_046153985.1 Saprospiraceae bacterium
TTCCAATTGATTTTTGAGGTCTTTGTAATACGTTTCCACTTCTAAGAAGTAGTCTTTGCCCAGCAACCAGGAAACCCCCAGGGCAACCTGATCGGAGCGCTGCGGTTTGATGGCTGCCGTAGATGGATACCAGACGTCGGTGGGCAAGGCCACGCCGGCATTCGCCACCAAATGCAGGTATTGGTACATGCGGGCGTAGCTGGCTTTGAGACTGACGTGCTCCGTCATGGAATAGTTGGCGGCGACGCGCGGCTCGACACCGAAGTAAGACTGGCCATCGTTGAAAAATCCGCTGAAACGCAGACCCATATTGACTTTCAGCTTATCCGAAGCAACCCAGTCGTCCGAAATATAAGCGCCTGCTTCTACCCCGTCGTAGTCATTCCCCGCCGAAAAAGAAACGCTGCCGTCGTCGCTACCTGCCTTGAGTCGGCCAACGGTGAACTCGTGGTACGTGGCATTGCCCCCGAAGCGGAGAGTATGCTTGTTGTTCAGGGCATAAAAAAAGTCGGTTTTCAGGTTGGCGTCCCGGATATTTGAACCGAGGTTAAAAGAAAAGCCGGTGAGTTTGTTTTCAATATTGTACTGATAATCAGAGTAGGTTAAGGTTGTATTCGCAAAAAGTTTGGCATTGAACACGTGATTCCAGCGCACTGTTCCGGTGGCATTGCCCCAGTCGAAATTGAAATCGAAGAAGTCGCCGTCGAACCCGAATACATCCCGGCCAAAATAGCCGCTCAGGTAGAGCCGGTCTTTTTCGCCTAATTCAAAGTTGAGTTTTGTATTCAAATCATAAAAATAATAATCGGGGATGGGAGAGTAGTCCTCCACTCCTTCGTTGGCTCGGTTCACCATTCGGGTAAAAAGGTCTACATATGTGCGCCTTCCGGAAACGATGAAAGAAGATTTATTCTTTTGGATGGGGCCTTCCAGGGTGAGGCGGGAAGAAATCAGCCCAAGGCCGCCGGAGCCCGAAAATTGCTTGTTGTTGCCTTCTTTCAGGCGCACGTCAATGACAGAAGACAACCGGCCGCCGTATTGAGCCGGGAATCCGCCTTTGTAAAGTTTCAGGTCTTTGACCGCGTCGGAGTTAAAAGTGCTGAAAAAACCAAACAGGTGGTTGGGGTTGTAAACGGTGGCCTCATCCAGGACGATTAGGTTTTGATCGGAGCCGCCGCCGCGGACAAACAAGCCGGTGGTGCCTTCTGAACCAGAAGGGATCCCGGGTTTGAGTTGAAGAATCTTCAGGATGTCGCTTTCGCCAAAAGCAACCGGCAAGAGCTTGGCCTCGCGGGGAGAAATGGTTTCAACGCTCATTTCGGTTGATTTAAGTTGGTCGCGGTAAGCGTTGGCTTTCACGACAACTTCCTCCAACTGAACGCCGGAACCCATTTCCATATCCACTTTGGTGTTCGCTTTCAGGGCAATGACCTTGCGAATCGGTTGAAAGCCAACATAGCTGAATTCCAGAACGAGCGAATCGGCTTCAGGCAATGAAAGCGAATAAAAACCATATTCATTGGTGGTCGTTCCAATCTCCGAAGGCAAAGCCAGAATGGAAGCGCCAATGAGGGTTTCTCCGTTTTCACCATCGCGAACGACGCCGCTGACGGTGAATTGTTGTTGGCCAAATGCCGCATATTGCAGCATCAGGAGTAGCGCGATAGAAAAGTAGGGTGATTTCATAATCATGATTTGTTCTGTTGGGTAACGCAGAAATGACGTGTATGGTGAGTAGAATTCTACGAATCGTCGAAAAAACATAACCAATCGTTGAACAGGATATATGAAAGGTAAATTCAGCCGAAAGGTTGTATCCATTTTCACTTAAATCAAATGGAATTAACCTTATTATCAATTTTTTTTGTAAAGAACCTTAACTTTAAGCTTTGTTTCTCTGAGCTGTGATCCGGTAAGCTTGTTGCAAGCATCATTCACCATAAAATTTTCAGCCATGAGCGCCACACCTGAATCCGTTTTCCAATCCATTTATCCCTATACTGGTGAAGTGATTGACAATTACCCGATCATGAACCGCCGCGACATTGTGGAGCGGGCCGAGCGGGCCGAAAAAATGTTTGCGTATTGGCGCCAGCAACCGCTGGGAGAACGCGCCCGCTGTTTTCAGCATTTAGCTACCTTGTTGCGCGAAAACGCCGATAAACTGGCGACGCTCATCACCCGCGAAATGGGTAAACACATCAGCGAGGCGCGCGCAGAAATTGAAAAATGTGCCTGGACTTGCGCTTATTTTGCGAAAGAAGGCCCGGCAATGCTCAGCGAAATCTCCGTTCCTACCGAATATTCCAATAAAATTGTTTTTGAACCGATCGGGGCAGTATTGGCCGTGATGCCCTGGAATTTTCCGTTCTGGCAGGTTTTCCGATATGCCGTACCGGCGTTATTGGCCGGCAATGTCACCATCCTTAAACACGCTCCGTCTGTTTGTGGTTGCGCATTGGCTATTGAAGACCTGTTCAGGAAGGCAGGTTTCCCTGAAGGCGTTTTTCAAGTGCTGATTATTGAAGTCGCCGATGTAGAATTTGCAATCCGGCAGCCTGTTGTGCAGGGCATCACACTCACGGGGAGCGAAACTGCCGGCTCCAAAGTGGCGTCAATTGCCGGGCGATATGTCAAAAAAACGGTACTCGAACTGGGGGGCAGCGATCCTGTTATTGTCCTCGACGACGCCGATGTTGAGAAAGCTGCAAAAGTAGCCGTGCAGTCGCGCATGATGAATGCGGGGCAAAGTTGCATTTGCGGCAAGCGGTTTTTGATCACGCGACACAATGCGGATGCGTTTACAGCAGCCGTGTTGGAAGAGGTAAAAAAGATTAGTCAGGGCGATCCTTTTGGCCAACAAACCCGGATGGGGCCAATGGCGCGTGTAGATCTGGCCAACAACCTCGAGCGCCAGATGCAGCGTTCTATGGAGCGCGGAGCAACCATTGCCTGGGGAGGGGAACGCAGCGGCTGCAATTTTCAGCCGACCTTGTTGCTGAACGGTCAGGCGAATATGCCGGTATTTAATGAAGAAACGTTTGGCCCTTTAGCCGCTATTTTTGTTTCCCGAACTGAAAACGAGCTGATCAAACGCGCCAATGCGACCAACTATGGGTTAGGGGCTTCCATCTGGTCGAAGGACACAGAACGGGCGGAACACATCGCCCGAAAAATTGAAGCTGGCGCAGTTTTCATCAACGCAATGGTCAAATCTGATCCCCGATTGCCTTTTGGCGGAATCAAGCTTTCGGGCTATGGCAGAGAACTTTCTGAAATAGGGATGAAGGAGTTTTGCAACATTAAAACCATTTCAACGGCGAGCTAAATAGTGTCCGCCCATTTAGGAGCTGTCTGTCTTTAGAGTTCGAGAGCAAGGCATGCTCGGCCCCAAAAGCGGGAGCCTACATACGTAAGTGACCGCTTTTGGGGCCGAGCATAACGCAGCTATCGGACTATAAAGACAGATAGCTCACTCTGTTGGGGTCTTTGCAACGAGTAACGTTGCAACATAATCGGCAGGCGCTGTTTTTTTATCCGCTACCGGCCATGGATCTAATTTTTGGAGGCTGTAGGTATAGGAGCCCGCAGCTTTTCCCGGGCTGGCCGCTCCGCTTCCTTCCAAAACCAACTGCAGGATAGCGGTTTCTTTTCCTTCCATAACGGACAACTCCACAATGGCCCGGCCTGCCTGGATACAATTCACTTCTTTTGGGCAACGGGAATCTTCCTTTATTGCGGCCAACGCAACAGAAACGCTTTTATCAGTTGTGCTTGCCATTTCGCCAAATTTGATTGCAAAGGGAGTTCCTGGCGTGAACACGCTTTTATGCTCACATTTCGAGGCGCCCAGCGCAAGCAAAAGGATCGCGAAGAACATCGTTTTTTTCATAGTCACTGAGTTTGAAAATGACAAAATGCAGAGATAGTCGCTCTTCCAGACATATTGTATAAAAATGCTATGGCATCTTTTTTGGTATGTTTTAACTGTGCGGGTACTTCAACGAATGAATGTACTGAAAATCGCAGGCGTTTTTGACTTAGAAAACGAAACGAAAAACTGC
>JBJXFD010000428.1:0-4196 GCA_046153985.1 Saprospiraceae bacterium
ACCTCGAAAGCTGGAGCGATGCAGAAGCAAAACGCGGCCATTACAGCCTGATTCAGCCTACGATTGCGCCTTTGTTTGCCGCTTTGGGCAGGCCGGGAACCCGCCAGGCAGAAGAAAGCCTGTTGCGTTGGGCAGCTGCCGAAACGCTGGATTTGACGGCAGAGCAACCCTACCTCGAATTTTTGAAAAACAACTGGAAAGATACCATTTCGCGCCAGCAGTCGAGCTTCGCAACGTTTGAAGCCTTCTGGGACAGCGCTTTGCACGACGGGGTTTTTGAAGCGCCACAGTTGGACATTCAGGTGGCCTTCTCCGGTGATGTAGCTGCTGCCGCTGCCAAAGTGCGCAAGCCTGCAAACAGCGAACTGGAAATTGGATTTTTTGAAACGGTCAACATGGGGGCAGGGCAATACGCTGCTAACCCATGGTTGCAGGAAATGCCGGATCCGGTGACCCGCTGCGTTTGGGGTAATTACCTTGGCGTTCCGGTGAAGTGGGACGGTAACAACGACTTCACTTCCTTCAATGGCCTGAACGGCGCTGAAATTTACAGCGAAGCGGATAAGGTGGAAGTAGAGGTGAATGGCAAAAAAGTACTTTGCACGGTCATTCGCCAATTCGGTCAAATGGAAGGCACTGTATCGTTGGCCGTAGGTTATGGCCGCGATGCGACCGGTGAAATGGGCCGCGCATTGGGCAATAAAGTGGGGGTAAACGCTTATCCCTGGCTGAGTGTGGATGCCGATGGCAACACCCAGTATTATGCAGCAACTGTAAGCGTTTCCAACGCAGTTGACAAAGACAAAGAGTTTGCTTGTGTGCAATACCACCACACAATGGGGGTTACCGCGCGCGGCGACAACGGCGAGCTTGTTAAAGACGATGCAACCGGTAAGCCATTGAATGTGGATGAAAAAGCCATCATGTCTTTGGGCTCTGGATTCCAGGGAGGATTGACCAATCGTTCCATTATCTATCAGGGGAACGTCAAGGAACTGGAAGGATTAGTTGAACACATCAAAGAAAAACGCGACGAAGCGCAGCACCTCAACGAGCAGACGCTGTACCCGTTTGAAGAATACAAAAAGAACTTCTACGAGCTGGGGCATTGGTGGGCCATGCACATTGACCTGAACGCCTGCACGGGTTGCGGCGCTTGTCAGGTTGCCTGCACAGCAGAAAACAACGTGCCAGTTGTTGGCAAACGCGAAGTACACCGCCACCACGAAATGCCGTGGATTCGGATTGACCGCTATTTTTATGGCGATTACGAAAATCCGAACGTCGTTTACCAGCCGATGATGTGCCAGCATTGCGACAACGCGCCTTGCGAAAACGTATGCCCGGTTGCTGCAACGAACCACAGTTCGGAAGGCTTGAACCAGATGACCTACAACCGCTGTATCGGCACGCGCTACTGCGCCAACAACTGCCCGTACAAAGTGCGTCGTTTCAACTGGTTGGATTATACGACCGCCGACCTTTTCGGCATCAACGAAAATTACGTCAACGGCGAAGAACTGCCATTTGCAGCAGACAACCTGATGCGCATGGTGCTGAACCCGGATGTAACGGTTCGTTCGCGCGGGGTCATCGAAAAGTGCAGCTTCTGCGTGCAGCGCATTCAGGAAGGCAAACTGACCGCGAAACGCGAAAACCGCAAATTGGTGGATGGCGATGTGAAAAGCGCCTGCCAGACGGCTTGTCCGACCGGCGCCATCGTTTTCGGCGACCGCAACAACAAAGAAAGCATGGTTTCCAAGCGCATTGAAAACCCGCTGAACTATCTCGTGCTGGAAGAAGTGAACACGCAATCATCGGTGTTCTATTCCGCCCGGGTCAACAATCGCAACGAAGCGTTAGACGCATAAGATACATTCATGAAATCACGGACAGTATTGACTGTCATCGTAAATAACTTGATATGAGCGCACCTGTTTCTCCGATTCGGGAGCCACTAATTGAAGGTGGAAAAACCTATCATCAGATCACGGAAGACATCTGTGCCCCCACGGAACGGGTGCCCAGTATGACCTGGATTATCGCATTTATGGTTGCGGTAGCGGGCCTGACGCTGTATGTATTTTGTGTGGCCTGGACCATTTGGGTAGGGATTGGTTCCTGGGACCTTAACCGGACTATTGGTTGGGGCTGGGACATTACCAACTTCGTTTGGTGGGTCGGTATCGGTCACGCCGGAACGTTGATTTCGGCCATCTTGCTGCTGTTTCGCCAACGCTGGCGGACGGGGGTAAACCGTGCTGCGGAAGCCATGACGATCTTTGCGGTCATTTGTGCGGGACAGTTCCCGCTCATTCACATGGGCCGCCTCTGGTTGGGCTTTTTCATATTTCCATACCCGAACACAAGGGGGCCGTTGTGGGTAAACTTCAACTCGCCGCTGTTGTGGGACGTATTTGCCATCTCCACGTATTTCACCGTATCCCTGCTGTTCTGGTATACTGGTTTGGTACCCGATTTGGCCACGGTTCGCGACCGTGCTACAGGCCTGCGCCGTAAAATCTACAACTACGTTTCCTTTGGCTGGACGGGATCTGCCAAACACTGGCAACGTTGGGAAAGCCTGTCGCTTGTGCTTGCAGGCTTGTCTACCCCGCTGGTATTATCCGTACACACCATCGTATCTTTCGACTTCGCCACTTCGGTCATTCCGGGCTGGCACACCACCATCTTCCCGCCTTACTTCGTTGCAGGGGCCATTTTTTCGGGCTTTGCAATGGTGCAAACGCTGATGGTGATTACCCGGAAGGTGCATGGTTTGCAGGAGTATGTAACCCTCCAGCACATCGAAAGCATGAACAAGGTAATCCTGCTCACGGGGACCATCGTAGGGGTGGCTTACCTGACCGAGTTGTTCATTGCCTGGTATAGCGGATATGTTTATGAGCAGTTTGCTTTTGCCAACCGCGTACTTGGACCTTACTGGTGGGCTTATTTAGGCATGATGACGTGTAACGTTTTATCGCCGCAGCTTTTCTGGTTCAAAAGCATGCGCCGCAGCCTGTTCTGGACTTTTGTCATGTCCATCTTTGTGAACATCGGGATGTGGTTTGAACGCTTTGTGATCATTGCGACCACGTTGGCACGCGACTATTTGCCATCAAGCTGGAGTTATTATTCGCCAACGTGGGTGGAAATCGGTTTGTTTGTCGGCACCCTTGGTCTGTTCTTTACGCTGTTCCTGATTTTTGCACGGGTAGCACCGGTTGTTGCCATCGCAGAGATCAAGAGTATCCTGAAGGTAGCCGGTGACCAGTACATCGGTCCGAATGCGAAGCACCACCACCACGAGCACGATGCGACAACGAAGTCAACAGATACACATCACTAATTCACCCTATAGCGCAAGTTAACGACAATGGAAAATCAAAATAAAGAAGTGCTGTACGGCTTGTATGATGATGAGGAAATACTCCTGAAAGCTGTCAAGCAGGCTAAAAACGACCACTTAGACATCATGGATGTCTACACGCCGTTCCCGGTTCACGGGCTTGATCCGCTGTTGGGGCTTTCCGAAAGCCGACTCCACCAGGCAGGTTTTGTTTATGGTGCAATCGGTACCCTGACGGCCTTTTTGTTCATGTCCTGGGTTTTTACCCGCGACTGGCCAATTATATTTGGCGGTAAGCCATACTGGTCGGTGCCTGCATTCATCCCCATTACCTTCGAGGTGACGGTTTTGTTTGCCTCTGTTGGGATGGTGGTGACTTTTTATACCATTTGCGGGATGGCGCCCGGCGTGACGAATCCAACGCTGGATGACCGCATAACGGATGATAAATTTTGCATTGCTTTTCAAACGAATGGCGCTTCAGAAGCCGAGGTTGATCGCCTGCGGTCTTTCCTGAGCAGCACCGGCGCTTCGGAAGTGAATGCCAAGACGATCTGATTGATTTTGATAAGCACATCGCTCCTAAATATAAAACGATGAGATACATCAAGATATATTTCCTGGCTTTGGCAGCATCGGCGTTGTTCTCCGCGTGCTCGCCTGCTAAGGATAATAATACTGGAAGTGAGTACATGCCGGACATGGGGCACTCGGTTGCCTATGAGAGCAATGTCTATGGCTATTACCACTACAATACCTGGGACAGTGCCAGCGTGGTTAAACGCAGAGACCTGTCGAACCCCAGGCTGCCCGTGAATGGCACCATTGCACGTGGGTACGCCGG
>JBJXFD010000580.1:0-15783 GCA_046153985.1 Saprospiraceae bacterium
ATGACGGGTTTGCCCTGAAAATAATCGTCGGGATACCCCTGATTTCTCAACCAGGATCGGTGTACAAATCCCATTTTATCGGATTTGCCAAACCAGTCTGCGCTCCGCAGCGGGTGATTAGGTGTCGTTTTGCTTGACATTGGCAAAAAGGTGGCTTTTCTTGTTTGGATAAAGATAGCGCGATCTGCGAGACTGCCAAGCGGGGTCAGTGTTTATTTTTCTTAATGCTCAAACCTTGGTACAAAGAGGTTGCTCCAGCCTTATGTACAGTCCCCTCACCTCCCCATAATCCGCTTCCGAATCCGACTCAGCGACTCCGGCGTAACCCCAAGAAAACTGGCCAATTGATACTGCGGCACACGCTCGAGCAAATCCGGGCGGGTCTTCATTAAATTCAGGTAGCGTACTTCGGGGGTGGTAATGATGTATTCGGCGAGCGCTTCCTGGCTTTTTTGAAGTTCCATTTCGACGCCGAGCCGGTTGAACATTTCCATTCTGGGCATTCTTTCAAAGAATTCCTGTTCATTTTCAGTATTGCCAACAATCAAAACGCAGTCTTCGTTGCAGACTAAAAAGGATTTGGAAGGCTTGGTGTCAAATGGTGAACCACCCGTGGTGACGGGTTGGCCTTCTGTGAAAAAATTGGTGGTTTTTTCCTCGCCGTCAATCAGGTAATACTGTCGGACGCAACCCTGCAAAACAAAACAACAGAGACTGCCGACCTGTCCTTCCTGGAGCAGAATTTTACCTTTTTTATAAGACTTGACGCTGATCAACTCAAATATCGTGCTGATTTCAGCATTGGTGAGCGGCGCAATTTGTGACATGTAATCTAATAGCACCCGCTCATGCTCAGAAAATTGCCGGACTGAAGTTTTGGCTATACCTGGATTGGGAAACAAATGATCTACCATGGTGCTGATTTTGATACCATTCAAGCTCAACAAGCTCTATTGGCGGAGCCTCAAAGTTGGCATGGGGGAAGGCGCCGGCAGCTTTTTTTCGACGGAGGCGTTATTTTTTGAGAAAAAGGGTCAATGTTTATCAATCCCCATAAGCGTCACTAATAATCCTAAGCTAAATATCAAGTACAGCATATAAGTCATGATCGAACGCAGGATAACCATCATTCGATTTCCTTCTGAAAAAAATTGCCAAAACACCCAGAGTGTATAGGAGATTGAAACCAATAACGAAAACACCTCTATTACATCGCTTTCAATAACAGTTCCTACAATTGCAAACAGAGCATAAAAAATCGCTTGCTGTCCAGTTATATATGAGTTTATAACAATGTGCTCAAGATAGTTTTTACCGAATTTAAAAAATGATAAGTACGATGCTATTGAAAATACGGGTAGCAGAAGTAAGGTTGAATAAGCATAGTTCTTCGAGAACCAGGTTGTAATTTTATTTATTTCTACTCCTGAGTTTTGTCCGGTCGCCCCAATCATCCATCCCGAAACCGCGTCATCCATCAAGGTTTTTTGATTAGTGACTTGAGTAATCAGAAAATACACGGTTGATAAAGTGAGCACATAAGCAATTGGTTTAAAGTGGTTTTTCCTTTTCCCATTTATAAATTCTTTTAGCGTGTTCCCTGGTCTTACAAATAATTCTCTTAGGGTATAGAAAAATCCTTTGTTGATTTGAAAAACACTCTCTGAAACTTCATTTAGGAAATTAGGGAAGTTAATCCTGTCAACTTTTGAATTTTGACCACAATGACTGCAGAATTTTTCGTCAACGCGATGTCCACAATTTTTGCAATTCATTTTTTTACGCTATTAAAGTTGATCATCAACTCCCTCTATAGACGACATTACTCCCCACTCCGCACCTTTAATAATCCCCCCAACCGATAAAACGCCTGCTCCCATTCCGCATCCGGAAACGTCAGGGTGCTGTTTTTAAACTCTTTAAGCAAGTGAAAATAGCTATTTTGGCTTTTCCAAAAATCTAAGCGGACGCTGGCTTCTTCCAGAACCTCAAGTGCTGCGATCAAGTTTTGAAGTTTTGGGAGCATCGGAGCAGAATCATCAAGGACGCGGACTTCCCGGAAAATGCGCTCCTCAAGCTTGAGTAAAAAGTCCGGATAAGGTTTTAGCGGAATATTCCATTTTCGGAATTCGCCAACCAATCGTTTTAACTCGCGGATATTGAGGTTGCCGTTTTCAAAAAGCCGCCGCAAATCGGCATAAAGAATAAATTGCACGGCGCTTTTGTAAGCATCCGGCACGGGGATGTCGTTTTGAGCAAGGATGCTCATCAACTGGTAGTTGTCGTTGTAAATCTCCCGAAAATCGCTTTCTACCTGCCGGAGGCTGTTGGCCGTGATGTCGCGGAGAATTTTTTGTTTTTCATCCCGGAACAGGTGGCTGATCGAATATTTCTCCGGCCCAAAGTATTCCTGCATGATGCCGATGACCTGGCTCAGATCGGGGGTTTGAAACGCGCGGTTGATTTTTGAAGCCATCTCGTCAAAAACCTCGCGGCTCATGTTCACCGAGATGTTGCCGATGATGTTGTGTTGGCCCAGGTATAAAGCAGCAAAACTGAACTGCTTTTTGGAATAGGTGATTTTAGATTGCACCGTTGTTCGTCCGGTTACTAATTTCAGGTTGCCGCCTTCCAGCCGCTCGAAAACTTCGCTGGTTGCCGTATAATTGAACAATTCCAAGCCTTCCGGGTATTCTTCAAACAAAGAGGACGCGGCGTAGTGCATGCCCACGCGCTCCAAATCCACCCGGGCAGGCATCACCGTTTGTCGGTAGCTGACCGCCCCGTTGGCGTGGACATTGCTGGGCGCCTTTTCCAGCAGCTCGATGAATTTCTGATGCAGGTCCGTATCGCCCACCTGGCGCGCATAATAGATGGCGCGGTTGGCGTATTGCAAAATCTGATTGGTTTCTAACCCAGAGATTTCATCGAAGAACCAGCCGCAACTGGTAAACATCAGGATGGCCTGGCGCTGCATCTCCAGCAGGCGCATGGCCTGGATTTTTTGCTCCGTGTCTAAGGGTTGAACCGCGTGTTCGTTCAAAAAAGCGGTGACCTGTTCGTCGGTTCGGTGGAGCAGCACATCTACGTAAGCGTTTCGGGCTTTCCACGGGTTTTTCAGCAGTTTTGCGGCCTCCTTTTCATAGATTTTGGCCAATTCATCGCGCAGCCAGTTCAGCGTTTCCCGCAAAGGGCCGCGCCATGCCTGGTTCCAACCGGGTTTTCCGCCACTGTTGCACCCGCAATCGGATCGCCAGCGCTCCACCCCGTGTACACAACTCCAGGAGCTGTTTTCGTGGATTTGCGCTTCAAACTTTGGCGGAAACGAGGCTAAATATTGCCCGTAATTGGTGAGGTGGGCGATGCTTTTTTCTTCGATAAAGTTCAGGCAGTCGGCCAAAGCCATTTCCCCGTAGCGGTGGTGGTGGCCATAACTTTCTCCGTCTGTGGCAATATGGGCCAACTGTGGCCCTTCGCTGTTATCAAGGGCGTCGGCGATGCGTTTGGCGAACTGCCGGCCGCTGTTGAGCAGCCCTTCAAAAGCGACCGCCTGGGCAATCACCGGGTGGTAAAAAAAGATGGCTATGGAACGTCCGGATGGCAATTTGCACAAATACGGCTGGCGGGTATCAATCGCCTGGTGGGGCAATTCCGTCCATTTCTCTTCCCCAATCCGGCGCACCGCTTTGGCTTGCCGGGCTGCCAGGATGGTGAATTTGATGCCATGCGCCGCCAAAACTTCCAGGCTTTCGGTATTGACCGCAGCTTCGGCTAACCACATGCCTTCCGGTTTGCGCTGGAAACGGTGTTCAAAATCGCGGATGCCCCAAACCACCTGGGTTTCCTGATCCCGTGCGTTGGCCAAAGGCATGATGAGGTGGCTGTGAACCTGAGCAATTGCGTTGCCGTGACCGCCGAAATGGGCCAGGCTGGTTTTGTCAGCGTTCAGGATCGCCTGATACGTTTCCGGATCGGCCTGTTCTAGCCACGACAACAAAGTCGGACCAAAATTGAAGCTGATGCGGGTATAGTTGTTGACGATTTTGACGATCTGTTGATGCTGATCGTGGATGCGGGCGGCTGCGTTTGGCGCGTAACATTCAAAGTTAATGCGCTCATTCCAGTCGTGGAAAGGCGCGGCGCCATCCTGTATCTCTATCACTTCCAGCCAGGCGTTCTCTCTGGGTGGCTGATAAAAATGCCCGTGAATGCAGATGAATTTGTTCGTACTGTTCATGGCGGAGGCAAAGGTAATAGATTTGAGGATTTGAAGATTAGTTGATTTGAAAATTTGAAGATGACGGTGGACGGTAGACGGTGGACGGTAGCCAATCTTCAAATTTTCAAATTTTCAAATCTTCAAATTGCCCCCATTTTCAAATCTTCAAATCAACCAGGCTTTTTATCTTTGCTCTAATTTTTTTACATCCTAAATCACCCTGATATGCAAGGATTCCTACACCGGCGGTTGTCGGCAGTGATGGTACTGATGTTTTTAGCGCTGGCAGGTTATGCGCAAAAGCCCAAAACCTGGTCTTCTACGGATTTGTACGAGGGCATTCAAAAGCTGAACTTTTTGGGCTCGGTGCTGTACCTGGCCGCACACCCGGACGATGAAAATACGCGCCTCATTTCGTATCTATCCAATGAGGTAAAGGCCAATACTGCTTATTTGTCGCTGACCCGCGGTGATGGCGGCCAGAACTTAGTCGGGCCGGAAATCGAAGAATTGCTGGGCGTTATCCGCACTCAGGAATTGCTGGCAGCTCGCCGCATTGATGGTGGCCGGCAGTTTTTTACGCGGGCCAACGATTTTGGATATTCCAAACACCCCGACGAAACCCTGCGCATCTGGAACCGCGACGACGTGCTGTCGGATGTTATTTGGGTGATCCGCAAATGGCAACCGGATGTTATCGTCAACCGTTTCGACCACAATTCAGCTGGCAAAACCCACGGCCACCACACTGCATCAGCCATGCTGGGTGTGGAAGCTTTTGAGCTTGCTGCTAATAAGGATGCCTATCCCGATCAATTGAAATTCGTAACGCCCTGGCAACCGCGCCGCCTGTTTTTCAATACCTCCTGGTGGTTTTACGGCAGTCAGGAAAAATTTGCGCAAGCGGATAAATCCAAAATGCTTGGGGTAGACGGCGGCGTTTTTTATACCATGCGTGGTAAATCTAACAATGAAGTGGCGGCGGAAAGCCGCAGCCAGCACCGTTCCCAGGGATTTGGCTCTATCGGCACGCGCGGCTCGGAATTGGAATACCTCGAATTGCTCAAAGGCGACCTTCCCAAAAATAAAGAACAATTGTTTGACGGCATCAACACCACCTGGAGCCGGGTTGAAGCCGGCGAACCCATCGGTAAATTGTTGAAATCCGTGGAAGGTGAATACCGCTTCGATAACCCCGCAGCCAGTGTACCCAAATTATTGGAAGCGCTGCGCCTCATCGAAGCCCTGCCCGACGGGTACTGGAAAAACAGCAAACTTTCAGAAATCAAAGAAATCATCCGCGGGTGCCTCGGCCTTTTTATGGAAGCCATTGCGGAAGATTATTCGGCAACGCCTGGCCAGGAAGTGACCGTAAACGTGGAAATCATCAACCGCTCCGGGGTGGAGGTGACGTTGCAAAAATTAGCCTTCCTGCCTTTGCAAAAAGATACGGCGATGCAACAGCCGCTTGCGCAAAATGAAGCGCTCAAGTTTTCCAAAAAGCTGCAATTGCCCCAAACCATGCCGTTCACCAGTGCTTACTGGCTCAACCAGCCCTGGGCATTGGGCATGTATACGGTGCCCGATCAAACGCTGCGCGGATTGCCTGAAACGCCGCATCAGTTCAAGGTACGGTACACGCTTTCCGTTGCCGGAAAAGTGATGGAATGGGAAAGCGACATTGCGTTCAAACGCGAAGACCCGGTTAAAGGAGAAATTTACCGGCCTTTTGAAGTGACGCCGCCGGTGTTTGGCAACATCGCGGAAAGCGCCTACGTTTTTGCCGACAATGAGGCGCAGACGGTGGCTTTGGTCGTTAAATCGGGTGCGCCAAATGTGTCGGGCACGGCTGCTTTGGATGTGCCGAAAGGCTGGCGCATTGAGCCTACGGAAGCGGCTTTTAGTTTGAAAATCAAAGGAGAAGAGCAAACCCTCCGATTCAAATTGTTTCCGCCTAAAACGGCAAGCGAAGGTTATATCCGCCCGCTGCTGAAGGTGAGCGGACAGCCTTACAGCAAAGAAATTGTGGTAATTGAATACGACCACATTCCCACCCAAACCATTTTGAGGGAAGGTTTGGTCAAAGTCGCCAAAACTGACCTGAAAAAAGTGGGCGAACGCGTCGCCTACATCATGGGCGCCGGCGATGGCATCCCTGCCAGTCTCCGCCAGATCGGCTATGACGTGACGGTGTTGGAAGACAAAGACATGACGCCGGAAAACCTGGCCCGGTTTGATGCGGTGATCCTCGGGGTTCGCGCCTACAACACGGCAGAGCGCCTGAAGTTCCACCAGGCCAAGCTACTGGAATACGTTCGAAACGGCGGAACGATGATTGTGCAATACAATACCAATTTTGACATGGTGCTGCCGGTGGAATCCATTTCGCCGTATAAACTCAAAATTTCGCGCGAGCGGGTGACGCTGGAAGAAGCGGAAGTGCGTTTCCTGAAACCGGATCATGTCTTGCTGAACTATCCTAACAAGATTACAGCCAAAGACTTTGAAGGATGGGTGCAGGAGCGCGGGTTGTACTTCCCGAATGAATGGGGGCCGGAATTTGAAGCCATTCTTTCGTGCAATGACCCCGGCGAACCGGCCAGAGATGGCGGCTTGCTGGTGGCGAAATACGGCAAAGGACATTATATCTATACTGGCTATTCCTGGTTTCGCGAATTGCCTTCGGGCGTTCCGGGCGCATTTCGGTTGTTTGCCAATATGATTTCTGTCGGAAAAAATGAAAAAAGGTAATGTCTGTCTTTATAGCCCGATAGCTGCGTTATGCGAAGGCCCAAAATTGGTCATTTACCCGAGTAAACTTCCATTTTTGGGCCTTCGCATGCCTTGCTCTCGAACTCTAAAGAACAGACATCGACTAAATAGCCAATTCAAATTAATGGGGGGATTTTTAGGGCTATCCCCCAACGTTTTCAATAGCATTGTCCGTCTTAATAGCTAAACGATAAAGCTATGAAAATGAAACTTTTCTTTTGCCTGATGGCTGGCCTTTGGTTGATTTCCGGGTGCAACAAAGGAAGTACAAATCCTTCAGATTCCACTACGCTTGAAGAAGAGGTAGTCGCAGTCTATAAGGGATTGTATCGCCATCCATGCAGCGGACATTGGTTTACAGAAGTAAATGGAGACCGGACTTTTTTTGCATCCAGCGAATGGGAAGCCGGTAGTTTTGAAACGGGCGTTCCGTTACAGGTCACCTTTGAACTTTTGCCGATCGAACAGTTGTCCTGCAATATCCTGCCAGTGCCGGATAATTTCAGGCATATCAGGATCTTGTCGGTGGAGTAGTGGGATGTAGCAAGGGGCAATTTGCCCCTTGCCAATTTGCCTACTTCTTACCTTTTCCTCCCGCGGGCATCATCAGCACCCCTGACGCCATGAACTTCACTTCTTCCAATGGTTCGGTAATGGCTTCGATTTCTGCTTTGCTTTTACCAGCGTCTTCTGCAAAATGGCGCAGTTCATCCACAGTCGTGACCGACTTGTATGCCGTGCCCTGAATGATCACTTTTTGGCCTTCGCAGTCTAATGGCATAAAAAAGCCATAGTCTTTGAACTGCACAAAAAGCGGCTCTGTTTTCTTCGATCCGGGCGCTGCAACGTTCATCCAGCAACCTTTCTTTTTGCAAACCGACTCCACCGTTCCGACCAATTTCACTTCCACCGACTCCTGACCAGCCATTTTTTTGGCCAATTTTTTGTGTGAAATAGCGCCATCGGCAGTAATGGGTTCTCCAAAAGACTGAACCGCCTTTTGGGCAAAGCCGCTAGTGGCAAAGGTTACCAAAAGCAACAAATAAATGAATTTTAATGATTTCATATTCAGTGATTTTAATGTGTGTCCAATCTCTCCCTCTCTCCGAGTTTTTTGTTCCAGAGAGGTAACACCTTTTTAGAAAGGTGTCACCTCCATCAGGCGCTCACCCTCTCTCACCCTCACTCACTCTCCAACAAAAGCACCCCGGAAGCCATAAACTTCAGCTCCTCCAAAGGTTCTGTGATCGCTTCAATTTCTTCTTTGCTTTTGCCCTCGTCTTCGGCATAGTGGCGCAATTCCTCCACCGGAGTAACCGATTTGTAAGCGTAACCCTGCATGATCACTTTCCGGCCTTTGATGTCTTTCGGCATGAAGAAACCATAATCTTCGAATTGCACAAACATTTGCGCTTTTTCAGGATCGGCAGAAACAATATTCATCCAGCAGCCCTTCTTTTGGCAGACCGATTCAACCTCGCCGATGACTTTTACGGCGATCGAATCTTTGCCGGCCATCTGCGCCAGCATTTCTTCGTAACCGATGGCATCGTCAGCCGTAATCGTATCCCCGAAAGGCTGTCCGATCACCTGAGCGGTCTCTTCTTTCTGGCCTTCCGGTTGGTTGGAACAAGCGGCAACAAAGCCTATTATGGCTAAGATGCCCATAAAATTTAATACCTTCATCGCAGTTAAATTTAGTTAGTGGACGCAAAGTTAGAGCTTGTTCGCCTGTAATCCCAAAGATATTTATCACCTTTAAACTTGATTTTATACCAGCATGAATGCAGTGATCACAGGGGCAACGAAAGGAATAGGGTTTGCCATTGCCGAAATATTCGCGGCCAATGGTTTTGAATTGGTGGTAGCCGCGCGTACTCAGTCGGATCTGGATGCTTTGGAACAGGATTTTGCAAAGCGTTTTCCCGATTCAAAGCTGCTGGCCTTTTGTGCTGACTTGTCGCAAAAAGCGGGCGTACTGGCTTTTGCAAATGCAGTTGCAAAGCGCTGGCCTTCGGTGGATGTGCTGGTCAATAACGCTGGCCTTTTCCAGCCCGGGAATTTGCTCGGAGACCCCGATGGGTTCCTTGAAAATATGCTGAACGTCAATTTTTGGGGCGCCTACCACCTCACGCGGGCCCTCGCGCCTGCAATGGTGGATGCCGGGAAAGGGCATGTTTTTAACATCTGTTCGGTGGCCAGTCAGGCGGCTTATCCCGATTCCGGCGCGTATGCCATTACCAAGTTTGCGCTCCTGGGGTTTTCAAAATCCCTGCGTTTTGAATTGCGCGAAAGCGGCGTAAAAGTCACGGCCGTTTTGCCTGGCGCTACCTGGACCTCCTCCTGGGAAGGAACCCCCCTGGATCCGAAACGCTTTGTCGCAGCATCCGATGTAGCGAAAGCCGTTTACCATGCATGGGATACGAGTCCTGCAACGGTTGTAGAAGAAATCATCCTGCGGCCACAGTTGGGGGATTTATGAATTTTCCACCAGCAGTTCATTGACGCGCTTTAGTGCTTTATGGATGTCGGAACACACATTGGGGCTTCCGAGCCATTCCACAATGCCTGCTTTTTCCAGCGAGTTGAAAACTGCGGGTTGCACGCCGGATAGCACAATTTGTGTGCCTTGCCCTTTGAATTCTTTCAGTACCTCCCATAGGTTGTGAACGCCGGTCGCATCTACAATCGGAACATAGCGCATCCGAATGATGAGGTATTTAGGTCGCCGGTTGGTTCGCGTAAGCGTCTCTTTGAAGTTGTGCGCGGCAGCAAAAAACAGCGGACCATTGACTTCGTATACCTCCACGCCTTTGGGAACGGGAAGCCTTTCTGTAGCATCCGGGTCGTTGCGGTCTTCTCTGGCGTCCTTCAGGTCGTCGGTAATGACCGATACGTTGCTGATTTTGGCCATGCGTCGCATAAACAAAAAGGCCGCCAGCACCATGCCAACTTCGATAGCCACCGTTAAATCCACCAAAACCGTTAGTAAAAAGGTGAGCGTGACGACCAAAATATCGCTTTTGTCGCCTTTTAAAATGCTGACAAAAGAACGCCACTCACTCATGTTGTAGGCCACCACGACTAAGATGCCAGCAAGGCAGGAAAATGGAATCAGCTTTGCCCAGCTACCTACAAACAGCATGATGAGCAGCAACACTAGGGCATGCACGATACCCGCAATTGGCGTTCGCCCCCCGTTTTTTACATTGGTTGCTGTGCGGGCAATAGCGCCGGTGGCCGGAATGCCGCCAAAAATGCCGGAAAAAATATTAGCGCCGCCCTGCGCCACCAATTCCATATTGGAACGGTGCCGCCCGCCAATCATGCCATCTGCCACAACGGCAGAAAGCAGCGATTCAATGGCGCCCAGCATAGCAATTGTGAATGCTGGTTTGATGAGTTCTTTGATCGTCGAAAAATCAACAGCCGGAATTTGCGGCATGGGGATCGTGGAGGGGATGTTGCCAAACCGGCTTTCAATGGTTTCCACCGGAAGTCCAAAAAACTGGACGACAAAAGTGGTCAGGAGAATTGCGGCCAACGCGCCGGGTACCTTTGGTGTGATTTTGTAAAAATAAAACGTCGTGATCACCGTAAAAACGCCGATCCCCAAAGCGTAGAAATTGACGCTGCCGAAATTGCTGAAATAGTGTTGCCATTTTTCTAAAAACTCAGCGGGAACAACACCCATTTCCAACCCGAAAAAATCTTTGATTTGCGAAGAAAAAATAAGCAGGGCGATCCCCGAGGTGAACCCGACAATGAGCGGATGCGGAATAAACTGAATGACAGCGCCTAAGCGCGCAAGCCCCATTAAAATGAGGATGAATCCGGCAAGAAAGGTGGCGATGGTGAGGCCCGCAACGCCATGTTCCTGCACAATGCCGTAAACAATGACAATGAATGCGCCGGTTGGCCCCCCGATTTGCACGCGGCTGCCCCCAAAAGCCGCAATGATAAAACCGGCAATGATAGCAGTCACCAATCCTTTTTCAGGCGTTACACCGGACGCAATTCCAAACGCAATTGCCAGCGGCAGCGCTACGATTCCAACTACGATGCCGGCAATCACATCTTTGCTGAATTGTTTTTTGGAATACCCTTCTTTCAAGACTGAAAAAAGCTTGGGTGTGAACGAGTTATTTTTCATAAGCTAAATTATGGGTATCCAATCTGGATTGTATTAATAACAGTAAAGTTGCCTCACTTTGTCGTGTTTGAAATCGGCCTGCAAATCTACAATGAAAAAAAAATGCTTTCAGTGATGTGAATCATTGCAATTTTGCAAATGAACACTCCGTGACCTGCATGATCTATGAAGAAGTGGCGCTATGTAAAATTTACGTTAGCAGGGGGAATCCTGCTGTTGGTGGTCATAACAGGCGGGCGGTTATGGTTACACCGCAGCCTTTACCAGATCAGCGAGGCAGATTTGGCAAGTATTCCATCCAGATTCACCGTGGCTGATTCTGCTTTTCAGCGCGAAATTGGCCTTGGACGCCGCTTCATAAAAAAGTTCATGCTTGAAAACCAGTCTCCTTCTTTTTCCTTAGCGGTTGCGTGGAAAGGCAGGTTGATCTGGTCGGAAGCTTTCGGATACATCAACCTGGAGCAGCAGATACCGGCAACTCCTGAAACGCGCTATCGGATCAATTCGGTCAGCAAACCCATCACCGGCGCAGCGCTGGCAAAGTTGTACGAAGCCCGGCGAATTTCGCTCGACAGCCCGGTGCAGCATTACATACCTGATTTCCCGGCCAAATCCTATCCCGTAACCTTGCGCCATTTGGCGGCGCACACAGCAGGCATTCGCCATTACCGATCGGACGATGAAATGTTGAATACGAGGCACTTCAACAGCTTAGACGAGGCGTTGCAAGTGTTTGCACACGACTCCCTGCTTTTTCGTCCGGGCAGTCAGATTAAATATTCCAGCTTTGGCTATAATCTCCTGGGAAGAGTGGTAGAAAAGGCCTCCGGGCAAAATTACTTAGATTATATCCGAACCGGGGTGCTTGCGCCTGCAAATGCATGGGGCATTGGCATTGAACAAAATGATACAAGCAAAGTACGGTATTACGAACGCCGTGGCGCGCACCCGCTGCAACTTGTGCCTCCCATTGATCAAAGCATCAAGTATCCTTCTGGCGGATTGGTTGGCACGCCTTCTGATTTGGTCGCCTTTGCAACAGCTTATTGGCAAGGGAAAATTGTTTCGCCGGAAACCGTTGCAATGTTTACCCGCATGCAGCACGTGGACAGCGGCGAAGAAACCGGTTTTGGATTGGGTTGGGAATTGTCCCGAACGCCGTCAAAGACAAAGCGTTTCCTGATAGAAACCTGCGCAGCTTTAGGTTTTTACCTGCCGCAAGCCACCGGGTTTTATGAAAGCGTCTACCATCGGGGTGGCTCTACTGGCAGTATTTCCGGTTTGGTCATTTACAAAAACCACGATCTGGTGTTCGCTTTTACCTCCAATGTTAATGGAGAAGGCGCAAGCACTCCTTGGAAGCTGCCAACATTTATGATGGAGCAATTTATCAGACACTAATTTCGGTCGGGCAAAATCAGGGGCGGAACATTCTCCTGCTGATAAAGCAGGTTAAACGCCGTCACATCCGTATTGATGATGGTGTACATATCCGATTTGTAACGATCCCAATCTTTCAACAGGTCGGCGAGCCGGTTTCGGACGCCACCGGTGATGAAAGGATCGGGGCCGTCCACGCGGTTGCGCAGGTTAATTAATTCCGCACAAAGCCGTTTTGGAAAAACAATGGCTTCCTGTGCCTCCGGTTGGGGTGTTTGCAATAGGTTTTGTTCCCAGGAAGCGATTTTCCCTACGATGATTTTACCCTGTTCGATCAGAATGGCGGGGCCATCTCTGCGCATGGCTAAGGTCTGATGATGGTGTTCTGCCTGTTGTTTGATGGCGCGCATTTGCAGGATGCTGGTATTGATTTCAATAACCACATCTTCAATAGACTGGATAAATTCCTGATGGGCGGCATATTCAGACGGCGCAGCAGTGATGCGGGGGTCGGGAACGACCTCAACCAGTTGTTCATCTGTCCCTTTTGAGGTTGAAAAACGCAGGGAGTAAACGCCCGGACCAACCAAACTGCCAAATTCATTGCCATCTAATGTTGCATCGGGGACCATAGGCAGGGTCGTGCGCCGTAAGTCCCAGAAAAAACGGTTTATTCCTGCCCGGTTGGGTAGTTTCAGGGATGACCTTTGGTCAATGCCCATGTATTTGTCAGCAGGATCTGAGTGGCTGTAATAACTGCGCACCAGGGCGCCCTGGTTGTCAAAAATTTGGAGTGAAATGGTATCTCCGGCCATCAATAATGGAAGGAAATAATCAATGACGACGCCGGGCAACGGGTTTTCACCAAGGGTTGCTGCCCTGATGGGCTCTCCGGTGCGGTGCAGCTTAGCCGGCTTGGGTTTGAACAACAACGAGCGGCGGAAAGAACGATTCACACTTTGTTGCACACTGCCGAGGTCGTCCAAAATCCAAAAACCGCGACCCGAAGTTGCGGCAACTAAGTCGTTGTCGTGGATCAGGAGATCGTTGACGGGGCAGGTTGGTAAATTGAGCTGAAAGCGCTGCCAGCTTTCTCCATAGTCAAAAGAAACGTATAGCCCGGTTTCTGTACCCGCGTAAAGCAATCCCGGCCGGGTCGGATCTTCCCGCACGACGCGTACAAAATCGTCAATTTCGATGCCATTGACCGTCTTCTTCCAGGTTTGCCCGTAATCATTTGTATAATAGATCAGTGGGGCGAAGTCATCGAATTTGTACCGGGTAGCTACCAGGTAAGCCGTTCCGGATTCATGCGGAGAAACTTCAATGCAATTGACGAGCGCTTCCCCGAGGTCGGGCGGCGTCACATTTTGCCAGGTTTTTCCCTCGTCGAAAGTGAGGTGAACCTGGCCATCATCGCTGCCTGCCCAAATAAAGCCCCGTTGATGTGGCGAACAAGCGAGGTAGCTGATGGTATTGTAGTTTTCCCCACCAGCGCCTTCGTTGGTATAGGGGCCTCCGCCGGCGCCTTGCTTAATCGGCTCATTACGGGTCAGATCCGGGCTGATTTCCTCCCAGTTAACGCCTCCGTCTTCTGTGCGAAGCACAACGTTTGCAGCGTGATACACGACATGGCTGTCGAAGGGGGAGGTAACAACCGGGGCATTCCAGTTGAACCGGTATTTTTGTTTATGAGGCGGCATATCCAATCCGATTGCCGGATAGGCCATAATGTCGCGCGTTTGTTTTTTTTGCTGATCGTACAGGAATATATTTCCCTGATAGTTGGTGGAATAGATCAGGTCGGGTTTGTTCGGATCCAACGCAACAAAAGCGCTTTCAGCGTCTGAAATGACCTGCCAGTCCTGGTTGCTGATGCCGTCTCCGAAAGTACGACTGATAATAGACAGGGCGCCATAGTCCTGTTGACCTGCATAAAGGGAATAAGGGAACTGCTGATCCGCAATGACCCGGTACAGCTGGGCGGTAGGCTGGTTATAGATGGAACTCCAGCCATCGCCATCGCCGCCACAATTAAAAGTAATGGCGGCGCCGCCATCGGTAGCCAAAATCATGTTTTTGGGACTTTGGGGGTTGATCCACAAGTCGTGGTGGTCAGAATGGGGGGTAGGGATGACTTCAAACGTTTTTCCGCCGTCGGTTGATTTTAACAGCGGAACATTTAGTACGTAAACTGTTTCAGTGTCGGAAGGGTCGGCAACAATCTTGGTATAATACCAGGCCCGGGTTATCGTTTCCGGGTCTGCATTGGCTCTGATCCAGGTAACGCCCCCGTCTGTGGAGCGAAAAACACCACCATTGGCAGCTTCAATGATTGCATAAACGTGCTCGGGATTGGCCCGTGAAACACTGATGGCCACTTTTCCAGCCTGATCTGGAAGGCCATCCTTTAGCTTCACCCAGCTTTCGCCTCCGTCAATGGATTTATACAACCCTGATCCGGGGCCCCCGCTGCGAATGGCCCAGGGATAGCGCCGGTGATCCCAGGTTCCTGCATACAGGATTCGCGGATTGTGCCAGTCTAAACTTAGGTCGCAAGCTCCGGTGTTTTCATCCACATACAGCACTTTTCGCCAGGTTTTTCCACCGTCATTTGTTTTGTACACCCCTCTTTCGGGGCTTTCGCCAAACAAGGCGCCCTGAACAGCAACCCAAACCACGTCGGAATGCTGCGGATGAATCCGGATGGAGGCAATGTGCCGGGAATGGGGCAGCCCCACATGCTTCCAGGTTTTTCCGCCATCCAGGGATTTGTAGATGCCATCGCCGTGGGAAGTTGTAGCGCTTCTGGCAGTAGATTCTCCCATTCCGGCATAGACCACGTTGGGGTCTGATTCGGCCACTGCAATTGCGCCGACAGCGCCTGTTTTCACAAATCCATCGGAGCAATTTTTCCAATTCAAGCCGGCGTCCTCTGTTTTCCAGATCCCTCCGCCTGCGCTGCCCATGTAATACGTCGTTGACTTTCCGGGAACACCGGCAACGGCTGCGCACCTGCCCCCTCTGAACGGGCCGATGTTGCGCCAATGCAGGTTTTGATAATAGGCAACATTAACAGGGGGGTAAGGCGCTAACGCGGATGGTTGTTGTGCCATTGCCGGACTAAACGCGAGGCAATACATAAGAAACAGTGCGCTCCCGATGGTTGAACGGTTCATAAACAATTCGTTTAGCATGGTCAAAACCCTGCCTTGTTCAGGCAACGGCGTTTGGTGCTGCTGGTGTGTGTGTAGTTTCC
>JBJXFD010000431.1:0-4158 GCA_046153985.1 Saprospiraceae bacterium
ACAGTTCTGGAGGAGTTCGCCTGTGAAAGCCAATGAAGAAGTTCATAGGAAAGCCGTATGCGGGAAAACCGCACGTACGGATTGACGAGGGGGAGAAGCGGCACTGCCGCTTCTCTCTACTCTACCGGGAAACAATCTCTTGCAAAAAGCACAAAGACTAATCTCCCTAATCCACCGTCCACTCCACCGCCGGCAAACCATGCCTTTTCAAATAAGCATTCGCTTTTGAAAAGTGTTTACATCCAAAAAAAGCGCCGCCAGCCAATGGCGAAGGGTGGGCTGCTTCGAGGATGAGGTGCCGCGAAGGATCAATGAGGCTGGCTTTTTTGCGCGCAAAATTCCCCCAAAGCATAAAAACCAAATGTTCGCGCTGTTCCGAAAGTTTTCGAATGACCGCGTCGGTGAAGTTTTGCCAGCCGATGTGCTGGTGCGATTGGGCTTGTTTGTGCTCTACGGTCAACATGACATTGAGCAAAAACACGCCCTGTTTCGCCCAGGAACTTAGGTCGCCGTGTGCAGGGACCGGCGCGTCAACATCAGCGTTCAGTTCTTTATAAATATTTTTCAGCGAAGGAGGCGTCGCCACGCCGCGCGGCACGGAAAAAGACAAGCCCATTGCTTCGCCGGGATTGTGGTAAGGATCCTGCCCCAGAATGACCACTTTGACCTCTGCAAAAGGCGTGCTGTCGAAGGCATTAAAGATAAGCGGCCCCGGCGGATAAATAATCTTGCCGGCTTCTTTTTCGCGCCGCAAAAAAGCAGCAATCGCCTGAAAATAAGGCTGTTCAAACTCGTTTTCCAAAACCGCCTTCCAGCTTGGCTCTATTTTTACGTTGCTCATGTTGACTGGTTATTGGTGCATTGGTGCATTGGTTACTGGTTATTGGTGTACTAGTTATTGGTGTATTGGTTATTGGTGTACTGGTTATTGGTGTATTGGTTACTGGTGTACTGGTTATTGGTGTATTGGTTGGGTGCTGGTATAGGCTATGAAAGGAATGCGAATCATCAACGAAGAAGTTACGCCCACCAATAACAAATAACCGATAACCAATAACTACTCCACGATAACTACTCAATAAGAAATCATTTCCTCAACCGCCACCGCCACTTTTTCAATAGAAAGCACCATCGTGCGCTCCAGCGTTTCGTTCAGCGGAATGGCCGGCATGTTTTCGGAGCCGATCGTGCGCACCGGCGCGTCTAAATACTCAAAACAGCGTTCCGAGATGCGGGCAGCGATGCTTTGCGCAAACGTGTTGTTCACCGGTTCTTCCGTCACCACCAGCACTTTGCCGTGCAGGCGGGCTTGTTCATAAATGGCAGTTTCATCTAACGGGAAAAGCGTCCGCAGGTCGAGGATCGAAAGCCGGCCTTCAAAACCCTTTGCAACGTTCAACGCCCAGTGAACGCCCATGCCATACGTGACAATCAGCAGCGATTCGCCTTTATTTACAGCAGCTTCGGAGGCTTCGAGTGCCAGCCGCGCTTTGCCGAAAGGCACCACATAATTTTCATCCGGTTCGATGCTCCGCGCTGCTTCCGTACCGCGCACTTTCGACCAGTACAAGCCTTTGTGTTCAAAAATGACCACCGGATTCGGGTCATACCAGGCTGATTTTAATAAACCTTTCAAATCGGCGCCATTGCTCGGGTAAGCAATTTTGATGCCCCGGATATTGGTCAGCACCGATTCCACGCTGGAAGAATGGTAAGGTCCGCCACTGCCGTACGCGCCGATGGGCACGCGCAGCACCATGCTCACGGGCCATTTGCCATTGCTGAGGTAGCAGGAGCGGCTGACTTCGGCGAATAACTGGTTCAGCCCCGGCCAGATGTAATCGGCAAACTGCACCTCCACAATGGGTTTCAACCCCACTGCCGACATGCCCACCGTGCTGCCAATGATGAATGCTTCCTGAATTGGAGTATTGAAAACGCGGTGATCGCCGAATTTTTGCGCTAAGGTGGCCGCTTCGCGAAACACACCGCCGAGTCTGCCGCCCACATCCTGCCCGTAGAGCAGGCACTCAGGATGCTGGCGCATCAATTCCTCGATGGCGAAAAGCGCACAATCCACCATCACGACAGGCTGTCCGCCTTTCGGCTCGCGGATGCCGCGCTCTTCAAGTATGGTGGTTGGGGCGAAGTCGTGCGTAAATAAATCTTCCGGGCGGGGATCTTCACCTGCTTTCGCCAATTCAAAGTCCGACAACACCGTTTGCCGCGCTTCGCTTTCTATTTTGGCCAACGTGGGTTTGTCAATCCCTGCTTCCCGCAGCCGTTCCCGCAATTGCGGAAAAGGGTCGCGTTGCTGGTGTTCGGCTAAGTCGTCGCGGTACCATTCCTTCCGCACGCCGCTGGTGTGGTGGTTGAGCAAAGGAACGCGGGCATGCACCAGAAAAGGGCGGCGCTCCTCGCGGATGATCGCCAACACCTCCTGAAAAGTCGTGTAGCAGGCTTCAAAATCGCTGCCGTCTATGCTGATGGCTTCCAAACCTTTAAAACCGGCTGCGTACTCGGCTGCGTTCTGTGCGCGGGTTTCGGCGGCATTGGCAGAAATATCCCAACCGTTGTCCTGCACCAGATAGAGGATGGGAAATTGGCGCAAAGCCGCCATTTGAAAGGCTTCGGCCACTTCTCCTTCCGTGACTGCGGCATCGCCCAGCGAGCAGACAACCACCGGATTGTCTGTATCTTTCGGTGAAAGCCCCATCCTTTCCCGGTATTGAACCCCCATGGCCACGCCGGTTGTGGGAATGGCCTGCATGCCCGTTGCGGAAGACTGGTGCGGAATTTTTGGCTTGTCGGTGTCGCGCAGGCTGGGGTGGCAGTAATAAGTGCGGCCACCGCTGAAGGGGTCGTCGCGTTTGGCCATCAACTGCAACATCAGGTCGTAAGGGCGCATGCCAATGCCCAGCAGCATGGCGTCGTCGCGGTAATAGGGCGAAAGCCAGTCCTGCGGCAACAATTGCATGCTCAGCGCCAATTGCACCGCTTCATGGCCCCGCGATGTGGCGTGGACGTATTTGGAAGTAAATTTGAAATTTTCTTCGTAAACCTCCGTCATGGCTTTTGCGGTAGCCATGAGGCGGAAGGCGCGAAGGAGCGTTTTTTTATCGGTGAGGATATCAGTATTGGTCATGGCTTCATTCATATTAAAGAAAATCGCCCGGCAGTTCATCCAACGCTTTCACAAACCGCTCCCTGTTGAACGGCGCATCCGACTCTAAAACTGCGTGTACTTCGTGGGCAACGCAAATCGCAAGCATGTTCAGGGCATCGCGCTCCGGAATGCCTTCCGACATCAGGCGCTTCAAGGTGTGCGCCGTTTCGGGCGGCTCATTTTTTTTTAACTGTTCGTGTACCACATTGAGAAAAAGGCCCTGCAGCACCCGGGTATCTTCGTTAGGCTCTTTCATGTTGTTTTTTGTTTAAATGCCTGAATCGCGTTTTTGGTAAAATCCGATAACACCAGACTCCCGCTGATTCCGGCGCGTATCGCCAGCACTTCGTCCCAGTTTTCTGTCCCTTCCCAAAACACCCGCTTCAATTGCTGGAGCGCATCGGGATTGTAGCTGCTGAGGGATTTGGCTAAGTGCGCGACGTAGGCGTCGGCTTGTTCCAAGGTTGGAAAAACATCGTTGTACAAACCTTTTTCTTTGGCCCATTCGGCGGTTTGCCAGTCGGAAGGCGTTAGCGCCAATTGCTGGAAAGCACTTTTTCCAACCTTGCGCTCCACCACCGGCCCGATTACAAAAGGCCCGATTCCAACCGCCAACTCGCTCAGCCGGATGGTGGCATAATGGGTCGCAATGCAATAATCTGTTGCCGCCGCTAAACCAACACCGCCGCCGATGGCTTTGCCCTGAATGCGCCCAATGATGGGTTTGTGACAGCGGCGCATGGCGTTGATCACCCGCGCAAAGCCCATAAAAAAGGCCCTGCCGCTTGCGTAATCGGTGATTGCGGCCAATTCGTCAAAACTTGCGCCGGCACAAAACGTTCGATCGCCTTCGCTTTTTAGGATAACCACGGTGATTGCCTCGTCTGCGGCTACGGCATCAATGGCAGCAACCAATTGATCCAGCAAATAACCCGGCATGGAATTGTGAGCGGGATGGAAAAAAGTTATGGTTGCAATGCCTTCAAGAGCAG
>JBJXFD010000582.1:0-16224 GCA_046153985.1 Saprospiraceae bacterium
TCCCTTTGCCGAAGCGCCAATGTACCGTCAGCGGGAAAACCAAATAATCAAAATTGTTTTTTGCAGTCGCCATTTCAGAAATCGGATTCCCTTCAATATCCGTCAGGATCGTTTCCAACTGGCTGCCCTTGCGTTCAATCAATGCCTCCGCCTGAATAACCAACCGATCGCCCGGATGGCAGGCCACGCGCAGACCGAGTGAAAAGCCAGGCTTAACTTCGCTGTCTAATATGCGGTTGTCGTGGCGGATATTTGAAAAGTTAGGCCCCAATGCCAGGCCGCCTGACCAGGAAAGTTGTGCTTTTAAAGAAAATGGAACGGTTAAGGCGCATAAGGATAGGGCAAAAATCAAGTGTGAGTGACGCATGAGGATGTAGTTTTGCTTTATGCGTAGAACGAAAGGTATTAGGGATATTGGGGTTAATGCGGGATTTTAACGTTCCGCACCAAAATTTCTGGTTCAGCGCAGCTGATTGCCTTTTGCCCCAAAATACCCTATCTTTGTAAGAAAAAAGCTGATGATTATTGAATTTTCCGATGCAGCCTTGAAACAGACACCTCAATACGCTACTCCCGGAGCCCTTAAAGCAGACTTCGCAGTATGGCTATATGAACGTGAAGTACTAACCTTGGCTCAGGCCGCCCGGCTATGTGATCAAACCCGCCTGCAATTCCAAAAGACTTTAAAGTCTAAGGGGGTGCATTTGCACTATTCGAGTGAAGATTTGAAGACTGATGTTCAGAATATGTAAGAGTTACTATGCTATAGCACTTGCAGGAGAATAGATAGGTTTAAATAACATTTTACCTTTCCATTACACATCAGACAAATAGTTTATTAAATTTGTACATAAATGCGGGTTCCCCTGCGCATTCCTCTGATATCCAAACTGAGACGCAATATGTTTTCTTTCTTGTCCAACCTTTCAGACCGATCCAAACTGCTGGTTGCCGTACTGGTAATTTCGATTGCCTCCGTTTCTGCTTTTTTGCTGTTTTCTAACCGGGTTAATGCCGCAATCATAGGTGCAGTCATCGGATTTATTCTTTTGGTCAGTCATCGTGTATGGATGCCGGAGAGCAAAACGCCAATTCGATTGGCTTCGTTGGCATTGGCCGGAGCAGCCGTGCTGGCTACCAGCTTCTGGCCAAATCTTTTGGTTGAAATCGTTCGCTACTTTTCCCCTGATGCTGCAATAAATCTGGCGAAAGCGCTTGCCGGAGCTACCTCCATTCCCATTCTGGTGTTCCTGTTTGCGGTAATTCTTGCCGTCAATTATTTCTCGCGCGACACTACCGCGATGGGAAAACACGAAACCGCCATTGATAAAGACATTCCCGATCACACTTTTAAAGAAAAGATGCGCGGTGTGGTGGAAGCGCTGGTGGACGACCTGAAAAGCATAGACAATAAAACCAACTGGAGCATGTCCTACTTCACACCGCTGGATGCGGAAGTGGAAGTCAACACCGGGCGTGGGCGCGAAAAACGAATTACGGAACTGCTTTCAGCCATCAAAAGATCCAAAGAACGGCTGTTTATGGTGTTAGGAGATCCCGGTTCAGGCAAAAGTGTGGCTTTGCGCAAATTAGCCCGCGACCTGGCTGCCGAGTCAGAAAAAACGGGCAAAATTCCAGTCTACATCAACCTGAAAGAATGGTATGTTGAAGAAAAGTGGACGGAAGAGCAGCCGCCAACAGTGGAGCAACTGAATGCTTTTGTATTGCGCAACCTGAAAAACAGGGACATTGTCACCACCCGCTTTTTTGACAAATACTACGACCGCCTGTATGAAACCGGGCGTCTTTATTTTATTTTTGATTCTTTTGATGAAATCCCCTCCGTGCTGGACGAACGCGACGGCTCTTTCCTGATCCACCGGCTTTCAGAAGTAATATTCCGCTTCCTGAAAGGCGCCCGATTAGAATCGCAGGGCGTGCTGGCTTCCCGCATTTACAGGAAACCCACGAACGAATTCCAGAGCAATGTGACCCTGGAAATCCGGCCCTTCAGCGAAGAAAAAATCATCCAGACCCTCAAGCGCTCCAATATTTACAGCAAAGAACTGACTGAGCGCCTGTTCAAGGAGCGCCCCGAATTGGTGCCCATCGCCAAAAACCCTTTTATGGCGACGTTGGTGGCAGATTTTGCTGAAAACAACCAAAACCGCCTGCCCGCCAATCAGGCAGAAATGTATCGCAGCTATATCGAAAAAACACTGGACGATTGCAGCGACCGCTTAGAGCGGAAAAATATTGACAAAGCAACCGTTTATACCTGCTGCGACGTGCTGGCGCGGGAAATGTTCGAGGTTTATGGCCTCGAAGCGCCGATAGATAAAATCCGGAAAAAATACCCGGAATTGCCTTTGGATGAAGTGACCGATATTCTGCGTTTTGCGCGGCTGGGCCGGGGCGTATCCAACGATGTCTCTAAGTTCAGTTTTGTACACAGGCGCTTTGCCGAGTATTTTTTTGTGCAAAGCATGCTCGCTGGCGAGGTCAGCATTCAACCGGATTCCATTCCTACTGATTCCCAGCAGCGAGATGCCCTGGTGCTGTATTGCGAAGTGGCCGAGTTTGAAAAGGCTAAATCCATTGCGGATTATTGCTGGAGTGTAATAGCGGAAGTGAAGAACCCGATGGATTTGAGGAGTATTCATTGTTTACGATTTTTGAGGGATGCTTTTCGGGGGAGGAAGGAATGCATTGCTGGGTTTCAGGATGCGTTGAAATCTTATATTGGGGAACAATTAACGGAGGAAAGCAACCTTGTTTCGGCAAAATTAGCATCAGAGATGATTGGATTAATGCAGGATGAAGAGAGTACGAGAGATTTATTGCTCAAGAGTTTAAAATTAGACAATGCATGGGTTAGTGAATTCGCGATTAAATCTTGTTGGAATCTTGAAGGATTTAATAAATATACAAAAGTAAATTTATATTATCACTTTGATAAAACCCCAATACTTGATATTATATTCAGATTAAGTAGTTATCGTTTTTTTCTTAATTTATCGAATTCTTTTACTATTTTTTTTATATTTTATCAACTAAAAATACTCAGGTTGTTTGTTATCATGTTTTTATTGGCAATATCTTCTTTTCTTTTTCTTAAATTTTTCATTGGAGTTACAATACTTATTATAGCTTCTTTAATTCTCGCAATATTTGCTCAGCTTTCTTATGCCTATGGAGAGTTAAAAGGGAAATGGGTAGATTTTGTTATTAATAATTTTATACACACGCTTTCAATTTGGATTATACTTGGGCTGTTTTATCCTATCGTAATTTATCAATTAAAAATTGATCATGAAATAAAAATCGAAGGGCTTAAAAAAATTTTCGATTTAATTGAAAAAACCTATCAATTTACTTCCGATTTCTTTTTAAATAACGAGTTATTTTTTGGGTTTATTCTAGTTTTCACATTTAAGTATCATGAATTATTTATCAAAATAAAACTTGGTATGACGATTAAAATCAGCACAATACTTAAATTATTTTCATATTATAAAAGACTCAATATTCAGATACCCACTTATAAAGAAACTATAATTATCGCAATATCAATTGTTAAAAAAACAATACTTCCGAATTTGTTCTCAGTTGTTTTTGTTTTTATTGCAATATATTTATCAATGGAAGTATACAGAAATAAAGAGTTATTGGAATCACTTAAAAATATAGGAGTGGCAATATCACAATGGATTTTGGTATTATTTTTAATTTTAACATCAATAGGCTCAATTATATTCTTTGTTTTTGTTCCTGTGGCAAATGAGCAGGTATATAGTAAACATAAACGATTAATTAATGACAACATGAATAGGAAAGTAATCCATGATGCAATTACAGAATTATTACAGCTACATCCATTGTATTTAGCTCGCTACATCCAACACCTCGAATCCCACGTCAAAACCGTCACCGGCGAATGGCCCGACCCCCTCTTCCTCAGCGATAAAAACAGCGAAGCCATTACCCGCTTGGCCAAGCTTGAAGAAAAGTGGCTTGGCTTAGATCGGTAATGTGCTGTATTTCCGGGTATTTGGGGCAGCCCAACGTTTACCAAACTTTTAAAGTTTAGTAAACGGCCACCCAAACGTCCTCCCCCCCACACAAAAAAACCGCAGCGCTTCCGACAGCACTGCGGTTGTAAACTATGATGCATACGTAATTACGTCGACAGGAAATTCTGATCAGTAGCCGAACAGCTCTGTCAGGGAGAGCTCTTTCACTTCGCCGTATTTTTTCAGCATCTCTAAGTTCACTTTGTCCTTTGACGCCACTAAGCAATAGGTGTATGGTTTGCCGGCGATATTACTTTTGTGGAATGCCTTCACATCCGCCATCGTCAGTTGGTCCAATTTGCCGTAGATGGCCTTGCGGAGGTCGTAATCCAGGCCTTTGCGGCGCGCCTCTAAGTAGGAGTAGATCGGACCGTCCTGGCTGATGCGCTCGCTTTCGTACGTTTTTTTCATGTTCTGTTTCGACTGATCCAACACGATGGGCACTTCCGGCATATCGGCGATCAGTTCGTTCATGCCATTGATGGCGTCTTCCAATTTATCGGCCTGCGTGCCCACGTACGCATTGAAGCTGTATGGCTGCTCCTTGCGGAAAGGCGTTTGGTAAAACGCGAAGGTGGAGTAGGCAAGCGCTTTCGATTCGCGGATGGTCTGGAACACGATGGTGCCCATGCCGCCGCCGAAATAGCTGTTGAACAGGTCAATGACTGGCGCCATGGCCGGGTCGTAGTTGGTGGTGTTGCGCACCCAGTTCAGTTCTGCCTGCACCATGTCGTAGTGGGCGAAAAGAATCTGGTTTTTGTCCTGAGAAATGTGCTTGAATTTGGCGGCAGCCGGATAAGCCATTGCTTTTTCCGGAACGCGGTGCTGCATTTTGAGTTGTTTCTGAAGGCTTTCCTGCGTTTCCGGACCGTAGTAGATGATTTGGTGCGGGTATTGGAAAATGCCGTTCAGCACGCTCACCAGATCCGAAGCGGTCAGGTTTTTCAGTTGTTCGTCGGTCAGCCCGCTATTGAACGGGTTTTTCGGCCCGTACATGCCATAGCTGCTGAGTGCCGAGCGGATGGCGTTGCGGTTCAGCTTCCCATCGGCGCGGGCCTTCATCAGGCGGCCTTTCAGCGATTCGAGGGCTGCTTCGTCGGGTTTGCAATTCAGGAAGAGGTGTTCCACCATTTCCACAGCTTTGCCGAAGTGTTCGCGCAAGCCGCTGATGCTGATGGTAGCCGTTTCGTCCTGTACCGAAAAGTTGTAATTGCAGGCGATGTCGTAAAAAGCCTGGCTGATCTGCTCCGCCGTGTATTTATCCGTGCTGAGGAATTGCAGGTACTGCGAAGCCATGCCAAGGCGGCGGTCGTTCCAGTTGCCCATGTCGAAGCGGTAGGACAGGCGGAAGAGGTCGTTTTCTGTATTTTGCACGTAGAACGTTTCGCAAACGCCCATTTTGCCCTGCTGGAATGCTTTTTTGAAGTCAATCCACTCTGGTTGGGTGGCTTTCAGGGGCATGTTGTTGACCTTTTTGGCAAAATCAGATTCCACATCGCGGTTGAGCGTGATGGGCGTGATGGTGGGTTTATCCACTTTCACAATTGATTTGTCTTCGCCCTGGCGCTTGTAAACGATCACGTAATTTTCGCCGTAGTATTTGTTGGCAAATTCCACCAATTCCTTTTTGGTTACTTTGCTCATGGCGTCAATGAAACCCACCGTGCCCGGCCATCCGTCACCTTTGGTTTGGATGTAATTGCCCATCAGCATGTTGGCGCGGTAGTTGTTGCTTTCCGCTCCCTGCAGGGCGCCCAGTTTATAATTGGCTGCCGTAGCCTTGATGAGGCTTTCTTCAAACTGGCCTTTGCGCAGCAGGTCCAATTGCGACAACAGCAATTGCTTCACCTCGTCGAGGGTCTGGCCTGCTTTCGGGCTGCCGTTGAGGCGCGCGACGCTGTAATCTTTGTAAATGGAAATGCCCGAGCTGCCGCCCAGCAATTTCTGCTGCTTGTTCAAATTCAGGTCAATCAACCCCGCTTTGCCATTGGATAAGATTTCGTCCACGAGGTTCGCCAGCATGGCCGATTTTTCATCTAATGCTCCGGGCAGGCGGAATCCAATGGAGATGTTTTCCGGCGTCGGCCCGTACACTTCCCGAACGATCGGCGCGGTAATGGGCGCTTCCGGTGCAGCGGTGTATTCCTTCACTGGGGTGTTTTTCATGAACCCGAGGTGCTTTTCAACCAGCCCCACCACGTAGTCGGGATCAAAGTCGCCGGCCAGAATGACGGCCATGTTGTTCGGCACGTAGTAGGTGTTGTAAAACTTCTGGATTTCCGTCAGCGAAGGATTTTTCAGGTGCTCGATGGTGCCGATGGTGCTCTGCTGTCCGTAGTTGTGGGTCGGGAACATGGCCTCCATCATGCTGTAGAATGCCTTGCGGCCATCGTTGTCCAGGGTGCGGTTTTTCTCTTCGTACACCGCTTCGAGTTCGGTGTGGAAAAGCCGCAGCACGGGCTGGCGGAACCGCTCTGCCTGTACGGTAAAGAAGCGTTCGAGGGCATTGGCAGGAACGTCTTCTTCATACACCGTTTCTTCCACCCAGGTGTGGGCGTTGGTACCCTGGGCGCCCATGGCGCTCATCATTTTGTCGTATTCGTTCGGGATGGCAAACTTGGCAGCCTCGCCCGAAATTCGGTCAATTTCTTTGTAAATGGCGGTGCGTTGATCCGGGTCGGTGGTTTTGTTGTATTTTTCATACAACGCTTCCACCTGATCCAGCAACGGTTTTTCTTTTGACCAGTCCAATGATCCGTAGGCATTCGTGCCTTTGAAGAGCATGTGCTCTAAATAATGCGCCAATCCGGTGTGGTTTTTCGGGTCGGTATTGCTGCCTGCCCGAACCGCAATCAGGGCTTGAATGCGCGGTTCTTTTTTGTTGACCGTGGTAATGACCTTCAGGCCATTCGACAGCGTGTAGAATCGCGACTGCAGCGGGTCTCCCGGCACATAGCTGTATTTGTATTTGCCGGAAGTGTTGGATTTCCAGCCTGCATTTTGTGCAAAAGAAGCCTGTGATGCCAGCAACAGCAGCGCAACGACCCAGGTCATTGATGAGTGAACGTACTTTGACATGATGAAAGTTAAATTAGATAATGTATTGGTATTGGTTTTGTATAGCATACATAACGCAGTTTTGCAACATTGGTAACAGGTACGCTACGCTTTTAACCATACCTTCCGCAAAGCCAGTTGCTGCGGCGTGGCATTGGGGTCGAATGCCAACTGGTTGTAGCGCACCGTTTCCACTTTTTGCATCTTTCCTTTCAGGTGGTGTACTTTTTTGCGGCCTTTGGCGCCTTCCCGCTCCACGCTCACTTTCAATTTATCGCCCACTTTTGCATTTGCGTAAAGCGCCTGGACCGTTTCCTGGAAGTTTTCCGGCGTCACGGCTTCTCCGTTGATGCGCACAATTTTGTCGTTCAGCAAATACCCCAACTGCTTGCCCACGGCGTTTAACTGGGAAACGTTGATGATTGAAAGATTGGCGCCCAGCCCGATTCCTCCAAGGGAAAAATTATTCAGGCGCTGCACTGACTCGAACCGCACGCCCACGGAAGCCAATACTTCCGATAACGGCAACCGCTCTTTGCCAGCCACGTAGCGTTTCAGGAAAGCGCCGATTTCCGGGTAGGTCAGGGCTGCAATTTTTGGAAACAATTCTTCGTCGCGGAACGGTTTTTCCGCCCCGTAAAATTTGGACAAATCACGCATCAGCCTTTGCAGGTCGTATTTACCGCCCGAAAGCTCCAGCAGTTTGACATCCAGACACATTCCGATCAGCGCGCCTTTCTGGTAGACGTTTCCAAACTGGCTATGGTGTTCGTCCAGCACATTCCGGCTCATTTCCGTAAAGGACAATGTGTCGTTGAAATATTGCCGGCTGATGTTGATCTGATTCCGCAGTACCCCCAGATATTCTTCTTCCGTTGTCAGGCCGTATTTTACCTGGGCGTGGTGGGCGCAGTATTCCGTAACGCCTTCGTACAACCACAGGTGTTCCGACATTTTCGGGTCAATGAAATCAAAATTATGGATTTCTTCTGCGTGGATGAACAACGGCGTGATGATGTGGAAAAACTCGTGCGCCGCCACGTCTTTGAGCGACTTAATGGCCTGTTCCTGCGCCTGTTCGGGGATGAAATAGACCGAAGCCAGCGAGTGTTCCAGCGCGCCCCAGCCACCCGACAAACTGGGTTTGTCCGACACATAAATCAGGAAGGCGTAGCGTTTGACGGGCATTTTCCCGCCCAGGTACTGACGCTGCACGTCCAGCAAAGGTTTGAAATGGTTGGCTACATAGTCGGCTTTGATCATGCGGTTGGGCGAATAGATGCTGATGAGTACTTCCATATCGCCCAATTGCACGATGGCGGTGTCGGGCTGGCAATACATCATCGGACTGTCCGCCAATTCGTTGTAGGAAGCCAACTTAAATAAGTCTTCCGTGGCCGAAGCGTCGGCGTCCGTCAGCGCAGTACTGCCGTAAAAATCGGCATCGTGCAAAACCCTGACCTGAAAAGGCGCCCGCGCGAGGCCGTCGAAATAACCGAAAAAGCAATGGGTATTGATCAGGTAATTGGCGCGTTCCTCGATGTTGCTGCCGGCTGGCTCGAAGACCGCGTGGCGCCCTGCCGCGTCGAAAGAATCTTCCACATCGTAGCGGATGCGGTACAAGGTTGCTGCGTTGCTGATTTGCCAGCGGTTGCTGTCCAAGCGATTTATGGTCAGCGCGTTGCCGGAAGCGTCTTCTGCAACCAGGTTATGGATGTAGCGCCCGTAATCGTCTACGGAATAAGTGCCGGGCACCGTTTTTGGAAAGTTGAAATTGAGCGTATTCCGGTCAATGGCCGGACAAATTAGCTCCACGGAAATGCGGTCGTTGCGCACATTTTTCAGGTCGAGGTTGTATTGGTACGTCTCGGTTTGTACAACTCGCTGGGCGATGCCCATACCCATAAAGGCAGGGCATAGCCACAGCGCCAATAGTATTTTTTTCATAGCCGGGTGATTGGTTTGTGTGATTGTGCATAGTGCTGCAATCTGAAGCAAAGATGGGGGATTTGATGGAGTGGGGGTATCGCGCTGAAAGGGGGATTTTGAGGGATCCCGCGTTGCGGGACAAGTTTTGAAGATGAGGGGATCCCGCTTCCCGCTCTCGTTATACGGGACAAGTTGGGCGGGACAAGTTTTGAAAATTTGAAGATTGAGGGGCTGGGGGTGACACCTTTTTGAGAAGGTGTTACCTCTTCGGGAAACATGAAGGATGAATGATTGTCTTGTGCTTTGAAAAATTATCTATAACGCTTATCTTACACCTTCAATCAAATATTAAACCCAGAATAAGTCACACTGAATGAAGAAAATAACTTCGTTGGGTTATGGATACTCAGCCAATTGGGCACTAAAACATAGTCGCCAGTTATTAAAGGAAGACAGTGCCTGGGTCGGGAAAATGATCTGCATGATAAAGGAGGAGCAGAAAGAGGATGCTGGCGTAAGTATATTTTCCGGAATCTGTTAATAAGTAAATTTAAAATAGGTCTCTATGATGGAAATAGCAGTTTGCATGGTTATTTTTTTATTATTCTTAGGAGTGCTTTTTATGATGAGCACAATTATCGGCCTATTTACGATTCTTCCAGAAAAGAAAAGAAACCAATCAAATTTCTTTTTGCGGGTTAAAAGCTTTTGGAAGCCTATCAAATCTGATAATGTTAAACTATCAAAGGCATTAGTAGGTGCAGTGTTTTTATTAATCCTTATGTTTATTCCTCTATTATCAGCAATGTCATGTTTTATAGGTGAAAACCATTTTTTGATTCAAACTTTGAAAAATATTAGGGTTGAATTCATAGGAATGCTTTTTGATGCAATCCTATTAGTATGGGTTTTTCAATGGATTTCAGCCAAAGGAGACAAGGAAAGAAGAATTCAGCATTTAAAAGATGAGATGGAAGATTTCATTCAATGGAATTCAGAAGAAGCCAAGTATCGAATCCGTGGGATTTTATACAGACTAAACAAAGAAGGGGTTACAGAAGTTGGACTAACGTCATCTCAAGAAAGTAAGCATATTAATTTAAGGGGCTTAAATCTTTAAAGAATAGACTTGTCCGGTTCAAACTTACTGCAAGTGAATTTTTCTGGTAGTGTTTTAACAAACGCTAATTTCAACAATATGCCAGGCTCTACTTCAGTGTGTTTCAATAATTATAGCGAATTGATGTGGGCTAAATTCATTGGATCTACTCTTCAGAGCTTTCGATTCAAAGGTACGTATTTGGGCTTTTCTGACTTCTCAAACGCAACGCTTATACGAGTTGATTTTACTGGAGCAAAATTAATATCCACTATCTTCGAAAATACTAAATTTGAAAATGTAATCCTTGACAATGCAGAGGTAAGCAAAGACTTTAAAGAAAAAATTCAAAGATGGCAAATTAAATGGCTCGTTAACGGCCAACAAAAATCTATATTTGATGATTATGAGATAATTGAAACAATTATTCTTCCAAAACACTCAGGCATGGACGAAAGCTTTCAATGTTTTTTAAAAAGAAAGATAACTGAAGTTTAACACAGTGCATCTTTGGTTAAACCAATATGCCCTATCAAAATATTCAAGAAGGCGATGAATCCAATAACCTACAAGTTTCCTCCCCGAATAGCTACTGAAACACAAGGACACGATGCCTTGAATGATTTTTATCACTTTTGCCTGCAATATAGTGATTGCACCATCAACCTGGATTGGGAAGAAATGAAATACATGGAAGCCAATCTTTCAGCATTATTGCTTTGCATGGGGTGGAAGTTGAAACAGGAACGGAAATTGTGTTTTTTCCTAAGCGAAACTCAAATCAATGGACATCTAAACGTTTTTTTGCGCAATGGTTTAGCCAACTGGTTCCTGGGAAAGACTGATGCTTGTGTTGATGAAAGGGAAAGTACAATTTCTGCAAAAGCCTTTAAGCTTGATAGTGTGGACGATTTCGTTTCTTACATTACACAGGACTTGCTGAGTCATCGAGGTGTCAGACAGGTTCATTTTGCAGACAAACAACGTGTTCAGGAAAGTTACTTTGAAATTTTTTCTAATGTCCAGCAACACGCAAGGACAACCGAGCCAATACTTGCTTGTGGGCAGTTTTTCCCGCAGCAACAAGAGTTAAAGTTTACGCTTGTTGACATGGGGTGCGGGTTTCTTAAGAATGTTTCAGAGTTTACACAGGATAGTATAAAACCCATCACCCTTCCAAGCGATGCCATATCCTGGGCAGTCAAAGGGAACTCCACGAAGACGGAAGCCGTTGGTGGTACTGGTCTGTCCAAAATCCTCACCTACTGCATGAAGAATAACGGCGGACTGCACATCATTTCTGATGGATGCTATTGGGCTTTTGACAAAGGGATACTCAATACATCGAGGTTGAAAAGATGTTTTTCCGGAACAACTATTCATCTTATTTTTCGTTCAACTTAAAAAAAACACTATCTTTATAGCCCTTTTAGTGCTTATTATCCCACGACGCAAACCTTCAAACCATGCCTAACATCCTCATTTCCGAACTCATAGGCACTTCTAATGCAATCCTGCACCCATTTGGGATGGAAGTCTATCACAAAGCTAAATCAATATTGAGTGCCCACGAAAATGTTGTGATTGACTTCACAGGAATCAATAATGCGACGAGTGCATTCTTTCATGCTGCTATTGGAAATTTGTTCCGTGATTTAGGGGAGTTATACTTTAAAAAAGTAACCATTATCGGTGCAGAAGGAAGGCCCGACTGGCAAGAAAGAATGATTGAATCCATTGAATTGGTGCGCCACCCGGAACGTCAAACTGAAGCCCAATTAGAAATCGCAGCCCTCTTTGAAGACTGATGGCACGCCCTGTTATTTTGGGGATCAATGATACTCCGCCAGAAGATTTCCCCAATTTTTTCTTCGACTCTAATATCTGGATTGCTATTCTGAATCAGATGGCAGGGAGGAGTTCTGAGGTTGCATATCAACCTTATCTGGATTTTTGGGACGCACTCGTTCACATCCATACAAGAAAAGGGAATACAATGCTTGAAAAACGTACCAAGTATTTTCCTAAAGTTATGCTTCCTGCGGTAACACTCTCTGAAACCATAAATGCCCAGATCCGCATATCCTTCAGTGTATATCAAAAATCAAATCCGGGCAGTATTCCCAGGGGTGAAAAGCCTGACTTTAAAAAACATTACCGGCCAACCCAGGACTATCAAAAACAGTTGACCCGGATTCTTGCTGATTTTCAAGCAATTGAAGATTATGTCGAGCTGATAGATGATAAGTTTTCAGGAAGTAATATTTTTAATGAATTCTTTCAATTCAACCCGGACTTTGACTTTAACGACTATTTCTACGCTCGCTTGTTCAAAGGCACAGGAATACCCATAATGACCCATGACCTTGACTTTGCCAGTTTTGAAGATATTACTATCCTTACTTCCAATTCCAAATTATTAAAAATTTAGCTTTACCTATATCTGGTGATTCTTGTTGTCATTCAAAGTTCGTACCTTAACGCACTAACGAACCAACATGGCAATCAATCTCAACCTCCTCCACGCCTACATCGCCGACTACAAGCAGCTCATCACAACGCCTGACTACGACGAATTGTACAAGTGGGAGGCGGCCCGGAAATTCCAGGACAACTGGAACGAACGCGCCCGGAATGTGGCCAATATGCTCGACCGGTGCCTGAGCGCCCGGTGGAACAACCTGTGGGCAGGGAATCAGTTTTTTCTGAAAAAAATGTTGCTGGAACTGGCGCGCCATGACGGCAAAAAAGTGCTGTCGCTGTTCAAACTGCTGTTTGATGAAACGCAGGAGTTGGAGGAACGGGCGCTGACCTTTCGGGAAGAAATGGGCGCTTTGGGGGAAAAGGCGTTCCCGGGCAGGAGCGCTTTTCAGGACGACCGCGCCATTATGCTCTACCTCGGACTTCGGTTTCCAGACAAATATCCGCTCTATAAATTCGAAATGTTTAAGGATTTTGCGCGCTTGGTGGCGTTTGACGGCGTTGTAAAAAAAAGCAGCCCGACCAACCGGTTTCGGCCCGTGCGCCAGTATTTGGAATTGGCGGCGCTTGTGCGGACCGAATTGGAAAAAGACGCCGATTTGTTGGCCATCCATCGAAAAATGCTGGATCCTGATATTCACTTCACCGGGGAATACGGGGCTTTGCTGACGCAGGATTTCATGTATTGCACCGCAGAAGAACACCCGAATAATGCCGTGAATATGGTGGAAGAAGAAGCGGCACATTATGAAACCGGCAGGAAACGCACGGGCGCCAAACCCTACGCCAAATCCGACGCCCTGAAAGACCTGTTCATGAGCGAGGAGGCCTTCGACCGAATCGCGCGGGCCTTAAAACACAAAAAAAACATCGTGCTGCAAGGCGCGCCGGGGGTGGGGAAGACTTTTGTCGCTAAGCGGCTTGCCTATTACCTCACCGGCAGCGAAGACCCGGCCAAAGTGCGTACCGTGCAGTTCCACCAGTCTTTCGGATACGAAGAATTTATCATGGGCATCCGGCCTGATGCGGCAGGGAAATTCCGGCGCAAGAAAGGGATCTTGTATGAATTTTGTGAACACGCGCAGGACGATCCCGAACACGATTATTTTTTAATCATAGACGAAATCAACCGGGGCAACCTGAGCAAAATTTTCGGCGAGCTGATGCTGCTCATCGAGGCCGACAAACGCGGCGAAGCCTATCAAATGCCGCTCCTGTATTCGGAAGGCGCCGAGACATTTTATTTGCCCGAAAACCTTTATTTTATTGGAACCATGAACACCGCCGACCGCTCGCTGGCGCTGGTGGATTACGCCCTGCGCCGCCGGTTTGCGTTCATTGACCTGGCGCCGGAATTTGGCGCGCGCTTCGAGGCGCATTTGCTGGAAAAAGGCGTCCCGGCAGCTTTAATTTCCAGTATCATTGAAAAGGTTCAGCGCGTCAATCGCATCATCGAAGACGACCCGAACCTCGGCAAAGGTTTTTTGATTGGCCATAGCTATTTCTGCCAGTTGGAAAACTTAGCCGATTGGGCTTCGCCGGAAGATTGGTACAACAGTATTGTTGAGTGGGAAATTGCGCCACAATTAAGGGAGTATTGGTTTGATAATACCGATAAAGTAAATGAATTGATTGGTGGTTTGATTTTTTTTACCACATAGACCACATAGAAATATTCACATAGAACACATAGCACAGGGAAGCCGCCTATGTGCCCTATGTGAAAACAACTATGTGAACTATGTGGTAAAAAAAGAACTAAGTGGTAAAAAAAACTATGTGGTAAACTTATGAAAATCCCGGTCGCCAACATCTACTACCTCCTCGCGTATGCCTGGGACAAACTGCCGGAAAGCCGTTTCACGCAGGTGAACGCCGCCGCCTGCGCCACGCCGCTCGATTTGCTGGCGCATTTGCTGGTTGGCGGCACTGCGCACTTGTTCAAAAAAGGATTGGACCGGAGCTATCGGGAAAACGAGGCGTGTATGCCGGCGATCAAAGGGAAATTATTGGTTGGCGAAAGCCTGCATGGACTGGCGTTGCTTCAGGGCAAAGCCGTTTGCCGATATGATGTATTCGACCACGATGTCTTGCACAACCAGATTTTGAAAACCACCCTGAACCGACTGAGTCGGTTGGATGGCCTCGACCGGGACGTAAAAAAAGCTGCCGGAAACCTGTCTCTGCGCTTCCATGAAGTGCGTGAAATTGTTTTGACTAAATCTCTTTTCAGCCAGGTGCGCCTGCACCGCAACAACCGTTTTTATGGATTCCTGATTGCGGTCTGCGAATTGCTCCACGACAACCTGCTGCCCGATGAACGCACTGGTAAATACCAATTCAGGGATTTTCTGCGCGACGACGACCAAATGGGCCGGCTTTTCGAGGCGTTTGTGCGCAATTTTTACAAAAGAGAATTGGCGGGTTCCTGCAAAGTATTCCGGGAAAACATTGCCTGGAAATCGGCTACGACCGATGCCAAAGCCGTAGCGCTGTTGCCCAGGATGCAAACGGACATCACCATCCAATTTGAAGGCCGAAAAATCATTCTGGAAACCAAATATTACAAAGACGTTCTGGCCAAGCACTATGGCATCGAAAAATTGCACCGCGAACACCTGAGCCAGGTCTTTTCCTACCTTAAACACCAGGTCAACCCGAAGGATGCCGAAAGCGCATCAGCCGAAGGCATTTTACTGTATGCTACTGCCGGCCAGGACATCCACGTTGATTATCCGGACACGCTTGGGCATCAAATAACCGTTCGAACGCTCAATCTGGCGGACGACTGGAAAATGATCCGAATGCAGTTGCTGGGGATTGTGGCTCCAGGTTGATCAATGACTTTATACCATAGGTCATGTGACAAAGATCACACTCAACAGAAACGCAAGTCAATTCCTCTGGCTTCCCTCCCGCCTACCTTTGTTGAAAATTAATTAGCCATGAAAGTTAATCTCACATTGATACTCTTCCTCGCGGTAAGCCAGGTGTTCGGGCAAACAGCCTTTTCCGTAAGCGCTTATAAGATGACGATCAAGGGTACATCCAACCTGCACGATTGGGAATCTACTGCAAAAGAAGTGCGCGTTAAAGGCGACTTCACCCTTCAGCAAGATAAGTTCACGGCTCTCAATGCATTGAGCGTAGAGGTGCCTGTGAAATCCATTAAGAGTACGAAAGGCTCGATTATGGACAACAAAACCTACGATGCTTTGAAGGCTGATAACCATCCCAACATCACTTTTAAATTAGAAGGTGTGACGCCAATCAAGGTACAAATGGACGGCTACACCGTCACCGCCAGTGGCAACCTGAGTTTTGCCGGTTCTACCAAAAAAGTGGAGCTGACCGCGAAGGGAAAATCCAATGGAGATGGCACCATTACCTTCAGTGGTTCCTATAAATTAAAAATGACCGATTTCGGCATCAAGCCCCCTACTGCCCTAATGGGTACTATGAAAGTGGGCAACGACATCGAAGTTGTCTTCTCCGTAACGATGAAAAAAAGTTAATCAAAAACGCATAAACCTTATTCACTCACTTTTCCTGCTTAATCTTTCACATTATGAAAAATAGATCATT
>JBJXFD010000585.1:0-24310 GCA_046153985.1 Saprospiraceae bacterium
GATTGCCTTCCAAATCCAGAGATGAGAGGTTTTTAAGCTCAGTGATTTGTTCGGGCAGGCTGCTGAGTTGATTGCCTACCAAATCCAGCGATAAGAGATTTTTAAGCTCAGCGATTTGTTCGGGCAGGCTGTTGAGTTGATTGCCTACCAAATCCAGCGATAGGAGATTTTTAAGCTCAGCGATTTGTTCGGGCAGGCTGTTGAGTTGATTGCCTCCCAAATCCAGCGATAGGAGATTTTTAAGCTCAGCGATTTGTTCGGGCAGGCTGCTGAGTTTATTGCCTCCCAAATCCAGCAATGAGAGATTTTTAAGCTCAGCGATTTGTTCGGGCAGGCTGCTGAGTTGATTGCCTTCCAAATCCAGAGATGAGAGGTTTTTAAGCTCAGTGATTTGTTCGGGCAGGCTGCTGAGTTGATTGCCTTCCAAATTCAGCGATAAGAGATTTTTAAGCTCAGCGATTTGTTCGGGCAGGCTGCTGAATTTATTGTAACTCAAATACAGCGATGAGAGATTTTTTAGCTCAGTGATTTGTTCGGGCAGGCTGCTGAGTTGATTGCGCCTCAAATCCAGCAATGAGAGATTTTTAAGCTCAGCGATTTGTTCGGGCAGGCTGCTGAGTTGATTGTAACTCAAATACAGCGATGAAAGATTTTTAAGCTCAGCGATTTGTTCGGGCAGGTTGCTCAATTTGTTTTGATTCAGGAACAAAACCTCCAAACCAGGATAGTCAAAAACAACTTTCGGAATCGCGCTCAATTCCTTGGCCGACAAGTCCAGCGCCCTGATGTCAGGTTTTAAGTCTTTTATGTCGTAGGCTACGCGATAAGCCTCTCCGAGGGTATCTAACAAATAGTCCACCAATTTATAATTCTCTTCCTTTTTTATTTTAGCAAAGCCACGATAATCAAACTGCTCGGCTTTTTCCCAACGACCAAGTTTGATCACTTCCTCGCCATTTTTATCAATGAAGTAGAACTTGTCATTTTTATAAGCCAAAGCAAAGCGGTCTCCATAAAAATAAAAGGCATTGACGAGTTTGTTTGCCTTTTGCAGGGCGCTATCGGCCTGTGCTTTTGCTGTTTTCGTTTCTGCAAGCGCGGCTTCTGTTTTTAGTTGTGCGTGGCTTACTTGAACAAGGGCGCTATCAGCTTTGGCTTTAGCTATTTCGGTTTCGGCAAGCGCAGCTTTTGTTTTTTGCTGCTCTTGGTTTACTTGAGCAAGGGCAGTCTGCACCCGCGTCTTCGCCTTCTCCGCCTCTGCCCTCAACGCCTCAATCTTATCAAATACCACATTCACCTTCCTCTTCACCACCTCCTTCTTTGATGGATCAAACGCCTCCGCCGCAAAGTATTTATTAATCGCCTTTTTATATTCCCCTTTTTTAAACGCCGCGTCGCCTTGCTGGATGGCTTCGGCGTAGTTGTTTTGGGCGGTAGCAGCAAATACTGGCAACACGCACAACAAAATAAAAAGCAGCTTTTTCATTGGCAATTTTTATTTTTTGATTGAAGGGTTTGAATGTTATTCCGAAGCTGCACGCTATCCGGGTGGCCATTGGCAATTTCCCGCATTTCTTTCAGCAAGTCTACCGGGCAGCCGCCGTTGTCTAAAATGATGTTGGCGCGGCTTTCTTTGTTTTTGAACTCCAGCAGCGCTTTGGCGGCCTGCTCTGCTTTGTAATCCTTGAGCGCTTTTTCAGCATCCTGCGTTTTTTGGTCCGCAATTATCCGTTGTTCTTCCGCCCTTTGCTTCGCCTTATCCGCCTCAAAATACTGCCAGCCCGCAAACACCAGTGCCAGTACTGCCGCTACCAGCAGGCCCTGCACCGTGCGCAATTGCCGCCTCGTTTTTTCCGCTACTGCCTTCAGCCGCCGGGCTTCGGCATGGGCTTCTTCTTCCCGTCGCTGGTTGCGGGCGCCCAGCACCGCTGGCACGAGGCGGTCGTGGCTCAGTTCGTAGGTATAGCCGCCGCGCAGGAACGGCTCGGAGCGCAGCAGGCGGCTGTCCACGAGGGTTTCCAGCAGGGGTTTGCCCACGCCAAATTCATGCGCGATGTAGGCTTCATGCAGGCTGAGGCGCATGGCTTCGCCGTCGGAAACCAGGCCATCTTCGATGAGCAGGCGGGCTGCGGGTTGCTGTGCTGTGGGCAGCGAGCGGATTTTTTCTTCGTAGTAGTTGCGCACCACCTCGTTGGGGTCGCCGATCTGGGGCAGGTCGAGCAGGGTGTGGCCGAGTGCTTCCACCTGTTTGCGTTCGTAGTGTTCGCAGAGCATTTGCAACAAGATGCCTTCGATGCGACCTCCGTCCTGGTCGTCGCGGAGGAAGGAGAGTAGGCGCGATACCGCTGGAGCACTGAACGCAAAGGGCTCCGTAGCAAAACCGGCTCCTGTTGCCTGAGCAGGTAAGGTAATCGCATCGCGGGCATCTTCCACCGCTAAAGGGCCCAGCTCATACGAATGCCGCAACACATTGGGCAGGTAATCGCTCAACCGGTTCAGCAAATGCATTCGATCCGAGCGGATGGCAAAAAGCAGGCGGGCTTCGAGCGGACTTTCGAGCAGGTCTTCTGTTGCGTCGCTTAGGTCGGGCGCGTCGGCAGCTTCCAAGCGGCGGCGAAAACGCAGGGGGATGCCGGTGTTGCGCAACTCAGCCAGTTCCTGCTGGAAAGCGGCCACCTGGTTTTCAGGGTAGCTGAACAATTCTTCAAACTGGTCGAACAAAAGCAGCGGGCGGCCGCCGCCGTTCAACTGGCGGTTTTTGGCGTGGTACCAAAGCGAGCCTTCCCCGGGCAGCAACGCCGCCAGAAAGGTATCGGCCTGAAAAGCTTCGGTCAGCGCCGCTTTGGTGAGGTGGAGCGGGGTCTCGGTTTTGCCTTCCGTCCACGCGCCAAAGCGGATGACGATGGGGGTGTAGACGCCTTCTTCCAGAAAAGCGGGGACAATGCCGGCATTGAGCAGCGAACTTTTGCCCAAGCCGCTTTTGCCATACAGCACCACCAACGCCTCCCGCCGGATGAGGCGACAGAGGTCTTCCGTGTCTTGTCTGCGTCCGAAAAAAATATGTTGCTGCCCGGTGGTGAAGGGGGTAGCGCCTGGGTAGCGGTATTGTTTCCGGACTTGATGGCTTTCGTTTTGTACTTGCATAAGGCTTTAGGTTCGGGCTTTTGTAACCAGTTCCAGCAACTGCTCCACCACCTGATTGTTCTCCACGCTCAAATCCTGTGGCAGGATGGTGCCCCGCGACTCCCGTTGCCGGAGCAGGTTGTAGCGGTTTTGCAGCACCACCCAATCGTTGATCAGGGGCAGGCTGCGCGGCTTGCGGCGGTCGAGGTACGCTTTCAGGTGGCGCAGGGCTTCTTCCGTGTCGGCTTTAGCGATCAGCGCCTGGAATTGGGCAAGGTTCAGGTCGGGCAGATTGGCCAAAGCAGGATCGGGCGGAGGCGCTTTTTTAAGCAACCCGGCATCTGCGCATTTTAGGTGCAATTCCCGGACGAACAATTTCACGTCGAAAGGGAAAAATTCGATTTTAAACTCTTCGGTGTACAGCGCGTGCAGGCGTGGGTCTTCAAATTCCCTCAACGCAAGGCGCTCCACTTCTTTCAGCTTGTCGGAGTGCATGGACAGCACCCGCAGCAGCAACTGAAAATACCATTTTTCGTAAGGCAGGCCAAGGAAAATATAGCGCTCGGCGGCTTCCAGCTCTTCCTTCAAATCGGCATTCATGCTGTTGGATTTGAACACCGATTCCAAATAATCAAAAAAATCGCTGTGGGTAAGCACGATGCTTTCCGGTTCTTCGATATTGCCCAGCAGGTTGTAAATCAAGGGTTTTTCTTTCGTCGGACGCTCAAACACCTCCGGCGCTTTGCGGTGGCGGAAGTAAAAATCGGACTGGTAATCAAAACCCTGGGTGTCGAAGGTGCGGGCCAGCAGGTTATCCGGCGTGAGGGTGACGATCATGGAAAAAGGCGCTTCGGCCAATTGGCGAAACAGCGCTTCCGTTTCCGGGAAAGCCTGGTTGTAAAAATCTTTGATTTGCGCGGTGACTTTGCGCTTGAAGCGGTTTTTCCGAAACAGCAAAAAACCGTCGGGGTTGTAGAGCCGGATGTAGGGATTGTCGGCTTCGTCGGCTTCGAGCCAATCCCGCAGCGCCGTTTCGATGCTGCCGCCACCGGGCGCTTCAAACGCCCCGCTGCCGAGGAAAAGCACGCATTTTTCTGCTTCGAGGGTGTCGAGCAGGTCCTCCCAATCTACGTTGGCGAGCGGGTTGATGGTGGTGTTTTGAGTGGTATCTGGCATTCGTTCTTAAGGTATTACTTGACAATAATAAGGAAAATAGATGAACGCTAAAGCTATTTTCGTTCACACTAAAGCGTCGCTTCGTGTTTTCTATTTTGGGGCGTTTCATGAACCTTGTTCTGTTTCCAAAAAAATCTTAAATTTGCATAACAACATTAGAAGGGGCATTCTATTTCGAATCTGCTCAAGGCTCAAAATTCACAAGCATGGCAACCGTTTTGAAGGTAAAAATAAACGACATCAATAGTCAGTTTTTTCATGATTTAGGTGAAAAAATTTCGGACACTGCCGAAATTGAAATCCGAATACCTCAAAAAAATGATCAAACAGAACTGTTTTCAGACGCTCAGTTTTGGCAAGTGATCGAGGCTTTCGACTGGTCAAAAAGCGATTCGGATGAAATCATGGCTCCGGCAACAGCTCAACTCTCAGCCATGCCGGTCATGAACATTTATCTTTTTGCCGATAAACTTTCAGAAAAACTATACCAGCTGGACACCCAGCTTCATGGCGATGCTTATTTAGCCCATGAAGGAGACGACTATCTTTCTGTGGATGATTTTTTATACATCCGGTGTGCCGTAGTTGCCGAGGGCAAAGCGTATTTTGAAAAAGTTTTGAACGATCCGACTGAATTCCCTGCGGATATTACATTTGAACCGCTTTTAAGTTTGGCAGATGATGCCTATGAAAAAAAGACCGGAAGAAAATTTGACTACCACCCCACTTTTAACTACGAAACTTACAGCAACAAAGAAGGCTGGAAATAGCTATGCCGCACAATAATTCAAACCAAAGTATGAAGCCCAACCACCTTTATGAAATTGTTGATAAGGTTGGCGAAGATACTTTCAAATATGGCATTAGCTGTGAACCCATCGGCGAAGACGGAATGTCCGACAGGATGAGAAAACAAATCAACTATTTGAATCGTCTTTATGAATGGGCACGTTTTTTTGGCAGGATTTTGATACACGACATTCCTGGTAAAAAAGAAGCGAGAAGGATAGAGACAGAATATATCAGAAAATATGAAGAAGCGCATGGGCGGAAACCCAAAGGCAATGTAAGGTATTGATAATAAAATATAATATAAATGAAAAATAAAGATATTGAATTGTGTCAGTTATTTTTGAACTCGGCTATCAATTCTAATGGGCCTCAACTACAAGTGTAGCAAATCCAGCAGCATTCGTCAATCCGACAATTTGACCATACTAGCAAAGAACTTTACAAAGCGATTGATACGCTGGTGGAATACGGATTGCTTGAAATAATGACTCGGGGAAGAAACCATCATCCAGACACCGTAAAAGTCACACCGAGAGGGTATGAAGTCATGGAGTCACCGAACGGAATGACAGAATTAGTCAGGAGCATCAAAGTAGAAAAAGACAGAAGCAAGAAAATGGAAGATGCCCGATATAAAAAAGATAAATCAGACATTCTTCGTAACAGAATTTGGTTCGTTATAGCGATCCCTGGTGCACTATACACGTTGGGTGACATTATTGGCAGAATTGTTTCGCCAGGGTTTAATATTTATGACTTTATCAGGAATATGATCATATAGAATTTAGGATACCCCCGCTCGCGCGTAGGCTCCGCCTCGCGTGTCCTATTCCCCGGGCTCTGCCCGAAAGACAAACTCCCAAAAATTCCCCACCCAAAATTCCCCACCATTTCCCTACCTTTGCAGCGTTTTTTTCAAAGCCTTGACCATGAACGCAACAACCATAGCGCCCGCCCTCACATTCGAGCGCGGCAACCTGACCGAAGCAACCCTGCTGTCTCTCTACCAGCGGCTGCTGAAACCGAGGATGATCGAAGATAAAATGCTCATCCTGCTGCGGCAGGGGCGTATAAGTAAATGGTTTTCGGGCATTGGCCAGGAGGCCATTTCGGTGGGCGTCACCTGCGCGCTGCTGCCCGACGAATTCATTTTTACCCTGCACCGCAACCTCGGGGTGTTTACTTCCCGCGACATTCCCCTAGAGCGCCTGTTTTGCCAGTGGCAGGGCAAGGCGTCGGGCTTCACCAAAGGCCGCGACCGTTCTTTCCATTTCGGAACCATGGAATACCATATTGTGGGCATGATCTCGCATTTGGGGCCGCAATTGGCCCTTGCAGGCGGGGTGGCGCTGGCGCACAAACTGCAACACGAAGGTCGGGTTTCGGTGGCTTTCACTGGCGAAGGCGGCACCAGCGAAGGCGATTTCCACGAAGCGCTCAACGTGGCGGCAGTCTGGCAGTTGCCGGTCATTTTTGTGATTGAAAACAACGGCTACGGCCTGTCAACGCCCACGCAGGAGCAATACCGCTGCGAAAACCTCGCCGACCGCGCCATCGGCTACGGGATGCGCTCGGTGATCATAGATGGCAACAACATCCTTGAAGTTTACCGCTCCTTCAGCCAGTTGGCGACGGAATTGCGCGAAAATCCTGAACCGGTTTTGGTGGAATGCCGCACCTTCCGCATGCGTGGCCACGAAGAAGCGTCGGGTACAAAATACGTACCGCAGGAGTTGATGGATTTCTGGGCGGCCAAAGACCCGCTCAGCAATTATGAACAATACTTGCTGCAAACCGGCGTGCTTGACGATGCGAAAATCGAAGCGATGCGGCAGGAAATCCGGCAGGAAATTGAAGCCGGGTTGGCGATTACATTTGAAGCCCCGGAAATCCAGTCAAGCGAAGCACAGGAATTAGCGGATGTATACGCACCCTATACCCAGCAGGTTGTGGCGCCTGCCACGCCCGTAAAAAGCGAAAAACGCTTCATTGACGCGGTATCCGACGGTTTGCGGCAAGCGATGGTCAAGCACGATAACTTAGTGCTCATGGGCCAGGACATTGCCGAATACGGCGGCGTTTTTAAAATTACGGAAGGTTTTGTTGCGCAGTTCGGCAAAGAACGGGTGCGCAATACGCCCATTTGCGAAAGCGCCATCGTCGGCATCGGCCTGGGTTTGAGCCTCAAAGGCCACAAAGCAATGGTAGAAATGCAGTTTGCAGACTTTGTCTCCTGCGCGTTCAACCAGATTGTCAACAACTTAGCCAAACTCTATTACCGCTGGGGCGAAAATGCCGACGTCGTCGTGCGCATGCCCGCAGGCGGCGGCATGAGCGCAGGGCCATTCCACTCGCAGAGCAACGAGGCCTGGTTTGCCCATACGCCGGGCCTGAAAGTGGTCTACCCGGCCAATCCCTATGACGCTAAAGGCCTGCTTTTGGCCAGTTTTGAAGACCCAAATCCCGTCATTTATTTTGAACACAAAGGGTTGTACCGCAGCCTCACCGAAGCCATTCCCGATGACTATTACACAGTAGAAATCGGCAAAGCCCGGCTGGAGCAGGAAGGCAACGCAGTGTCGGTCATCACTTACGGCATGGGCGTACACTGGGCGAAAAAAATAACGGCAGAAATGGGCGTGGATGCGGAAATCCTCGACCTGCGCACCTTGCTGCCACTCGATTACGATGCAATTATTGCCACGGTGAAAAAGACCGGAAAAGTCATCATCCTGCACGAAGACACGCTGTATGGCGGCATCGGCGGAGAGATTGCGGCCTACATTTCCGAAAACCTGTTCGAATACTTAGACGCGCCCGTGTTGCGCGCTGCGGGCTTAGACATGCCCATCCCGTTTGCTGCGCCTTTGGAACAGTTGTTTATGCCGGCAGAGCGGTTTAAGCGGCAGTTGGAGCGGGTGTTGGGATATTAATTACCAGTCTTTATTCGAACTGCAAGCACCGCGCTTCTCCCGGCGCATTTTATTCATCACTTTTTTTTCCTCCTGTTCCATGATCTTGAGGAGTTCTTCCGCTTCCTGGCGTGAAATTTCTTCCTCTTTGCCAGCTTGGGATTTGGACTGTTGTTCCTGTCGTTGTTTATCGTTTTGCTGCTGTTGCTGGTTTTGCTGTTGGTCTTGTTGCTGTTGGTTCTGCTCCTGCTTGTTTTTATCTGGTGGCGGCGGTGGCGGAATGCGGCGGCGGGCCTGTGCAAGGTTGTGTTTGGCCTGGGCGTCAGCCGGGTTCAGGCGCAGGGCGTTTTTGTAAGCCTCCACGCTTTTTTCCCAGGCGCCGGCTTTGAAATGTGCATTGCCGAGGTTGTAATACGCCTGGGCTTTTTGGTTTTGATCTAAAGCTTTACCCGCCGCTTCTTCAAAGTGTTTGATGGCTTCCTCGTAGTTTTCGCGCTGGTAAACGCTGTTGCCGAGGTTGTAATTTTCCTTGGCGCCACCTTGCTTTTCGACGGCACTGCGATATTTTTCTTCCGCCTTGGCGTAGTTCTTTTCTTTGTAAGCTTTGTCGCCTTTCAACAACTCAGCATGCGCCGATTGTGCGCCCGCGTGCTGAATGCTGAGCAAAAAAGCAATCAATCCCAATGCTGTTATGAACGATTTACACATAGTTTGCCTGTTTTTTTGGCGGTCCTTTGCTATGTACTCCTTTTGTAAGCAATAAAAAACTCCGTAGCCAGCAACAACAAACCCAGTCCAATGAGATACTGAAAATAGTTGTTGTAATCGCTGAACGGGCGCTGTTCGTAGGACCGTTTTTCTATTTTGTCAATGCGCTCCCGGAGGCCGCTGATCACCGCGTCACTGCCGGAAGCAATGTTGAAATAGGCGCCGTTGGATGCTTTTGCAATGTTTCGCAAGGTTGTTTCATCCAAACGGGTGCGCACCGGATTCCCGCTGGCGTCGCGTTTGTATTCGGTCCCAAAGGAAGTCGTCACCGGGATGAATCCGCCTTCGGTTGTACCGGCGCCGATCGTCATTACAATAAGGCCGTTTTCGGCAGCTTTCTCCGCATTTTCCAAAGCCTGGCCTTCGTGGTCTTCGCCGTCGCTGAAGATCACGAAGGCTTTGTGGTTTTTATTGTCTTCGCCAAACGTCACTTCGGCCATTTCAATCGCGGCTCCGATATTGGTGCCTGCGGAAGAAGCCATGCTGGTTTCCGCACTTTCTAAAAACAACCGCAAAAAATTGTAATCGGTCGTGAAAGGCGCCTGCAGGAAAGAATTGCAGGAAAAAAGGAGGATACCAATATTGTCACCTTCCGATTGGTTGACTAAGTCCACTGCAAATTTTTTCACCCGCTCCAGGCGGCTGGGCGGCAAATCCTGCGCCAGCATGCTTTCTGAGATGTCTATGGCAATGAGCAGGTCTATGCCCTTGCGTTGCACGTTATCGCGTTTGGCGCCCCATTGCGGGTTGGCCCAGCTCAAAATCAGCAGCGTCATGGACAAGAGCAGCAGAACCAGTTTGAACCTGTTCCGCCGGGGTGCGTAGCCGGGCATGAGCCGCTCCAGCAGCGCCGCGTCGCCAAAGCGTTGCAGCGCGCGCTTGCGCACATGTTGCGACAACGCATACAAACCCGCCATCAGGGGGATTGCCGCTAAGGCAAAAAGGTATTCGTTGTGCTCAAAACGGAACATTGGAATTGAGATATTAGATTTTAGATTTGGTTTCAGGTTGGATGAAGTGGGTGCCTTTAACCTTGACACTTTCTCCTTTAACCTTGATTTTGTTTACGGAATCGTCCGCAGCACCGTATACCGCAGCAGGAATTCCATAAAAACCAGTACCACGGCGCACAGGACAAACCATCGAAACAATTCTCCGTAGCGTTTGTAGCTGGTAATTTCGATTTCGCTTTTTTCCAATTGGTCAATCTGGGCATAAATTTGCTCCAATTCCTGCTCGGTTGTGGCGCGGTAATACTGTCCGCCGGTCAGTTGAGCAATTTCCCGCATCAGGGGTTCGTCCATTTCCACCCGCGCCAAACCGAAAATATAAGTCCCATCGCTGCGGCGGCTCACCGGCGTGTGGGCTTCGCCGGAAGCGCCAATGCCGATGGTGTAGATTTTAATGCTGAATTCTTTGGCAATTTTGGCCGCCAATTGCGGCGACTGATAGCCCGTGTTGTTGACGCCGTCGGTGAGCAGGATGATGACTTTGCTTTTGGCTTTGGTGTCTTTGAGGCGGTTCACTGCCGTCGCCAACCCCATCCCGATGGCCGTGCCGTCTTCCAGGTTCCCGCATTCCAATCGCGACAAAAACTCCTTCACGATGCGGTGGTCGGTGGTAAGGGGGCATTGGGTAAACGCTTCGCCTGCAAAAACGACGATCCCCACCCGGTCAAACGTGCGTTTGTCCACAAATTCAGAGGCCACGCGCTTGGCCACCTCAAGCCGGTTGGGTTTGAAATCCATGGCCAGCATGCTGCTTGATAAATCCATCGAAAGCACGATGTCAATGCCCTCGCCTTTTACTTTTTCTTCCTGCAACGGCTCCTGTGGCCGGGCTACCGCCATAATCAATGCCGCAAAAGCGAAAATGCGCAGCATGGGCAAAACGAGCTGCAACCTGCCACGCCAGCTCCCCCCGGCCCGCACGGCCTGCAAACTCGACAAGCGGAAGGTCGGGTACCGCTTCCGGTAGCGAAGCCAATACCAGAACACCGCTACCGGCAGCAGCAGGAACAAGTACAGGAACTCTGGGTGTAGCCACCTCATATTTTGAATTAAATTAATTGATGATAGATGATTGATTAATGATGATTGATGATGTATACGATACATTCGAAGGTTGCGAAAGCCCACATCATCAATTATCAATCATGTAATCATCAATCATCAATAAAAAAATTTTATATACATCAATTTTCATTGTCAACTGAGGTCTCTGATGCCTCAATCGCACTTTCTTCTTTCGCCGGCCCCGTCATTTTCACCAGCTCAATCGCTCGCTCCAGCCAGGCTGCCCCGGTTTCGGCATCGGGATTTGCTTTCGCAAATTTGACCAAATCCGCCGTGTGCAGCAAATCGCGGAGGATAGAAACGGCAGCCTCCGTCAAGTCTTCTTTTTTCAAGGCCGACATGATTTCCCGGGTCGTGGATTCCAGCGCCTTGATGCCGTAGCGGTTTTCGAGGTATACCCGGGCAATGAAGGTCAAATCGGCGTAATAGGCTTTCATTGCGCCCGGATGCAGCCAGGGCGTGCCTCGTTGCAGGGCGTGTAGTTTTTCAAGGGCAATTTGATCCGGCGTTTTTTTCACAAGCATTTTCGGGAAGGTTCGCTCTTTTACGGGCTTGTTGGCGTACCACCAGATGCCCCAAATCAGCAACACGAGCAGTACCACACCAAAATACGGCCAATAGTCCGAAAAACGCCGGGGCTCCGGAATGATGTCTTTGATCGGCTCGATGTGCAGGGAATCCCGGTTGACGACGACGTCCCTCACCTCCAGCACCAATCCTTTTGTCCAGGCCGTGTCAATACCTTCGCCTTCCGCCACATAAATGGGAATTGCCGGCAGTTCGTACCGTCCGGCATCGAAGGAAGTCAGCGTCATGGTCTGTTCCGTAAAAGCGGCAATGTTTGAAATGCGCGTGCGCGGCGTATCAACAGCCAATATTTCGATGCCTTTCAGGGATTCCAATTGGGAAAAATCGGCCCGTTGGAACAAGCCGTTTTTGCTGTACGCAACCCGAAAAACCAACTTCACCTGGTCGCCAATGCTGATTTGCGAGCTGTCTATCAGCACCTGCGCCGTGGTTTGCGCGCTGAGGTTTACATGCCAAAGCGCCAGCGCCACCCATAATCCTATTGCAACAATGGTCTTTAATTTTCCCATGCTTTTTATCGGATGCGCTTGTGAAAAAACTTCAACAGGGCATTTACGTACGACTCATTCGTTTGAATGCGTACCACATCAGCGCCGCTTTTCAGGAAAACGCCCCGGAAATACGCTGATTGCTCCCGGTGCCAGTCTTCATAGTACTTGCGCACCGAAGCAGACGCCGTATCGAGCCATTGCACCTGCCCGGTTTCGGGGTCTTTTACGCGCATGAGGCCGATGTTGGGCAGCGCCGTTTCGCGAGGATCCACAATTTGCACCCCGATGAGGTCGTGTTTGCGGGCAGCGATCCGAAGGGGGGCTTCGTAGCCCTTCGCCAGAAAATCGGACAACAGAAAACAGACGCTGCGCTTTTTGAGGGCATTGTTGAAATACTCCAGCGCCCCGCCAATGTTCGTTCCTTTGCCTTTTGGCTGAAAATCAATCAATTCACGAATGATGCGCAGGATGTATTGGCGGCCTTTTTTGGGCGGCATGAATTTTTCAACCTTATCGGAAAAGAAAAGCACCCCGACTTTATCGTTGTTGTTGATGGCAGAAAACGCCAGCACGGCGCAAATTTCCGTCAGGATTTCGTGTTTCATTTGCGCAGCCGTCCCAAAAAAAGAAGATTGGCTCATGTCAATGAGGAGCATCACGGTTAGTTCGCGCTCTTCCTCAAAAATCTTCACGTGGGGTTCGCCGGTGCGCGCCGTCACGTTCCAGTCAATCATGCGCACATCGTCGCCATACTGGTAGCTGCGCACTTCGCTAAACGACATACCGCGGCCTTTGAACGCGCTGTGGTATTCGCCGGTAAACAAATGCCGGCTCAACCCTTTCGTCTTGATCTCTACTTTGCGGACTTTACTAAGCAGTTCACTGGTTTCCATCGTACAAAGTTACTACCATCTGTGGTCAGAATTTTTATGCCTTTCGGCGAATGTGTGATAAACGGAATCAAGTTTGCAAAATTCTATATTTCACGCTAAAAACGAAGGATAAATTGCTTTGTTGCAGGGGGAATTAATGGGGGAGGTGTTTTATTTGCGGGAGTTGGCTGTTTTTTCCTCGAACAACGCTTCAAACTTCCCGCTTTCCGTACCCATCCATTTGTCCCAAAAAGTGAAATACAGGCCATAGTTGCTGCGGAATTCTGCGTGGTGCAAACTATGGTGGGTGGCGCCAATGAACCACCGGCCCAGCCAGTGCCGGGCTGCGCCTTTCGGGTAAATTTCAATGTCTAAATGATTGATGGTGGCGGAAAGGGTCATGAGGGTAAGCAACAGGATCACGATGGAATAGTGCATGGGCAATACGAATACCAAAGCGGGTACAACAATCGCCTGCAAACCAGACTCGATCGGATGGAAAGAAAAGGACGTCCACGGCGAGGTGACAATGCTGTCGTGGTGTACTTTATGGATGATGCGGTAGACTTTGGGCCGGTGCATCCAGCGGTGGAGCCAGTAGTAATAGGTCTCGTGAACAAGCATAGCTATAAGCAAACTAAGAACCAGCCAGCCGGAGCCATATGCGGCAACATCCGTATAAATTTGGGTGTAGCCTTGCTGCCAGGCCAGCATCATCAAAGTGCCTGCGACGCCAAAAGCCAGCGAAGTCAGCGCCGACCATTTCACTTCCCGCCACGACTGCCCGGGTTGCCGGAGCCGGAAACTGATCTTTCGATGCGCAAACTGCCGCCGGGCAATGCGGTAAAAAAACAGGTAAAAACTGCCCGCCACCAGCACATAGCGAAAAAAAACCACGGCGGAAACCCCGAGAACGGCTATTAAAAAAAAGACTGGATCGGATAAATCCGGCATTGTTTGCATGGACACGAGGATTGATTCAAATGATAATAACCAATAAACCCTCCTCTGGTTGTAGGGACAGTACTAAATGGCCTTCACTGCTTTTGGACGAAAGGGGTGTTTCGTTTGGCACGAAATGTCGGTAGAAAAATCTAAAAAATTGGGAGGTCTTCTGGTTAATGCGCTTGTCTCAGATGGCGCCCCACCAGGTCGAGCGCTTTTTGAATATTCCGATCCCAGGGTTCTGACATGGTTGTTTCGTCCCAACCTTCCCCTGCATGCTTACGAAGGGTATCTTTCATGGTTTTTAAAAAGATTTCGAACATGTATAAGTCCTTATATAAACCATGCTTGGGGCTTTTCAAAATTCTTAAAAAATAGGCTTCCTTTTGGTCAATATCAATGACAACATACACCGCAAACCACAACATCATTTGCTGGCGTCTGACATCACGAAAATGTGGTTCGATGTCTGGAAGCGCTAAAAATAGTTTTGTATAAAAAGATCGTGCCCATTCCGGGGCTTTTTCCCGGCAAATTTGAAAGCTTTTCAGCAAGGGAAAATGGGATAATGCGTATGTTTCTATTGATTTTAATTCCCGGATAACTTCTGCCAGACTATCATACCGCTCAATTGGGGATATAGACAGCATCTTTTTTATGATGGATCGAAGCCTGGTTGGAATGTTCAAATTAGCTAATGCGGTTTTCAAAACTGCGTTGGGGTTTTCAATAAATTTCTGGCGCTTTGAAAAAATACCGCTCACTCTATCCGACTCGAACAATGGTTTACATCCAATCATTTCCAGTAAAAGCAGGCCAAGTGAAAATTGATCGGACCGCGCGACCTCTTTGGAGTTTTCCTTGTCCAGCGTATCGTCAAGTGCCTCCTGACTCAGGTATTGGCATTCTTCTTTAAACCTGGAAACGGAACGCAAATCGTCTTTGTCATACTGAATAATATCCAACGAAGAAACCATTGCGCGGCCTTCGTGGTCAATAAATATTTTAGACGGGCGAATATTCTTGTGAATAATATTTCTCGCCCGGATATAGCTGTAAGCCTCAATAATCTGATTCATCAAATCCAGCGCAATATCGAGTGGAAAGCCGCCAAATAAATTAAAAGCTTCGCTTAACGTGATGCCATTGACGTACTCCAGTAAAACGTATGCCGGTAGCCGGTCAAAACGGTAATCGGCAATGCGAACAATACCGGGATGATCAAAGCGGACAACTTGCTGAAGCTCTTCTTCCTTTAAATCAGCAGTTTGCATAATTTTAAGTACTTTCAGTACATGAGGTTTCTGCAAGGTTTCATCTTTCTTTATTGCCTGATAATACCATCCGGAATCCCCGGCTTCAATAAATGAAAAACGATCGTATTCATTGGCTAAAACATGGCTGATAACGTAGTGAATCAGGTCTTTTTGTTCTGTGATCGCTTTAGACATAAAAGGTAAGTCAACATCTTTTAGCATTTTTGGGATCTTTTCTTTCAATTCATCTAAAATTTCTAAGAAATTATTTGTTATCCTGTTCATAGTCAGGTTCCTGTCTTCAAAAGACAACTTACCTTCATGGTTGTCATGATCCAACTGAGCACAGTTAACTGCCAGCCTTTCGGCTATTTTTTTACGGTCTGTAAGGTCGTCAAGGAAATCTTTGAATCTATCTATTGCTTTCCGGAGATCTCCTTCCTGCTCAAGAATATCTTCAATTGGGCTGGTTGTAGGGGGCGTATCCGGCTTATCCAGCGAGCTACCTGACAGATTATTCGTTAAAGTTGTCATAAGAGGGGATTTGTTCTTTTTGTTGAATTCTTATTGTTCTGGTACTTTATATCGCTTTGGTGCAAGTTGCTTGTTCAAGTTTTTTTCAAATATACATAATGATTTAATATTTAGATACTTTATCATCTCCGTTTTAGTAAGTGTCAAACGACTAAAGCATAAAAAAAAATATATGATTCAATTTTGAGCAACCAAAAGGATCAGAATTAGAGACCAATGTATAATTCATATCCAGGAATATTACAAAATTCAGCACCTTTATGCCCTGATCAACTTCTACCCTGCTATGCCAACACCTGAATCTTCTTCCTACATCGAAGTCATGCAAAAGATGCTGGACGACAATGCCAAAGCGGCGGCAGCCGTGGTAGCCGGCGCTCAAAAAGTGCGCGATGAAGTGGCAGCAGAACGAGCAGCAGCCCGGAAAGCCCTGCACGAAACAACCCAAAATGCAGCAACACTTTCTGCCAAATATTACCAACAGCATTGGAACCGAATTGAAAAAGACCTGCGCAAACAAATCAATCGAGACCTGGCAGCCAAATTGTTAGACCATTCCGAACCTCCGGACGAAGTAGCGGCTTTGCTCGGCATGCCAGAGGCCGAGGTATTGGAGCTAGTACAGCGTTTTGGTTATATGGAAATGGATGTCCAGGATTATGGAATCCCGGGGCCGGACATAAAATGGCAAAAAATGAATACCTCTTATGCACGAGTCTCCTACGAGGACCAGGGACGGGGCGGCAACGTTGTTTTTCAGCTCGGCAACACCATTTGCCGGTTTTGGTATGAATTTGGTGGAGGCGCCACGCTTGTTTTTATAGACGTGCCTGCGGAAGCCCACTGGGAAGCACATACCAAAATCCCGCTTGCGCAACGGGACCAAATTCTGAACTTTATCGGCCAGCGCGCTATTGCCGACAAGGCGCCGGGGTACAGATACCGGATTGAAGCCACTTCAATCGTGATATATTGATTCATTATGGAAGAGCTCAACTTTGAAGCCTACGCCGCCACCCTGCAACAGGTGATGGCCGACGCCATACAACAAGCCGACGCCCTGCAAGCCGACGCCGACGCCGACCAGGAAGCTGCTTTTGCCGACAAGGATAAAATGCAGGACCTGCTTCGCCAATTGGAGAACCAAGCCCAAAGGAAAGCAGAAGACGACCTGCATGCCCGATACGGACAATTGAAGCAGGAAATGATTGCGGCCATTGTCCAGAAATTCAAAGTTTCCGGAAAATCTGAGGAAGAAATTGAAGCACTTCGGAAAACATTGGAAGGATCGCGGTAATCAAGCTACTTTTTGTTTTTTAGCGCTTCGATGCGCTTTTGGAGGCGTTCCTCCGCTAATCGAATTTGTTGCACCTTTAAATCAGCCAAATGATTTTGGATAGGGATGATTTTAAGAGCATGTTCAATTTTGAACATGCTCTTAATAAGGTGGTTGTAGCTGTTTCGAGGTAGAGCATAAAAAGTCCTTCGGTTTTAGAGCTTGTTCGGGAAAACCCGAACAAGCTCTTAGGTTGAACAATGCTGAAGCCAAATTTATAGCATTCTCAACACCGGACTATATAGAAAGACACAAAATAGCCGAATATTCAATCAATCAACCAGCACTTGAAGAGAGATAGGGAGAATCGAGTACTTCGTGGGAAGCTTTACGGGAAATGCTGTAATTGAATCCCGGGTGCAAGGAATAAGTGCCGTATTCGCCTTTTTTATTCAGGGCGATATAGCCCACTTGCATGTCTTTGTTCGCTTTGCCGTATTTTTCTGCAATGCGCAACGCGGCCTCCCGGCAGGCGGCTTCCGGCGATTTTCCCTGGCGCATGAGTTCCACGATCAGGAAAGCGCCGAGGGTTTTCATCACAAATTCGCCCAAGCCGGTGGCGGTAGCTGCCCCGACTTCATTGTCTACATACAACCCGGCGCCAATAATCGGGGAATCGCCAACCCTGCCATGCATTTTGAAGGCCATTCCGCTGGTACTGCATGCACCGGAAAGGTTCCCATTGCCATCAATCGCCAGCATGCCAATGGTATCGTGCTGTTCGTGGCCGCCAACCGGTTTGTAGGTACCTTCTTTCAGCCATTCCTTCCATCTTTCCTCGGCAGCCTGCGTGAGCAGGTTTTCTTTTTCAAAACCTTTAGACAGGGCAAATTGCAGGGCGCCTTCTCCGCTCAACATCACGTGGGGAGTATCTTCCATGACTTTCCGGGCTACGGAAACGGGGTGCATGATGTGCTGAAGAAAGGTCACGCAACCTGCATTGCCCTTTTCATCCATCACGCAAGCATCCAGTGTGACGATGCCATCGCGGTCTGGCAAACCGCCATAGCCCACCGATTGATCCAGTGGATCCGCTTCCACCATCCTGACGCCCGCCTCGATGCCATCCAGCGCGCGCCCCTGATTCTGAATGATTTCTAAAGCTTTTTGTGTAGCATCGGGGTGTTTCCAGGTAGCGATGACCGTCGCTTCCGGCTTTTCTCCGGTTGATTGATTTGTGGTGGCGGCATTGTTTTTTGCCGCATCTTGCTTAGGTTTGGATTCGCAGGAGGATAATCCAACCCCGGCAGCCAAAGAAGCGAAGATGGTTTTATTCAGGAAGTCACGCCGATTGAACATGTTAACTGGTTTGTAAATGGGAACTTGAGTGCCAGCAATGATACAAAAAATCTTGAGCGAAAAGTGCAGTGATTGCAGAAATAAAAGAAAAAGCCCTCTTCCGGCATCGCAGAAAAGGGCTTTAACCTGAGGTCGAGAGCGGATTCGAACCGCTGTACGAGGTTTTGCAGACCTCTGCCTAGCCACTCGGCCACCCGACCTTTTTAAAAAAAATCGACCCCTTTGGGAATCGAGAACGCAAATATAGGCCATTTTGGAGATAAGCACCAAAAAAATTTAAAAAGTTCACATCAAATGTCTTCAGATTCGTACATCCGATACCGGGAAGCCCTTCGTAATGTCTCAAAACCAGCTGCTTTTGTAGACCTGGATTTTTTTGACGACAACGCCCACCAGGTGTTGAAACGCGCCGGCAACAAGCAAATTCGGGTGGCTTCCAAGTCCATTCGCTGCCGGGCTTTGCTCGCACGGGTGCTCCAAAGTCACGACCGCTACCAGGGCGTTATGGCTTACCATGCAAGAGAAGCTGTTTTTTTGAGCCGCCAGGGATTCGACGACCTGTTGATCGCCTACCCTTCCTGCGATGCAACGGATTTGGCCGCTGTAGCGGAAGAAGTTGCCCGCGGGAAACACCTCACCCTGATGGTGGATTGCCCGGAGCACATTGTCTTAGCGAACCGCGCTGCAAAAGCAAAAAAAGTGCAACTCCTGCTGTGCATAGATGTGGATATGTCTACCAAATTTCCGGGACTCCACTTCGGGGTACAGCGCTCGGGCATCCGCTCAGCGGCACAAGCCAAAGCGCTTTTTGAAACCATTCAGCAATACGATGCGCTGCGATTGGACGGAATTATGGGCTACGAGGCTCAGCTTGCCGGACTGGGCGATCATGTGCCCGGGCAGTTTTTTAAAAACCAGGTCATCCGGCTGTTGCAAAATCGGGCTTTGGCCAAAGTAAGGGCTTTGCGCGCTGAGGTTGTGGCGGCCATCGGCGCTGAAAACCTGCGTTTTGTGAACGCGGGGGGTACAGGCAGCCTGGAAAGTTCTTCAGAAGAAGCGGTCGTGACGGAGGTGACTGCCGGCTCTGCGTTTTATGCGCCTGCCCTGTTCGATGGGTATCGGCATTTTCACCACCTGCCTGCTGCGGGATTTGCTTTGGACATTACCCGCCAGCCCGAACCGGATATTTACACCTGTTACGGCGGCGGGTATGTGGCTTCCGGAGCAGCCGGCAAAGCAAAACTACCCGCGCCGTATTTGCCGAAAGGCGCTTCGCTTTTGCCCAACGAAGGCGCCGGCGAAGTGCAGACTCCTGTTTTGTACCGCGGCTCGCAGCCTTTACAAATTGGCGATCCCATCTTTTTTCGGCATGCCAAAGCCGGTGAGCTGTGCGAGCATTTTAAATCACTCTACCTGATTCAGGGCGACCGGGTGGTGGATTGTGTACCGACGTATAGAAGTGATTTGATGATTTGAAAATTTGATAATTTGAAGATTGGTCAGAAGTCGTTGTTCGTTGTCGGTTGTTCGTTCTGTTCTCGCATCCGATCATCCAGAAACCTAACGAACAACTGTCAACGAACAACAAACCGATCACATGCTAAGGAAACACCTATCAAAAATATTCATTCAGGATTTGCGTTCGCCTTTTGTATGCTGCTCAACTTCGTCATTTAAATCTTAATTTTAACAGATAAGAACCTCTACCCATGCTCAAAAAAGCGATCTCCCTGTTGCCTGCTGTGTTGGCATGCACCTTCAGTTTCGCCCAGTTAGGCGGCAACAGTACGTATGCTTTTATGAACCTGTCGCCATCTGCGCGGGTGACGGCGCTGGGCGGCAACCTGATTACCGTGCAGGACGACGATGTAAGTCTGGCGCATGCCAATCCTTCCCTGCTCAACGCCTCCATGCACCAACAACTGACGTTTAACCACAATTTCCATTTTGCCGGCATCCAAAACGGCTACGCGGCCTACGGACACAGCGTTGAAAAATGGCGCACCACCTTCCACGGGGGTGTGCAATACACCAACTATGGGGAATTAGACGCGACCGACGTGCTCGCTCAGGTTACGGGCAGCTTCAAAGTGGCCGAATACGCCGTTGTGCTTGGCGCGGGCTACCAGGCTTATGACCGGCTTACGGTTGGCGCCAACGTCAAGTGGATTTCATCGCAATTGGCCGGCGCTCAATCCATGGGTATTTCCGGCGACCTTGGCGCCACGTATTCCGATACTTCGCGCTTGCTCACGGTGGCTTTTGTGGCCAAAAACATCGGCACCCAATTGACCACGTACGAAGAAGGCGCCCCATTTGAAAAACTGCCTTTCGAAATGCAACTCGGCGTTTCCAAACGCCTGCGCTACCTGCCGTTCCGCGTTTCCGTCATCTACCGCTATTTCGACCGCTGGAACGTGCTCTACGACGACCCGAACGCGGAAGACGATACCTCCTTCATTGGGGAAGAACCCACAGAGCGCAGTCAAAGCGCCGTCTTTTTCGACAACTTCCTTCGCCATTTCGTTTTTAACGGCGAATTTCTGTTTGGGAAAAAAGAAAATTTCCGCCTGCGCGCCGGCTATGCAGCCCTGCTGGGCAAAGAGCTAAGTGTGGAAAGCTACCGCAGTTTGGCAGGTTTCACCTACGGCATCGGCATCAAAATCAACCGGTTTCGCCTGGACTACGGGCGGATGCATTACCACCTTGCAGGGGGGATTAATCATTTGAGTATTTCGACGAATTTCAGAGAGTTTAAGTAGTTTCTGTAACAAAACGAAAAACAATGGCATCAAGAAATGTTTATTTGGCTAACCGGCTTCGTGAAGTTCTGCTGAACGGCAAATGGATTGCAAATACCAATTTTAAGGAACAAATTTTGAGTATTCATTGGAAACAAGCCATTCAAAAGGTAGACAATTTAAATACCATTGCTGTTTTGACCTTTCACATAAACTATTATTTAGGGGGTCTTTTAAACGTTTTTAATGGCGGGAATCTTGAAATCAGAGACAAATATAGTTTTGATCTTCCTGAAATTAAAAATGAAACAGATTGGACGAATTTAGTGAATGACTTTTTACAAAATGCTGAAAAATTTGCTGAAAAAGTAGAAGCAATGCCTGACGAAATTTTTGACCAACCTTTTGTGGACGAGAAGTATGGAAGTTATCTGCGGAATATTGAAGGGGTAATTGAACACAGTTATTATCATTTAGGGCAAATTTCCTTATTGAAAAAAATGACACCGGGTCCCGCATAACGGGGACTAAACCCAATATTCCTATGTTCAAATTTCGAGCCCGTTATTTTATTTATTCAATCATTTTATTCGGCATAGAGCTTTGTATTGGCTTTTTTCTTCGCGACGGCTTTTTCCGACCATATCTTGGAGATTTTCTGGTTGTGATTTTAATTTATTGCTTTGTGCGATCTTTTTTTGATGTATCCGTTTTTGTTACCGCTATTTCTGTTTTGCTTTTTTCCTATACCCTTGAATTCCTGCAATATTTCAAGATCGTTGAAATACTGGGGCTTCAACATTCAAAAATTGCACGCATCTTAATCGGCACTTCCTTCGATTGGATGGATCTGGTGGCCTATACGCTGGGGATTGGGTTTGTATTGGTAATGGAACAAGCAGGAACAGCAAACAGGCATTTGGTATACAAACAACGCATCATGAATAAAGCCACCCCGTTTCCTGTTTTGACCAGCGGACGCCTGATCCTGCGCCAGTTAACAGCCCAGGACGATTTGGCCATGTTTTCGCTGCGGTCTGATGACCGGGTAAACCAATTCATTGGCCGGCCAAAACAAGCCAGGGTAGAAGAGACTCAAGCCTTTATTGACGAAATTATCCGGAATAAGGGGATGTACTGGGCAATTTGCATCAAAGGCCAGGATCACCTGATCGGAACCATTTGCCTGTGGAATTTTTCCGATGATAAAACGTCAGCGGAAGTTGGCTATGAGTTAATGCCCGATTTTCAGGGGCAAGGGTTCGTGGATGAAGCCCTGAAAGCAGTTATTGTCTATTGTTTTGAAAAAATTGCGCTCCAAACGCTGTGCGCATACACCCACAAAGACAACGAGCGGTCGAAGCGGCTACTTGAAAGAAATGGTTTTACCCCTGCGCCGGATCAGGAGGAGGCAGCGCTTGATAATTTGATAAAATACAAGTTGCCAAATGCCTGACCGGATTACGATTATCTTTGTCCATTCCTTGGCAAATATCCAACACATGAAAAAATCTATCCTTTTCCTGGTTTTGACTTTCCCGGCGCTCCTTCTTCACGGCCAGCCCAAAGTCGTTCAAACCATCCGCGCCGACCACCAGCCCCGGCATTACGAACTGCTAAAGGAATACGTCGAATTTCTTTCCCTGCCCAATACCATGAACGACCCCGAACAGTTGCAGGTCAATGCCCGGTTTGTAGTGGAGATGATGAAAAAGCGGGGAATCGGCAATGCGCGCCTGCTGGAGGCAGATACGCCCGGAGCCATTCCAGCAGTTTACGGTGAAGTGCTGACGCCCGGCGCCACCAGAACCTTGATTTTTTATGCCCATTACGACGGGCAGCCGGTGAACCCCGACAAGTGGGCGGAGGGTTTGTCGCCGTTTAAACCGCAATTGGCGACTGCCCCGTTGGACAAAGGCGGGAAACTGATTGATTTTCCGACTGTAAGTTCGTTGCCTTCCGCGAAATCGGAGTTTCGCGGTACAGACGCAGCCAATACAACGCTTCAGCCACAATGGCGCCTGTATGCCCGCGCGGCCGCCGACGACAAAGCGGGGGTGTTCACTATCCTGAACGCCTACGACGCCATCCGGCGCACCAAACTCGCACCCAAAATCAACCTGAAATTTTTCTTTGAAGGCGAGGAGGAAAAAGGCTCCACCAACCTCGGCGAAATCCTGGAAAAACACCGCGACCTGCTCAAAGCCGACGCCTGGATCATCTGCGACGGCCCCATGCACGCTTCGGGTAAAAAACAAATCACTTTCGGCGTGCGCGGCGATGTGAACCTAAACCTGACGGTCTTCGGCGCCAAACGCCCGCTGCACAGCGGGAATTACGGCAACTGGGCGCCCAATCCTGCCATGAAACTTGTGCGGTTGTTGGCCACCATGAAAGATGACGAAGGCAAAGTGTTGATCCCCGGATTTTATGACGATGTGGTGCCCCTCAGCGCGTCCGAACGCGCCGCGTTGGCGGCCATTCCAGATCCAGCGCCAATGATGCAGCAAGAATTGGCTTTCGCGCAGCCGGAAAACCCATCCCTTTCGTTTTTAGAATCCATCATCACCCTTCCCACGCTGAACATCAACGGCATCGTGAGTGCCAATGTGGGCAAATTGGCCAGCAACATCATCCCGACCATGGCGACGGTCACGCTCGACCTGCGCCTGGTGAAAGGCAACGACCACAAACGCCAGGTGCAAAAGGTGGTGGACCACATCCGGGCACAGGGTTATTATGTACTCGACCGCGAACCAACCGACGAAGAGCGCCTGACGTACCCGAATATCGCCACGATCCGCGCTGCAACGGGCTACAACGCCCAACGCACCTCCATGGATTTGCCCATTTCCAAATTGGTGATCCAGGCCGTCAAAACCACCTCGGATCAGGAGATTGTGCTGATGCCCTCTGCGGGTGGAAGTTTGCCGTTGTACCTGTTTGAAGAGGTGTTGAACACCCCGCCCATTTCCGTTCCGGTGGTCAATTACGACAACAACCAGCACGGCGAAAATGAAAACGTACAGCTTGGTTTTCTGTGGAACGGGATTGAGACGCTCGCGGCGATTATGCTGATTGACTCTAAGTAGGACTTTTAAAGAATCATGAAAAAAATGAAATTTGCTTTTCCAGTTTTGAGTACCGAACGAATAATCATGCGCCGAATTGCGGAACAGGACGACCTTGGCATGTTCTCCTTGAGGTCTGACGATCGGGTCAATCATTTCATCAAAAGGGTCAAAATGGGGAATATCCAGGAGGCGAGGTCATTCATTCAGGAGCTCAACCAAAAAATAGATGCAGACCAGTTGCTGTATTGGGCAATCACCTTCAAAGGGCACGACGACCTGATCGGAACCATTTGCCTCTGGAATTTTTCGGAGGACAAAACCCAGGCGG
>JBJXFD010000483.1:0-5085 GCA_046153985.1 Saprospiraceae bacterium
CGCTGTGAGTAAGCTAAATGTTCAGCTTCTATCACCTTAATAATAGCTGTTTTCTCTGATTTTTGGGCCCTAACTGTCAATCCAATCAATAAGATTAAAGCAATTAGAAGGTTGATTTTTTTCATAATTTAAATTTTTATAAATGAGTAATTGTCGTTATTTTTTCCTTGTTGCCACTAACTGGTTTCCCGCAACAGCGGGTATTGAAACACGCATTGCATATTTCAATACCCGCTATTGGGCATATATCTGCAATGGATGACATACGACAACACCCTTACTTTCGACACAAAGTCTGAAAGTAAGGGCGTTGTATAACTGTTCTCTGTGGTGGTCATATCAGGATTTACTTAATGAGCAGCAAGTTATCACTTGTTTTTTTATATTGCAAAGTATAGATGAGAAGATTTTTTCACTTGTCATTAGTATCAAATATCCAGATCCTCTATCGGGCTTTTGACTTTTGCCCAGCCAGTGTGGGTTAAATGGGTATAAATTTCTGTCGTTTTGCTGCTCTCATGGCCAAGTAGTTCCTGTATATATCTCAAATCCACGCCTTTTTCAAGCAAATGTGTGGCGAAGGAATGCCGCAGTGTATGAACCGTTGCATGAGGATTTATGTGGGCAAGTAATCGAATCGTCCTTCTCCTCTTCCGACAACCCTGGCCTCCCGTCACCTTCCCGACCATCCGGCTATTATTTTTTCCCCACTTTAAAAATCGCAGTAGCTTAGCCATTCCTTTTGAACTAAGATGTTTTTTATCATATAAGGTGGCTTTGCCACACGAGTTCACATAGAAGGTATTACAACTTGTCCCGACTTGGCAGGATAGAGTACATAGCTGTTTATATGGGCGTTAAGCGCTCTATGTGCGCTATTGTGAAAACCCCTATGTGAACTATGTGGTAAAAAAATTGTCCCTACATGGTAAAAAATCATCACAACAACCAACTCTTCGTATGATCAAAACTCATCTACTCCTTCGAATCGCCCTAATTGCCTTGCTCTTAGCCGGATTCCTCCCAGCCAGCGCGCAGCAATTTCAGGCAGAAATTAATGCTTATCTAAAGCAGGAAAAAAAACAACTCACCGACACAGACATCGCCAACTACGTCGTTTCCGACCAATACACCAACCGCGAAACCGGGGTCACGTACACCTACCTGCACCAGCAAGTGGGCGACCTCCGGATTTTCAACGCGGTAAGTACGATGGCCCTCCGCGATGGTGAAGTGGTGCATTTTGCCAACCGCTTCCACGCCAATGCTGCGGGGAAAGTGAATGCCACGCAGCCGGTGCTGGGGGAACAACAAGCCATTGAAGCCGCAGCGGCCCACCTCGGACTGACCTTGAAGGAAACGACCCGACTCCTGAGTACGGAAACCCAACGCCATCGTTCCACCTTTTCGAGAGGGGGGATTGCGAGAGAAGACATGACCGTGGAACTGCTGTACCTCGTGCAGGAGACTGCCCTGCGCTTGGCCTGGAACGTCAGCCTCGCGCCTGCGGGCAGCGCAGACTGGTGGAACATCCGAATAGACGCGCTCACGGGAGAATATTTGGAAAAAAACAACTGGACCACCCATTGCGATTTTGGCCCGGGACACCAGCACGGTAAGGCCTGCGGGGATGCTGTGCATCGGTCTGAAGCAGCACCCGTCGGGGAAGAAAAACTCAATATTGGCAACTACAATGTATATGCGTTGCCGCTCGAAGCGCCGCTGTTTGGCGACCGCAGCCTGCTGACCGACCCGCATTCGACGGTCGCTTCGCCTTATGGCTGGCACGACGACAACGGGGAAGCCGGCGCGGAATACACCATCACACGCGGGAACAACGTGTTTGTCTACGAAGACCGCGCGGATGAAAACAACCCCGGCTATTCGCCCGATGGCGGGCCGGAGCTGAATTTCGACTTTCCAATTGACCTGGCCCTGGCGCCGGAAGCAAACGAGGACGCCATTCTGACGAACCTGTTTTACATGAACAACATGCTGCACGACATCCTTTACGTGCATGGTTTTGACGAGCGCGCCGGTAATTTTCAGGCGACCAACTACAACAATGAAGGCTTGGGCGGCGACTATGTGGAGGCGGAAGGCCAGGACGGCGGCGGCACCAACAACGCCAATTTCAGCACGCCGGAAGACGGATTCAGTGGGCGGATGCAAATGTATTTGTGGCCCGCAGATGTGCCTGCCGTGATGGAGGTGCTTTCGCCGGAGACCATTGCCGGGACTTATTTTGCCGTGGAGGCGGCTTTCGGCCCCGACTTGTCAAGCCCGGTGACGGGGACTGCGGTTCTGGTTGAAGACGACACGGCCCCGGCCACAGACGCCTGTGAGGCGATCCTGAATGTAGAGGCCATCGCCGGAAAAATCGTGGTCATTGACCGGGGGACGTGTTCGTTTATCAGCAAAATAAATGCGGTGGAACAGTTGGGCGCCATCGCGGTGATCGTGGTTAACAATATAGGCGGGGATCCAATCTCGATGGGTGGGGCTGGAACAACCGACATTCCATCCGTGATGATTTCTCAGGCAGACGGCGAATTGGTCAAGGCGCAACTGCTCGCTGGCCAGTCCGTCGAAATTACCCTGGGTGGCGCTGGCGGCGCCTCTGGTGCAGACCGCGACGGTTCGCTCGACAATGGGATTGTCGCCCACGAATATGGCCACGGCCTTTCTACGCGGCTGACGGGCGGCCCAACCAATTCCAATTGCCTGTTCAATGGCGAGCAGGGCGGCGAAGGCTGGAGCGATTGGCTGGGGTTGATCCTGACCATCGAACCGGGCGATGCGGGACCGGACACGCGCGGCATCGGCACCTACGCGTTAGACGACGAGAGCGGTCAGGGCATCCGGCGTTTTCCTTATTCAACGGACATGTCCATCAATCCGCATACTTATGGCAGCTTGGCCAACAGCGTCGGCGTTCACGCGGTCGGCGAAATCTGGAGTCAGGTGCTTTGGGACATGACCTGGAAACTGATTGACGCAGAAGGGTTTGACCCGGATTGGTACAATGGAACCGGTGGAAACAATACCGCACTGAGGCTGGTCATCGAAGGCATGAAATTGCAGCCTTGCGGCCCGGGTTATTTGGATGCACGCGACGCCATTTTGAAAGCCGATGAAATGCTGTATCAAAACGCGCACCGCTGCCTGATCTGGGAAGCTTTTGCCAAACGCGGCATGGGCGCCGACGCCATTCAGGGCAGCGCGAACGAAGTCGGCGACGAAACGGAAGATTTTACGATACCCAATATCTGCCTGACGGCAACCATCGCGCCTACGGCGAACTTTGCAGTAAACAACCTGGTCAATTGCACCGGCCGCTTCAGCTTTACGGATTTGTCCACCGATATTCCGCAATTCTATCTCTGGGATTTTGGCGATGGCAATACCAGCGAGGAAGAAAATCCGGTCCACATCTATGCTGTTCCGGGAACCTACACAGTGACCCTGACGGTCACCAACAACATTGGAACAGACGAGACTTCTTTTGAAGTTGCCTATGCAACCCTGCCTGCTCCGGCCCTCTCCGGGAATACGACGGTATGCGAAGGCGGCTCCACCACGCTGACTGCGGCGGTTGAAACGGGAAATACGGCCATCTGGAGTGTGGGCGGCACGGTCGTTTACACCGGCACAGCATTCCCAACGCCCGAAATTACAGAGCCGGTCACCTATTCGGTGCAGCAATTGGAAGACAAACCCATTTTAAATGCCGGTCCGGAAGACAATACGTTGGGCGGCGGCGGCAACCACAATACCGGCTTTGATGGCCACGTGCTTTTTGAAGCCTTTGCGCCGTTGAAAATTGTGTCTGTATTTATTTACGCGCAAGGGGCTGGCAACCGGACCATTCGCCTGTTGGACGGCGCTGGAGAAGAACTCCAATCTGTGACGGTTTTTGCGCCTGCCGGGCCGAGCCGGGTTGCGCTTAATTTCGAAATTCCGGCTGCCGGGAATTACCGCTTGGCCAACACCAGCGAAAACCTTTACCGGAACAATGCCGGCGCCGATTACCCGTACGATTTAGATGGCCTCCTGTCCATTTACAGCTCAAATGCAACGGGTGGGAACGAGTTCACCTTCTATTATTATTTCTACGATTGGGAAGTGCAGGAAGCTACCTGTCTGAGCGAAACGGCAGAAGTCACCCTGAGTGTGGCGCCAGGCCCATTGGCTGCATTTACGACCGCATCCGACAACCTCAATGTGAATTTTACGGATAACTCTTCGGGGGTTCCAAATTCCTGGTCCTGGAATTTTGGCGATGGCACTGCGGCTTCTACTGATCAAAATCCGACCCATAGCTACACGGAAGCAGGAATTTATTTAGTTGAACTGACGGTTTCCAATGGGACTTGTTCCAGTACCTCCCGGCAGGAAGTTACGGTTGGCATTACCGGGACGAATGATCCGGATGAAGCTTATGGGTTGAAGGTGTATCCGAACCCGGCTGGCGATGCGGTCAACATTGAATTGTTGCAGGCTATTTCGAGCCAGACCGGTTTGGAAATCAGGGATGCTGCCGGGCGTTTGGTCTTGTCCCAAATCCTGCGCGACCAGCGGACGAGCGTCAATACTTCGTCGTTTGCTGCCGGAGTCTACCAATTCCGGGTAATTGGCGCATCGGGCGCATCGGTTCGGATGGTGACAATTGTGCGGTAACCCCCGTACCACCGAACTCCAGTTCGGTGGATTTGCACCGATTGACACGGGGTTTCGCGGGGTAGGGAGTCCCACGGAGTTAGACTCTGTGGGACTCTCTTGTTTCAAAAGAGGCCGCATAATTAATTGGCACGGAGTTTCGCGGAGTAAAAGGAGTTTCACGGAGTTAGATTCCGCGTGACTTTCTACCTTCAAAAGACGCTGAAATATATAGTTGACACGGAGTTTCGCGGAGTAAAAGGAGTCGCGCGGAGTTAGACTTCGTGAAACTCCTTTTACTCCGTGAAACTCCGGTGCGCCACGAGGCGTGCGGCAAATATAAACAATTAAAAGCCTATGTGGATGCAAGAGCCACACAAGCCAAGGTGCCGATCAGCTTGAAGGAGGTGCGATTGGTCTGGAGGA
>JBJXFD010000498.1:0-32134 GCA_046153985.1 Saprospiraceae bacterium
GCGTGCAATCTTCCAATTTTTTGAAGGAGCGGTTGAAAGCAGATTTGGAGTTGAAACCAACCGCGAAGGCGATGGCTAAGAGGGTTTGATTGCGGTATTCCTCCAATTGAACCAGGCGTTTGAATTCTTCTACGCGGTAAGCGTTGATGAAGTCATTAAAATTCATGCCATAGCCCTCGTTCACCACCCGGGAAAGCGAGTGGGGGCTGGTTCCGGTCATTTCCGCCAGGTCGGTGAGGCTCAGGCCCGGATTGCGGTAGGGCTGGTCGTTTTTCATTACCTGTTCCAAACTTTTTTTGATCACCGCCATTTCTTCGGCGCTCATCGAGGCGGCTTTTTCCTGTTCCTCCTGGATTTGCTCCGTTGGCGCCGCATCTACCGGGGGCAATTTGAAAATTTCAGGTTGCCGCATCGTGTAATAACCGAGAATAAAAGCAGTGAACGCAAACGCCATCCACAAGGTATCGGTGGCGGTATCCGTCAAAAAGCTCAGGTCCTTTTCAAGCAGGAAACCTGCTATGCCAAAACAGAAGCTTGCCGCCCAAATCAGGATGCAAATGGCTTTGAGCCACATCACCACCTGAAGGAACGCGAGGTTGGGCTCAAAGGCATGTTTTTCGCCGGTTTCCTGTTCATATTGCCGGATGGCCCGGCGGCATACAAACCAGTAAATTGCGTTAAAGATCAGGCCCAGCCCGGCTGCCCCAACAAAAAAAGGCTTTAAGTTTTGGTTGACCACTTCGGCAATAAACGTCGCTTTTGGCATCACCATAAAAGGCGTGTAGACGGCTATGTGTAGGATAAAAGGGACAAAATGCCCCCAACTGATACCGAAATTTTGACGGGAAGGCAGGCGCAGCAGGCGATTGATGTACAGCAAAAAAATGGGCGCGTAGAGAAAATAGATAAAATCAGGAAGCAACAACAAACCTGGCAGCCAGTTGAAAATCTCGCGGTCATAAGTAGAGACCCGTCCCGCTAAAGCAAACGACAACAAAAGCAGCAAAACAGAAAGCGTTCGATTGGCCGCGCGGTTGTTGTTTTGCAAAGAATTGATGGCTAAAATGAGCAGGAATCCCTGAATGGCTGCCAACAGCAAAAAAAAGGTGTAGAGATTGATCGGATTGCCCGCCAGGTCTTCCCAGGATTCGATCTGTAACGTTACATTTCTGGAGGTGTCGTTGCGCATGATGAATTGGCGGTTGACACGCGCCCGGCCATTGCGGCGGCCTTCGATGGTTTCCCAGCCGCCCCGGGTAAATTTGTAAAAGGTGGTATCCGACATTAGAGGGATTGCCACTTCAAAAGTCCCGTCGGCTTGTTTTTTCAGGAGGTAGCCGGGGTCGTTCGGATGCCAGCTGTTGAATCCGCCCACCGCGTAAATGGAAGCGTCGGGCGGCGTATTTTTAGGCAGGCGATCCACCCGGATCCGGAGCCAGCCGAACTTGGGATTAATGGGTAAATCATCCCAGGTCGGGATTTTCAGACGGATGGTGTCGCCGTTTTTTTCGCTGGCATAAAGGCGATTTTCAATGAACCCGCCTATCGAATCTGTTTCAACCGTTGCCCAGACGCCGCGCGTGATTTTATACTCAAACGGCTCAAGCGCTGCATCGTCCAGGGTGAGAAAATAACGCCCGGCTCCGTCGCGGCGAAACTGGTAGTCCTTGTTTCCTGCATCCCAGTTGTTCATCGAACCCGCAAGAAAAAGGGTATCTGAAGGGGGTGTATTGGCAGGCGTTTGTTCCAATAGAAACGTCACCTGACCACAGAGGGCCAGCGTCAATAACAGGCAACTAAGGGTAACAAGACTTTTAAACATATTATTCAGCTCCGGTAGCCTAAAAGTAAGGATTTATCCCGAAATGTAGAATAAAGTCCGATTTATGCACAAGCGTCCTATTTGTTGTATTGCTTTCCACTTTGGCAGTGCCTACTTTTTTATCAGGCGACGTCTGTAATACCATCGCGAACAACACAAAAAAATTAGGATATAAATTATTTTTCATTATCTTTGAATGCATATACAGTGCCTTTTTTGCCAGCCAAACTACCCCGGCTGCTTATCAGGCTCTATCCTCCCAACGCATATTTGAAGAGATCAGGTTTTGATTGATCTTCCGGCGTCGTAAAAACGTCCGCCATGCTCGCAGTGTGTAAAAACGCAGCAACACTTTCTTATTCTTAAGGTGTAAATAATTGGTTTATCGCATAATTACCTGCCCTTGCAGGTCATCCCTATTGTAATTTCATCATTTCAAAATTTTGCATCATGAAATTCAGAAACCTCTTACTCCTACTATTATTGCTGTTTGCATCGGCAAGCTTTGCCCAAAACACGCCCCCGGGCATCAACTATCAGGCCGTCGCCCGCGACGCAAAAGGACAGGTTTTGACCAACAAAGACATTAGTCTGCAAATCAGCCTGTACGCCGAAGAAACCGGAGGCAAGCGCGCCTACACGGAATTGCACCGCATCCGCACCAACGAACTGGGGCTTTTTAGCCTTGTAGTCGGCAAAGGCGAAATCGTAACCGGCGATTTCAAACAGGTCCCCTGGAGCACCATGAACGTTTGGATGGAACTTGCCTTAGACGAAACCGGCGGCAATAATTTTTCCACCATCAATGCCAGCCAGTTGATGGCCGTGCCTTACGCTTTCCACGCCGGCTCTGCCAGCGACCTCGTTCTGGAAGATGAAGGCCAGGAAAAAGCAAGCTGCCAGCACACGGGCCTCCCGTTCTGGACCACCAAAGGCAACGCCAATGTGCGCGAAGACTGCCATTTCATCGGCACGACCATTCACGAAGACTTCATTTTTAAAACCAACGACATTGAGCGCATGCGCATCACCGCCGATGGCGATATTTTAATAACCGGCTCGCTCTATGTTTCGGTAGACATCAACGTGGGCAGGGATGCCAACATAGGCCGCAATGTCAATGTTGGCAATGACCTGGACGTCAACAACAATGCCAATGTGGACAAAGACCTGCACGTCGGCCAGGACGCGGATATTGACCGCAACCTTACTGTAGACGGCATCGCCAATTTCACCAATACCACCGAGTCCACCAATAAAGACAATGGTGCTGTGGTCATCGAAGGCGGTTTGGGTATTGAAAAGAACCTGAACGTGGGTGGAAATACCGTCCTTAACGGCACCTTAGATATCGGAGGCATCCTCACCATCGCCAATACCACCCAATCTACCAATAAAGACAATGGCGCGCTCGTGGTTGAAGGTGGCGTTGGCATCGAAAAAAATGTCAACATTGGCGGCGATACAAAAGTGACCGGCACGCTTGGCGCAGATGGCGCGACCTCTCTGGGGAGTACCCTCACGGTTTCCGGCGCTACGACCCTTAACAGCACGTTAGCTGCTAACGGCCAGGTCACCGTCAATGCCAACGTTGGCGGCGGGGATGGCAGTTACAACGCCTATCCGCTTCGGGTGCAGGGCAGCGACCAGGGCATTGCCATCAAGGTAAATGCCGGCACGCCAGATGGCGACAACAACTTTATCACGTTCTTCGACAGCAGCAATAGCGCACGAGGACGCATCGAAGGACAAACTTCCTCCGAAGTTGCCAGCGAGCCGGAATACATTTTTGAAACCTCCATCTACGCGGCGGAAATTGTAGCAGCCGGAGTCAACATCGGCTTGTCAGCACTCCCCAATGCCTGCGCAGGTCTTGGCGCCGTGGCTTGTCCGCCAGAGCCTTCTGTGGTGGCCATTGCTATTGCAGAGGAGGTATTGGCCATCGCCAATGAAGTGGCTTATCAGGCTTTTGCTTTTGCAAACGTAGGCGTAACCTACCAATCCGGTTCTGCCGATTATGCGGAATGGCTGGAGCGCACCAATATCGAAGAGCGGATGCTTCCTGGCGACATCGTGGGCGTAAGAGGTGGCAAAATCAGCAAAAAAACTTCGGGCGTATCTCAGTTGCTGGTGATTTCAACCAACCCAGCCGTATTGGGCAACATGCCGAATGCAGGCGAAGAAAAACGCTATGAAAAGGTGGCTTTTATGGGGCAAATTCCGGTGAAAGTCCGCGGTCAGGTGAATATTGGGGATTATATCCTGCCTTCTGGCCAACATGACGGTACGGGAATTGGCGTTTCATCTGCCGCTATCCGCCCCGAGCAGTACAGCGAAATTGTAGGAATCGCGTGGTCGGCAGCGCCAGCGGGCAGCAAATTGTCGGCCGTAAACCTCGCCATTGGCCTGAATACGAACGACGTTGCCCGGTTGGTGAAGGAACAGCAGGAAAAAATCGAGGCCCTGGAAAAATCATTCGCTTCGTTGGAACAACGGTTAGCAGCCCTCGAATCGGGTAAACCTGCCATGCCATCGGAAGCCCCTGTGGCAATACAGCAGGCCGGTTTCGTGGAAGCCAGCCTTCCTGTAGCCTTCGATGCAGCTCAGGTGGAAGAAGCCATTCTGCTGCTTCAGGATACCTACCGTGCCAAAGGCTTGAATGTTGAAAATCACCCAGGGTTGAAGCAACTCTTCGGCGACCAGGCTTTCCGTCAGGAGGTGATCCGAAAAGTACAGGAGAATTACCTGTCTACCCGGAGTACTATCCTGAGAATGGAGGCAAAGAGAAATTAAGAGCATTACTTGTTCAAGAAAGAGCTTGTTCGGGAATTCCCGAACAAGCTCTAATGGATTTGTTCACCCTCTGTTGATTTATATATCTGTTTCTGAAATATTTGTAATGACATGTCGTACAAAAATTGACCTTCCATTCTCATTTCTTCATCATAAATACAAAATCCTATGAAATGCAGTTTTCATCTGCTGATTATGGTCTTAGCGCTAAGTCTAAACGCCTCAGCGCAAAGCGGATTATCATCGTCTGTATTGGCCAGTTCGGGCAGCAGTAGCCAAAGTGGCAAAGTCCATCTCGAGTGGACCTTAGGCGAAGTTGCTGTCGCTACCGTATCCACGCATTCAGGATTCCTGACGGAGGGATTCCATCAGCCCGAAATCCTGCGTGTAGAGTCGGTTCAGCCGAATCTGCCTGATGCTTCCGAAACCTTTGCTTCCGAAGCCATTATCATTGCACCCAATCCGGTGAGCACGTTACTGACCATTCAGATTCCTGAAAACTGGAGCCGGAGCGCTTCTACGATTGTTCTATTCGACGCTAACGGACAGCAAATTAAGACTGCACAAATCACACCCGGAGTCGCTACTTCGGAATTGGATCTTGCTGCACACCCTGCGGGGACGTATTGGTTGCACATCGTTGCCAAAGATTCTAAGCAGGCGCAAACCTTTAAAGTGATCAAAATTCAATAATTCTCTAAACCTTTCACGATGAAATTAGAACAGTTATTCACCGGATCACTGAAACTTTAAACATGAGTCATCCCGAATCCTGTAAGGCCAAAAATTCGGGATGATTTTTTTAAAAAAATCCCGCCAAAATCCCCCCAAAAAACTTTGTACAACTTTTTTTACCCAATTCCTGTTTTTACCCTATATTTGCAGAGAGCGTTTTATACGCCCTAAGTACATGAGTTTTCACACCAAACCCTCCCCCCTCTTTTTACCTGTTAAGGTGAACTTCGCATTGTTTCTATCTATCGTATTGCCCTTTTGAATTAAGATTGCAGTTAGGAACATAGGACTATGTTTCTAAAGCCCTGTTTGCATCGTGTATGGAAGCGGGCAAAAATTGTTTTGGGTTTTGTATGCCCGGGACAACGATTACGATATTTGGACATACTAATTTTTAATAAACATACTATGAGAAAAACGTATTACACCATGCTGGCGGCATGCCTGCTGGCCTATGCCCCCGTGTGCGACGGTCAGGTATTGGCAAAATGGCCCGCAGACCCCATCAGCATGAAAAATCCCACGAATGTAGCGGCTTCCATCGCCGCAGGACCGCTGACCAGAGCCAATGGCATCAGCTCCATTAACTTCACTCCGGCAGGGGCGGCCACCACCGGTTGGCCAACAGCCCTTCGCAAAGAAAGCGTTGATTATTATGAGGTTTGCTTAGTTCCTGAAGCCGGGATTACCCTGAGCGTCACCGAATTGATCTTTTCCGAACGGCGCAGCGCCGACGGCATCCGCGCTTTTGAAATTTATTGGTCGAACGACGGATTTGCGACAGCAGTCCGCCTCGATTCGGTTCAGGTGCCCGACGACATCAACACCCGCAGCCACGGATTATCCGGATTGAATTTGGACGCCTGCAACGGCGCTCCCATCTGTTTCCGGTTCTACGGTTACAACGCCGAATCGGAAACCGGGAGCTGGCAAATTGCAGCCAACACGCTCGAAGTACGCGGCAACGTCCTCAGCGCCTGCTCCCCGCCTGCCATATCCGGCACGGTCAGCTTCAGCAACCTGACGACCAGCAGTTTTCAGATCAATTTTGGCGGGGGCAACGGCGACAGCCGGCTTGTTGCCGTATGCGCCGGCGCACCGGTCAATGCCGCCCCCTGCAATGGCGAAGCCTACACCGCCAACCCCATTTACGGGCAAGGCAGTTTGCTTCGCAATGAAGCTTTTGTGGTATACGAAGGCGCTGGAAGCAGCGTCACGGTCACCGGACTAACGGACGGACAAACGTATTATGTGGCTGTTTTTGAGCGCAACGACGCAAGCCTGTGTTACAAACAATCGGCTCCGGCCATCGGCTTTCAGGCAACTTTGTGCCAGTCGCCCGCGCTCGTTCGAAAACCCATTGCCTCGCCCGGCAGCAGCATCGCGAACCTGATGTGGGACAGCCCGCTGTGTTACGACGAAGTACTGGTGGTGGCTTCCACCCAGCCGATTGCGCAAACGCCTTCCGGCAATGGCGCCGCTTATAGCGCGAATCCTCAGTTTGGGCAGGGCTCCGGCTTTGCAGCCAATGCTTTTCCGGTATTTAAAGGCATCGGCAACAGTGTTTTGGTTACCGGGCTGAGCAACGGAACCGTTTATTATTTCAAATTTTTCATTCGCAAAGGAAATGGCTGGACCGGCGGCACAACGCTCGACGTGGTGCCCCGCGAAGGCTGTACGGAACTGGGCGGCTATGATGTTGTTTTTATCAACGAACTGCACTACAACAATACAGGGGAAGACCAGGACGAAGGGGTAGAACTGTTCGGCCCGGCCGGAACATCGCTCGATCCCTACGAGCTGCATTTTTATAAATACACTTCGCCCGGCAAGTGTGCATTTTATATGTCGTTCCCGATTTTCGGCGTCATTCCGAATCAAAGCAACGGACACGGCGCCATGTGGTTTGCGGCGCCCAATATGGTGGACAACTCCGGCGCCATTGCCTTATACAACCGCGTGAGCCAAACGGTGGTGCAATTGTTTGGCTACCGGCAAACACTGGTGGCGCAGGATGGCGTTGCGGCGGGTATGTCTTCCACCCAGGGCGTTGACCAGTATGGCGGCAACCCCAGCGAATTTGAAACCTTCGCATCAGGCACGTCCATGCAGGCAGTGGGAATCGGCAACTGTCCTTCCGATTTTTTGTGGGAACCGCAGCTCAGCCAATCCCGCGGCCAGGTTAATACCATGCAAAGCCCGCTGCCGATCGAATTGATTGATTTTACCGCCACCCTCATCGGCGAACGCGTGCTGCTGAAATGGCATACCGCTTCTGAACTGAACAACGATTACATGACCATTGAACGCTCGACGTCCCCCCAGTCGGGCCTTTCTTTTGTCGAAATCGGGCGGGTAGCAGGTGCAGGTACGGTGTTGGAGCCCCGCAATTATTCGCTTTGGGACGAACGCCCCGAAACGGGTCTGAATTATTATCGCTTGCGCCAGGTAGATTTTGACGGCCGGGAAACTTATTCGGAATTGGTTGTCGTGCGCGTGGGCAACGCCGATACAGGCGAATTGCAGGCAGCACCCAATCCGGCTTCCGGACAACTCTTTGTGCAATGGCCCGCAGCCGGTTCGGAAGACGCTGCACTGTACATCGTGGACGCCAATGGCCGCCTGCTCCAAAGCGTTGCCATACCCGCCGGCGCAACCGGCACAACGCTGGATGTTGGCGATTTGGCGCCCGGTACATATGTGCTGCGGCAACAGGATGGAAGAACGGTCAGGTACAGGAGGTTTTTGAAACAGTAAGGGGCAAAGCCTGTCCCGCGCCAGCGGGAGGGCAAATTGGGAAGGTGCAAGTAGGCAAACTGGCAAGCTTGCCAATTTGCCTACTTGCACCTTCCCTCTTTACAACTGGGCTGCGTTACCGTATCAAAAATTCAACGCAGCCCGCATCTTCCTGTAAATCGCTGTATTTTCATACATCCCGCCAAACAATTCCGCTCCCGGGCCGTAGGCAAAAACGGGGATCATGGTGGCTGTATGCCCTTTAGTGGTGAACCCCGGCACGATGCTGTCCATAGAAGAACCCAGCATGATGGCATAGCCCCCGGCTTCGTGGTCGGCGGTGACGATGACTAAGGTATTGCCGTCTTCTGCTGCAAAATCCAGCACGGCGCCGATGGCTTTGTCGAAATCAATCATCTCGTCTATGATGTATTGCGAGTCGTTGGCGTGGCCGCCCCAGTCTATTTGGGAACCTTCGATCATGAGAAAAAAGCCTTTGCCCTTACTGCGCTGGTTCAAAAACACTGGAGCTAAGCGGGAAGCAAGGGGGAGGTAATCGCGACCCGAAGCAGCAGGAACGGGTTCGCCTTCGGCAGTGAAAAAAGCAAAGTTTTTGCTGAAATCAAGCACAACTTTGTCTAAATCCTCTTTGGCCAAAGCGCTGACTTGGTAATTTCTCGCTTCCAGTTCCTGCCACAGGTTACGGTCATCAGTTTTACGGCGTTCGAAATATTGCCGGCCTCCGCCTATGAATAAATCAATTTCTGTTTTCATGAAATCGGCGGCGATGTCTTCGTATTGATCCCGGGAACGCACATGGGCAATGAACGACGCCGGGGTGGCGTGGGTGATGGAGGAAGTGGCCACCAAACCCGTTGCCAGACCTCTGCCTTCCGCTTCTTCCAGAATGGTGGCTACGGGAGCAGTATCTCTGTCTACGCCGATAGCGCCGTTGTAGGTTTTTATCCCGCACGAAAAAGCAGTGGCGCCTGCCGCAGAGTCGGTGACTAAGTCGCTGCTGGAGTGGGATTTGTGCAAACCGACAACGGGGAAACGTTCTAAATTCAATTTATTCCCATTGCGGTAAAGCCCCGCTGTGATTTGGGTGAGCCCCATGCCGTCGCCGATCATGAGGATCACGTTGAGCGGGCGTTTGTTCAGTTTTTTCGCTTCGTCCGACTCCGTCATCATGGGTTGAATCGGTGCAACGGGGCTGCAAGCGGTAAAAATCAAGCCAATTAATAAAAATAATGCGGTGATTTTCATAACTATATTTTGATTTTTCAAGCCAATACATACCTTTTACCCGGCAGCGTCGCCACAATGCCTTTGAATTCCAGTTCCAATAATAACGTTGCCATTTCGCTATTGGTTACCCGCATTTCAAAGGTCAACTGGTCAATGCTCATCGTCTCATTTTTGCCCAGCAAAGCTACCACAGTTTTTTCCTGCTCGCTCAATTCCACAAATAATTCCTGTTGTAACCCCTTTTTTGAAGCAGCTTCCGTCCAGCGCATGGTGTAGGCGACATCGGCTGCGGTTTCGATGAGGGCGGCTTTATGGGTTTTGATCAGGTGGTTGCAGCCTTGCGAAAATTTGTCTTTCAGCCGCCCGGGCACAGCAAAAACGTCTTTGTTGTATTCGTTGGCAAAGTTGACGGTGATTACCGAACCACCCTGCAATGCGGTTTCCACTACAATAATAGCGTCAGACAGCCCGGCGATGATGCGGTTGCGCATCGGGAAATGTTCGCGCTCCGGCCCGGCCTGGTGTCCAAGTTCGCTGAGGATGCCTCCGCCCTGTTCGATCATCTGGCTGGCCAAGTGTTTGTGGCGGTAGGGATAAATTTGCGACAAGCCATGCCCCAGCACACCGAGGGTCGGCTGTCCGGTTTCCAACGCTTTCCGGTGGGCCGTTGCGTCTATGCCCAGTGCTAACCCGCTGACAATGAGCACCTGATAATCAGCTAAGCTTTCCACCAGTTCTTCACAGACGCTGATGCCGTGAACGGTTGGCTGGCGGGTTCCCACAATGCCTACGGTGCGCGGCGCATTCAAATCCACGCTGCCTTTGCAATAGAGCATCACCGGGCTGTCGGGGAAATGCCGCAGGCGCTCCGGGTATTTTTTGTCCAAATAAAATAAAGGCTGGATGTCGTGCCGCTCGATGAAACGGATCTCCGCTTCTGCGGCCTCAAAATAGTCTTTTTGCAGGATGGCCTGCACCGTGCGTTCGCCAATGCCGGGAATTTTGAGCAGCTCTTTTTTGGTTGCCTGAAATACGCCTTGCGCACTGCCGCAATAACTCACTAAGTTTCGCGCCGTCACGGCCCCGACCAAAGGCGCCTGGGTAAGGGCAATCTGGTACAATAAATCGTCCATGTCCGTTTTTCAGCCCGGGAATGACCCGAGCCAACTGTTTGATGGTGAATGAATGGGACAACAGCCATCCTGAAAACGGATACGACAAAGGTTAGCGGAAAAATTTCGACATGGAACCGACACGATTGCCCGGGATGGGCGCGAACATAACTTAAAATGATGGCTGTATTGCGGCTGCAAGTTATGGGTTTTAACAATGCCCTGCCGGTTTTTGGGGGTTATTTTTTTATATTTTACCACATAGGGGTTGTTCTTTTTTACCACACGAGTTCACATTGGGTTTTTTACAATAGTTCACATAGGCGGCTTCCACGTACTATGTGTTCTATCCCGCCAAGTCGCATAGGCGTGCGGGACGGCAGACAAGCCGCGACGGATTGCAAATCCGCGCGGGCAATGACGGTTTTTATAAAATTCTGAGTAACGAATAAATTAGGCGCACGGATAGGCTCACTTTTGAGCCATTCATAAAAAAAAGTTGATGCGATTTGTAACGCTTGAAGGGGCTCTTGCTAATAAGGTAGTTGAAAGCAAATTTTTCAACCATTGCATTCACTAAAAAGACAATCTGCTGGATGCAATAAAACTTTACAGATCATGAACCTTTCAAATTTGAGTGTTAGCAAGCTTTTGTTTTTGGTGTTGACTGCCATGTTCATTTTTCCTTCGTGTGAAAAGGAGAACATTGATGTAGTGGAAGAAGAGGTTGTCGAACCCTTCAATCCTACTATGACGGTAACGTTTCGTGGTGTCACCACAGAATACGATGCTTTCGCCACGTATTGCTCAGATGGTGCGGGTAGGGTTTTCCTGAATGTATCCAACAATCAGTTGCTCCTTGACAGTGTACTTGTGGCGGAAAATTTCAATGTAAACGATTTTTTAATTATGTATGAAATGGAGGGCGAAGAGGTAAACTCCCTTGGCGGCGCTGCATTTGCCGAAAATATTGGTGGCGTTGATATCACCGCTTTTTCTTTGGATACGCAAGCCACTGTTGTGATCGAAGAGGCCAATGAGCAATTTGTCCAGGGAAGTATGGAAGGTTTTTTTACCACATTTTCCGGCAACCAGTATCCTTATTCTATCGAGTTTACCGCTCAGGTAATTGCAGTCGCTCCGTGGTGTAATTAAGCTTGTGTGTTCTTTTGAAAAATGCTTTACTTTTGAAGTATGGAAGAAATTTCCGATCAGCAGCTTATTAAAGAATGCCTTAAAGGAGATCAACGCTCCTTTAAGGCTCTTTATGAGAGATACCAGGGGTATGTATATAGTATATGTATCCGTTATGCAGTATCCCCTCAAGCAGTAAAAGATCAAATGCAGGTTATTTTTATGGAAACTTTCCAGTCTCTTGACCGCTATGACAGCACTAAAGCTGCATTTAAAACATGGATGACCAGAATCGCCATAAACCAGATTATTCATCAAAAAAGAAAAAGAAATTTTGATTACAGTGTAGAGTCGTTAGAGGACTATAGTGTGATTAATAGCGAGTACCATGTATCGGTTGATTGGGAAATTGATCAAAAAGAACTATATGCTATCCTGAATAAAATGCCTGAAAAATATGCAACTGCTTTCAACCTCTCGATTATAGAAGGTTATTCACATTCAGAAATTGCGGAGTTATTAGGTGTTCCGCAGAGTACCACCAGGGTTCTTGTTCATCGTGGGCGAATATGGGCAATGAATCAGCTTAAGGTATACCTCCAAGACACTACGACACCCTGTTTAAAACTAAATCCGTAAATTGACTGATTATGGAGTTTTCAAAATTTGATGAGTTTATCAAGTCAAACGCTAAAGATGAGTTGTCTGCTCCAGATGAATTAAGCTGGGACAACATGAATTTTCCTTTGCCGCCAGCAAAACGCAAACGAAGAATACTACCCTGGTTTCTGTTTTTGCTGGTTGGCGCTGGCTTGACTATTAGCGCTGTTTGGCATGCCTATCGCCAGGATGGCAATGGAATGGAATTGATTGGTCTTGAAAATTCAATAAGTACAGAGCGCCAAAATAATGAAGCAGATGTTGAGGCCGGATTTTCCGATCAACATGAGGAGCCATTCCGCCAGATCACAACGGATGAAATTTCGACTGGTTATGAAATTGAGTCTCTGCAATCTACCCACACAGTTCCCTATATGAGAACCTTGCCCGGCAAAAGAAAGGAGCAAATCATTGTTGCTGGTCATGCCAAATACCAGGACACATCCAACCCGATTTATACGCCCGGTGAGGAAATAAAAACAGAAAAAAATATGGCTTCGGGATCACCCTCGGGATCAAATGATACTACCCCCGCGAGGGCAGATATTTCCACCTCGTTGGAAAATTTTCCCGCGGCTGACGAGCAAAAAAGCAAGCAATTCGCATTGGAGACTCTTCCAATGCGCCCTTTATTGAATGATTTACGGATTGATTACCTTTCTTCTCGTTCGATGGAACAGTTCCCTGAACCATCGTTAGCAAAACAAAAAGATGGCCTTGTAAAGCAAGAGGATAAGCAAAAGTTTCTTCTCCTAAGCATAGGCATGAATACCGCACAACTGGATCACAGTAGCCCGATCCTGCAAGACGCAGAAACAGCTGAGTGGGGAAACAGGTACCAAATTTCATTTGAACAAGAAGTAAAAAACAACTGGTTTATAGGTGCTGGATTAGCTTACCATAGGATCCATTCGACCTTTACATTTGATAAAGACTTAGGAACATACATTAATTTTTCTGAAGGTCTGGTTATCAGGCAAACCCGACATATCTTTCAAAACAATTACTTTGACTTCATTTCTTTGAATTTAGGTGCAAGTAAACAGTTTAACCTAAAATCGCGTTGGTACACCCAGATCTCGATTAACTTTTCCCCATCATATCGTTTAAGGCACACGGGGAAATTAATTGATGATACTGAAACGATCATACATCTTGCCCCTGGTACTATTGCACAAAACAAATGGATATGGAATGCGGAAGCAGGGTGGAGCGTTTCTTACCGCTTCAAAGCAGCAGATGTATTCTGTGGCGTAAATATTTCGCAGGCATTAAACAAAATTCCTTTGTTTTTAAACAATGATAATAGGACCATTCAGCCCCGTATTTTTAGCTTAAATCTTGGTATAAAGCGGACGCTATAGGCGCTAAGGGTCAGGCAAGGTTTTAACCAAAAGCAGCATAATACAGGAACGGAAAGGTCCTTGTTCCGTGCTGGACAGCTTGTCCCGCCTATGCGCCAAGTCGGGACAAGTTGTGAAAACAACTATGTGCCCTATGTTGTAAAAATTAAAAACCTCATTTATAGATTAATACGATCATACACCTAGAGCATTTTCAAATTTCCATGATCGATCGAAAGCGAGGAAATTTAGTTTTAGACGAGGCAGATTGACTACGTCGAATCCTCGATTTTTGCAGACATAGCCGGCAGCTATGGTGAAAAAATCTAACGAAGTATAAAACAAAATTTTCCGCTTGCAGCCGATTGATGGAATTTTGAACATGCTCTTAAAATCTAATTCCTGAAATTTTATGTCCTAAAAAATCAAAAATCGCTTTCGGAATATCCATCCCACTCGCTTTTTCAAGCCCCTGAAAACCCGGCGCAGAATTGACTTCGCAAATCATAAACCCGTTTTTGTCAAACAGTAAATCTACGCCCGCAATGTCCAGCCCGAATACCTTGGCGACCGCAACGGCCAATTGCGCAACTTCTGGCGTGATTTCAAACGGCAGGACATCCCCGCCCCTTGAAAAATTGGCTTTAAACCCACTTCCGGCTGCGCGGCGTTCCATGGCTGCAATTGCCTGGTCGCCCAGCGTCAGCACGCGCACATCGCGCCCGAGGCTGTATTCAATAAACTGCTGAAGGATGACCGCAGCTTGTCTGTTCACGCTTTCGATCAACATCATAATTTCCTCCAGTTCAGCGGAAGTGCGACACAGGTATACCCCGCTGCCTTTCGAGCCGGAAACCGTTTTCACCACAGCGGGAATGCCAATGTTTTGTTGCACCGTAGCCAAGTTAACCGGGAACTGCGCCAGCATGGTTCGTGGAACCGGCAGGCCCGCCTGAGCCAGCAATTGCACCTGCGCTAATTTATCGCGGGAAGCGGCAATAGAAGCTGCTGAGTTCAAACAATAAACGCCGAGGTGCTCCAGATGGCGGATTGCCGACAAGGCCAAATGAGAAGTCGCAGCTCCGGTGCGGGGGATGATGAAATCGGGCAGCGGCACCAAACGCCCGTCCAAGCCAATCAGGTTTGGCTGTGGCGCATTGACCACGAGGTCAATTTGTTCGGGGCGCACCACTTTCAGGGAAACGCCGTTGGCTTCCGCCGATTCCATCAACCGGTCTATGGCATTGGAAGCAATTTCCGGCGCAGTAATTTTATCTCGGTATAGTATCCAGCCTTGCATGTTCACTTTTTATGATGCGGCAAAGTACAGCAATTTTTTTTTCGTACTTCGGTAACGCTTTTCTTTTTGGGCTGCATAAAGTTCAAACAGTGGGTATCTTTTTCCCACTTGGACCCGGTTTCTGAAACCGCACAAATCCGCATTCGGGTTGCTGAGCCAACCCAAACCTTCCTGCGTTGGCAGGACGCTTCGGGCAAGGTGGTACGCACTACGCCAATTGCGCTGTTTGAAGGCCGGAACGAGTTTTCGGAAACAGTTTCTGAATTGCCTGCCAGGGTTTGGTTTGTGAGTGTTGGATTACCGGGCGTGCCGGCAATTCAGGTGATTAAAGAGTAGCCCAGAGTCTAATATCTGATAGCTAAGATCTATTAAGTTTGGTTTGAAATGGAGCATCTTCGGCAGCCTCGTCTTGGGGCTGCTTTTTTTTTAAATACGAATGTATTATGGATACAAAGAAAGGGCACTCAATTCCTTCCTGAAAATAAGCCGATCAGGATCATTGAATCTAAAAATCAAGGCCGTAGCTTCTCCAATACTCGTTTTACCCTGTATATATCCATCTTGTATTTCAAAATGGTCGTGCCATTCATCTATTCTGGGGTTGAAGAATCGAGTTAAATGTTCATCATCTTTTACAAAAGTCCCTAAATCAGATCCTTTGTAAAAATTACAATCAGGGCAAGCATAAGCTAGATTTTGAAAAACGGACAATCCTTTATGTTTACTACTCTTGATGTGGTCAACGTGGTAAGTATAAAATGAAACTGCTTCGTTCAATTTGCAATATTCACAACGAAATAAGGCACGCTCCGCAACTTGCTTCTTTAGACCGGCAGATATTATCGAGCTCATGCTTTTAACATACCCATAGCCCGGGCTTTAGCAAGACCAACGATCCGGTTAATAATGAGATAATGCTCAACTTCGCTTGTTTCTTCCTGCGTTAATCCGGATTCTTTCTTTTTGTCAAGTAAGAAATCAAGTCGTTCCTGATTAACCTGCGAAGGTTTGAATGCAAGCACTTTTTCAGGGTTCATAGCTGCCATAAAATTAGCAACTTCATCGTATATGCTAAGATTACCTGTCATGATGAGCTTTTTACAAAAATACAATTTTTTTGAATAAAAAACACCCTCACGGGTAGTCTCCCGCGTTCCCACCAAAAAAACATGGACGAATAGCTTACTATCCCTATTTTCGCTGCGCATAAAACTTGCAATCAACCATGCGCAAATTCACTGCCGATTACCTCTACCCAGTTGCTTCGGCGCCCATCAAAAACGGCGTGGTCATCACCGACGATGCTGGAAAAATTCTTGCTGTGGAACCTCGCGATTCCCACGATCCGGCCAGCTTAGAATACCACGCAGGCGCGATCGTGCCCGGATTTGTCAATACCCATTGCCACTTAGAATTGTCGCACATGAAAGGGCGCGTGGATACAGGAACGGGGCTCCTGCCTTTTATCCACAACGTGGTCTCCTTCCGGAATTTCCCAATGGAAGAAATTTTGGACGCCATTGAAAAAGCGGATCAGGAGATGTACGAAGCCGGTATCGTAGCGGTGGGCGACATTTCCAACAAACTCGACACCGCTGCGCAAAAAGACAAAAGCCGCATCCGCTACTACACCTTTGTGGAGGCTTTTGATTTTTTGACGGACGCCAACGCTGCAAGCACGTTCCAGCAGGCAGAAGCAGTATTGGCAGGCCAAAGCACGGCGCACGGCAACCGTAAAAGTGCTGTGCCGCATGCGCCCTACTCCGTGTCGCGAAAGCTGTTTCAACTGCTCAATGCAGCGAACGGCCCAGGTGATACGGTCAGCATCCACAACCAGGAGACGCTGGATGAAGACGCCTTGTTTCTACACAAAACGGGTGGTTTTATAGATTTTTACAAAGGATTCGGAGTTTCCCTTGACGGCTTCAGCGCGAGCGGCAAAACCGCCATTCATTACGCCATGGAAAACATGGACCCGCGCTGCCGCACCTTATTCGTACACAACACGCTGACCGGGCCGGAAGACATTCAAGCTGCCCAGGCATGGAGCAAACACGTCTACTGGGCGACCTGCCCCAACGCCAACCTTTACATCGAAAACAGGATGCCTTTTTACCGGCATTTTTTGGAGAACAACGCCCGCCTGACCATCGGAACCGACAGCCTGACCTCCAACTGGCAATTGTCGGTGCTGGAAGAAATGAAAGCTATAGCCCGCTATCAGTCGTACATTCCGTTTGAAACCCTGCTGCGCTGGGCCACGCTCAACGGCGCTGAAGCACTGGGTTTCGATAAAGAGTTGGGCAGCATCGAGCCTGGCAAAACGCCGGGTTTGAATTTATTGTCGCTTGGCGCGGATGGGAAATTGACGGGGGAGACGCGGGTGAGGAGGTTGGTGTGAGGGGCAAAGCCTGTCCAGCAAAGCGGGGGGGGCAAGGAGCAAGGGGCAAGGGGCAAGGGGCAAGGGGCAAATTTGAAAATAAATATTTTTAATTACAAAGGCTTAATTAATTTACTTTCAATGATTTAAAATAAATTAATCGCCTTTTAGACATTTACCTATTTGCCTCTAAGCGAAAGAACCCGCTCCTTGCCCTTTGCAAATTTGCCTCTTGCCAACTTGCCCCTTGCCTTTTATCAAGACTACTTATCCTGTTTCGCGAACACTTTTTTCAACAACTCGGTCGTCCGCAAGGCGGGGTTGGAGCGGATTTCCAGTTCCTTTTCGGCTACCATGCCAAACAAGCCTTTCAACGCTTCTTTGGTCACGTAATCCGGCAGATCCGGGTTGGCTTTTTTCACGAACGGAATTTTGTTATAGGCTGTGACGCAATCCGCCCAGTACTTCATCGCACCCACCTCTTCCAGCGAAGCTTTGATGATGGGGTTGAATTCCTGGTAAAGCGGGTCGCCCGTCGTTTTATTGAGGTATAAGGTCGCGGCATTTTTTTCGCCCATGAGGATATTTAAGGCATCCTGGAAGGTGAGCGAAGTGATGGCGTTGGCGAAAATTGGGGCTGCTTTGGTGGCCGCCTTTTCCGCGCCGCGGTTCATTTTTTCAATCAATTGGTCCTCGACGTTTCCAAAACCAGGCACCTGCTTCAGTTTGCTGGTGATGGTGCGCACGTCTTCCGGAATCAGGATTTTATATAAAGCACTTTTGAAGTAGCCGTCGGTGGCGCTGAGGGTGGTCACGCCTTTTTGTACGCCGGCATTGAGCGCTTCCTTGAGGCCGTTGCCAATTTCTTCGTTGCTGAGGCCTGTGCCCGTGGTCTTTTTCAGCAGTTTATCCGCTTCTTTTTTCAGGTCAAATTGAGCGTTTGCCGCAAAATTGACCGAGCCAACCATCAGGAGTAAGAGCAAAAATCTTTTCATTTTTATTGTGTTTGTGATGAGAACGCTCAAAGGTACGATGGTCGTGATTGAAACCGGGGCGTTTAACAAATCTTTAAATACGGGTGCCACCGAACGCTGTTCGGTGGCATGCACTCGTTTGCGCAACGTAAGTTCAGCGTAGTAGCTAAATCGAAGATTTCGTAAACGTTGGGGAGCAATATGCTGTATCCCCTTCCTTTTTACGTATGTTTGGTCTGCCAGCTGAAGCTGGCGACCACAGGATTTCTTTGCAGAAATGGAGATTATCCCTTAAGTTTGTAGAGAAAATAAAAACTTATGCTTGTTTCACATATTGCTGAAAAGATTGAGATCAGCCCGGAAATTACCGGAGGGCAGCCTCGGATTACTGGAACGCGCTTTACGGTCAAACAGATCGTTGTGTGGCACGAATATATGGGGATGAGCGTGGACGAAATTGCTCATAATTACGAACTTGAGCCAAGCGCTATCCATGCGGCATTGGCTTATTATTTTGATAATCGAGCTGAGATTCAAAAATCAATAAGTGAAGAATCGCAGGTGGTAGAGCAATTGAAAAAGCAGTTCCCTTCCAAATTGCAACGTGCCGCAAATGCGTGATATTCGATTTTTGTTAGATGTTCATGTCCACAGCCCATCACCAAAGGATTACGACGACGGGGTGTTGAGGTATTAACTTGTCGGGAAGCAAAATTGAATATTGCTTCAGACGAAGCTATTGTACAATATGCTTTGCTACACGACTGGGTTATTTTTTCTCAAGACAGCGATTTCCTGAAAATTTGCAGCCAAAAATTCCCTCACAGAGGATTAGTCTATAGCCATCAGAAAAATGATATTGGTCGTATTATTCAAGGATTAATGCTGATAAGCGAGGTTTTGAACAAAGCGGATATGGAAAATCATATTGAATTTATCTGACACGGAGCCCTTGAACGCCCATTGTGAACCACTCCTGGTTTTGTAAACGTTGGGGAAGAATACATTGCATCCGGAGTAAATCTTTCTTTCCTTTTTGGGATCTGTTTAGTCAGTTTGGTCTGCCAGCTGAAGCTGGCGACCACGATCTGCCTGTCCCTCAGATTTACCATTAGATTTTTTTCTCATTCAAATCTATCTGTATCTTTGATTACGTTTACCAAACTTTTGGAAGTTTAGTAAACGAGGCGAAAAACAACAAAAAAACGTTCATGGGAGCTCAGCACGACAAGAACACAAAGATTTTAAACGCCGCCGTGATCATCGCGGCACTGGGTTATTTTGTAGACATCTACGATTTGTTGCTGTTTGGATTTGTCCGGGTCAAGAGCCTTGAAAGCCTGGGATTGTCAGGGCAGGCGCTCACCGATGTCGGGATTTCGCTGTTCAACTGGCAGATGATTGGCATGCTCATTGGCGGGGTGTTTTGGGGCATTTTGGGCGATAAAAGAGGCCGCGTTTCCGTGTTGTATTTTTCCATCGCGTTGTATTCTATTTCAAATATTGCCAATGGGTTCATTTCCACGCCTGGCGAATACGCTTTTTGCCGGTTTTTTGCCGGCATTGGTCTGGCCGGAGAATTGGGCGCAGGGATCACCTTGGTTTCCGAAATTTTGCCCAAAGAAAAAAGGGGCTACGGCACCATGTTGGTAGCCAGCATCGGCTTGTCGGGCGCGTTGCTCGCCTGGATAGTCAGCTCCAATTTCAGTTGGCAAAACAGCTATTTTATCGGCGGGGGTTTGGGCATCGCGTTGCTGGTATTTCGGATCAGCGTTTCCGAAAGCGGGATTTTTAAAGAAGTCAAAAGCAATCAGGAAATCAGTCGGGGCAATTTTTTGTCGCTCTTCACCGATCTAGACCGGTTCGTCCGGTTCCTGCGGTGCATGCTGATTGGTTCGCCGACCTGGTTTGTGGTGGGCATTTTGGTCACGTTGGCGCCTGAATTTGCTGCGGTGAAAGGACTGGAAGGCGTCACAGGGGGCAACGCCATTGCGGCTTGCTACACTGGCCTGATCCTCGGCGATATCCTTGCCGGCGTTCTCAGCCAATATTTAAAAAGCCGCCTGAAAGTGATGTGGATTTTCCTGCTTGCAGACCTTTTGGCCGTTCTATACTACCTGACGAGCGATTTTTCAAGCCCGGCAATGATGTATTTTGCGCACTTTTTGCTGGGTATTTCTGTCGGCTTTTGGGTTATTTTTGTCACCATTGCTGCTGAACAATTCGGCACCAATCTGCGCGCCACGGTCGCTACCTCGGTGCCCAATTTCGCGCGCGGCATGCTGGTGCCCATTTCCATGTCTTTTAAATACCTGAAAGACCCCAGCGCTACGGGCAGCGTGATCACGGCGGCCTATATTGTGGGGGCGGTTTGCATCGGCATTGCATTTTTATCCCTTTGGAGGATGAAGGAGACGTTCCATAAGGATTTGGATTACGTGGAGACGGTGTAGGGTTGTGTCTGTCTTTATAGTCCGATAGCTGCGTTATGCGAAGGTCCCAAAATCGGTCATTTACGTAAGTAAACTCCCGTTTTTGGGACCTTCACATGCCTTGCTCTCGAACTCTAAAGAACAGACACTAACTATACTGCAAGTTGCAAAAGGCATTAATTTCGTAAGGTGAAATAATCTCATAAAATCTACTAGCGCACACATACCAGCTTCATCTGGTATTTCCCATTCGGGGTGGACAATACTAAGTAATATACCCCGGAAGGTACCTGTGTGCCGCTCTCGTCGCGGGCATCCCAGGTCAATTGCCAATCCTGTCCGCTGCCATTCAAATCCGGCGCCTGGAATTGCCGGATTTTCCGCCCCGTTGCGTCAAACAAAACCAGGGTACAATCGTCAGGATCCAAGCCTTCCGGAAGCGTCAGGTCTACCCTCACGTAGTCGGAGAAAGGATTGGGATAAGCCGTCCAGGCCACCGTTTCAACCAGCGTTGGCGAAGGTTCTGTCGGTACAACGCCTCCTTCATCCTCACAGGTGAAGCAGATTTCTCCGCCCAGTGTGGGTTCAAGGCATAAAAATGCCGTGTAATTGCCCAAAACGCGTTCGGCAATGCTGAATTGCAGCGCCGTATGAATGGCATTGTTGGTCGTTGCCTGTGCTTCTAAGACATCCAGGTGATTGCCGGCCCACATTTCCTGTATCATGGTATCGGAGTGCACCGAAAGGTCTTCGGTCAGGAGAATCTCGCGGGATTGAAAAACGCCGTTGTGTTCCATATTGGCATCTATCCGGAAAGCGCCGTTGCCCTGAATTCGTCCAACCTGCAAAATTGGTTTTTTTAAATCGGTCATGCCGCTGCTGACGCTCAGGTCGTAGCGCTGAAAACTGAAGCCGTTTTCCAGATCGGTATAAATTTCTACAATTCCCGGCAAGCTGCTCTGTAATTCAAACATCTGTTGTACATTGCTTTGAAAGGTCTGGCAGCAGTATATTTGATTAAAATAACTTCCGCCGCTGATTCGAGCCAGATTGGTGTACAAATATTCGTTGCCCCGGTAATAATTATTCCCCAGCCAGTGGTAGTTAAAGTTGTATGTTTGAAAATCACAAATGTTGATGGGGATTAGCTGGTCGCCCATAAGTTCCTGAATTGCTTCAATATAGGGATTAGCGGTGTTGGGATTACCCACTAAGCCTGAGTTCGCAAACAGCAGAAACTCCCCTTCGTTGCCATTGTTTTGAATGAAATTAATGCCATCAGAGAGCATACCCGGCAGGTTAGACGTAGAGCTGAAGCCGGATAATGCTAAAAAGGCGGCCTCAATGCTGTCGGGATGGGCCTGTACCCAGTGGGGGCGATAAAAGTGGGGCGAAAATTGCCCGCCTGGTAAAAAATCGGTAACCAGCAAATTAAAATGATCCTCAGGATAAAGCGAAGCCAGCATTTGCGATTTGATTTCGTTCAACATAGCTGCTTTACTCAAAAAAGGCGAGTTGAAATTGACATATTCTATGGCAACCAATAGTTTTCTGCCTTCTATTGGTTCAAAATCGAAGACCGCTTCGGGCAATATGGCCATTTGATAATAATCCGGGCCTTCTACCGGCAAGGTACTTACAAAAACGCCTTCATTCAAAGGCGCATCCATGGCCAGTTTGATGGTCGTATTGCCGTTTGGTAGTGTCGTTTCCAAAAGACCGCTGATTGGTTCGGTCCAGGTTGGTTGTTGCCCCGACAAACTCCTCAGGTGTGGCTGCCCCCAGATAACATCGGCTTTTACCTGCAATTTGACGTTTTGAACCGGCGCGTAGGATCCCTCCAGGATGTGCAGGGGCAGGGTGGTGACAACTTCTTCAGCGCTCCATTGTGCGGGAACGAGGTACGTGATTTTTACTTTGCGGTTTTCATTCGCCAGAACCGGATAAATCCGAAGCTCGTAACGACCGTATTCCGTTTTGGTGAGGATGGAGGGATCCTGCTGGCGTTGAACGATGTCTTCGTAAATGGCAGAAGCCGTCCAGCGGTCTAAAATTTCGGCCCTGACGATATTTTCGCCAATCCAAAGCCACGAATCAACCATGAAGGCTCCTTCAGGCAAGCTGAAATTCATTACAATTTCAAAAGAATCTCCCAGCGGGATAACATCAGGCGATTCAAAGGTGAGATAGATGCCGACTTCTGAGTAAAGGCCGTGCGGCGAAACCCTGATCGTTGCTTTTTCAATGGAGCAGTCATAATGCCACCATTGTTGTTGAGGATTTAGGGCAAATAATTCGGTTTGTGCGCGTAGTAAACTCAACGATGCAAGGACTGCAAAAGCGAGCGTAAAGATGGTTTTTTTCATAATTAAGATTTTTGGAAGGTAAAAACAACAAGTTACCCTCCAAAACCCGGCATGTCAACCCAACAGTTTCTGATTGCAAGATATACGTCACACCGAGACCTTCCTATTCCTGCAATTGTCGTTAATGCGCCAAAACTTTAACAAAATCGGGTAGCCGCTGGCCTGATTTTGTTCGTATTGTTTGTTTTCTGAATACACACTTAAACAACTATCTCTAAACACCTGATCCATGCAAAGAAAAGTACCTGCAACCTATTCCCTGTTTTTGCTGATCGCAGTGGCGATCCTGTTTCTTTCCAACAACAGCAATCCCCCAAACGGCTATACCGGCGCACCGCCAAGCGGCCAAACCTGCGCCAGTTGCCACGGCGGCGGCAGCAACTCGGGCAATGTCGCCATCACGGGCCTGCCTGCAACCATTATCCCTGACCAAATCTATCCCATTACGGTAACGGTTACCCGCACCAACGGAACGCCGCAAAAGGCGGGGTTTCAAATGACGGCGCTGGACGGCAGCAATAATTTTACCGGAGCTTTCACCAGCCCAAGCGCCGGCACAACAATACAATCCACCGGTGGCATTTTCTATTTTGAGCACAACCCGGGACAAAGCTTCGGAGCCGGCAATGTCCTCAATTTTACCGTCAACTGGCGGGCCCCGGCCACCGGTTCCGGCCCTATCACCCTGTACGCTGCGGCTAATCTCGTCAACAACAACAATAGTACAACGGGCGACTTCGTCACCACAACGGTGGCAAGCGGCACCTTAGACGCAACGGGTGGCCCGATTATTCCCAACGTCAGCAGCACCCCGGTAACTTGTTTTGGCGGAAGCAACGGTACAGCCACCGCAAATCCAACCGGCGGAGGAGGCGGTCCTTATTCCTACATGTGGTCAACTGGATCCATGCAACAGTCCATCAACAACCTGTCTGCCGGAACCTACTTCGTCACCGTCATGAATGGCATTGGGGATATGACCGTTGGAATGACCACGATCAGTTCACCGCCCCAGCTTTTTGTCAACATCACCGCTTCCGGAAATATCTCCTGCGCCAACCCGAACGGCTTTGCAACGGCTCAGGCAAGCGGCGGCGTGCCCGGTTATACGTATGCCTGGTCAACCGGTGCATCGGGTGCATCAGCGGTATTTAGCAATCCGGGAACGTATTTTGTCACAGCGACCGACGCTAATCAATGCCCGGTCGTCACTTCCGTAACCATTACGGCCAATACCACCCCGCCAGCCGCCTTTGCCGGGCCAGACCGGGTCATTTCCTGTACCAGTCCTACCGCCACCCTGAACGGAGCGGGATCTTCAACCGGGGCGGGTATTTCCTACTTGTGGACGGGGCCAGGCATCGTCAGCGGCGGCACGACCCTCACGCCCGTGGTCAATCAGACAGGTACGTATACCCTGGCCGTGACCAACCAGTCCAATGGCTGTACGGCAACAGATCAGGTCGGAGTGACGGGCAGCACCACGCCGCCAACAGCCAACGCCGGCCCCGACAGGGTGCTTACCTGTACCGATATGACCGCCGTACTAAATGGAGGCGGGTCGTCTTCCGGCGCCAACATTACCTATAGCTGGACCGGCCCTGGGATTGTCAGCGGAGGCGCCACCAATATGCCTGTGGTGAATATGGCAGGCACCTATACACTGACCGTCACCAACCAAACCAATAGCTGCGTTGCGACCGACCAGGTTGAGGTCACCTCCAATACAGCGCCCCCCACGGCCAATGCTGGCGCAGATATGACGATCAGTTGCCCCAATCCGACCCGGACGCTGAATGGAACCGGTTCTACGAGCGGCGCAAACATTACCTATAGCTGGACCGGGCCGGGGATCGTGAGTGGTGGCGCAACGGCCACACCGGTTGTGAATGCAGCGGGTACCTACATCTTGACCGTGACCAACCAAACCAACGGATGTTCGGCAACCGACCAGGTACTAGTCTCGGGTAGCACGACCCCGCCAATTGCCAGCGCAGGGCCGGGACAAACCCTTACCTGCCTGGCAACAAACGTGACGCTGAATGGAACGGGTTCTTCCGTTGGTGCAAACATTACTTATTTGTGGTCCGGCCCGGGTATCGTGAGCGGGGGCACAACGACCTCTCCTGTCGTAAACGCAGCCGGAACCTATACACTGACCGTTACCAATCAAACCAACTTATGCACAGCAACCAGCCAGGTGATCGTAACGGGCAATACCACCTTGCCGGTTGCCAATGCGGGCACGGATACCAGCATCGCGTGCACCAACGCTGAAGTGCAGTTAGATGGCAGCGGGTCGTCTTCCGGTGCAAACATCTCCTACGCCTGGACAGGCCCTGGCATCGTCAGCGGGGACACGACAACAATGCCCGTGGTGAATATGGCGGGCGTCTATACCCTGACCGTGACCGACCAAACCAACGGTTGTTTGTCGACCGATTCGGTTTCTGTCACAGCCAATACTGCTCCACCCACAGCCGATGCAGGCGCCGATATGGCGATTACCTGCGCCAACGCTTCAGTGACGTTGAACGGCGGCGGATCTGCGAGTGGCCCAAACATCACCTACGCCTGGAGCGGCCCGGGTATCGTGAGCGGCGGCACAACGACCACGCCTTTGGTGAACGCGGTCGGCACCTACACCCTGACCGTCATGAACCAAACCAATGGCTGTTCGGCAAGCGATCAGGTTGTCGTTGGGAGCAATACGACCCTGCCTACAGCCAATGCAGGCCCCGGGCAAACCCTCACCTGTGCGATAACATCCGTGACCCTTAATGGAACCGGCTCGTCTGCCGGCGCAAATATCGTTTACGCCTGGGCAGGCCCCGGCATTGTCAGCGGCGGCGCCACCGCTTCTCCGGTAGTGAATGTTGCGGGCACTTATACCCTGACCGTGACCAATCAAACCAGCGGGTGCAGTGCAAGCAACCAGGTGATGGTACAGAGCGATACCATAGCGCCAATGGCTAATGCCGGCGCTGATCTGGCCATTACCTGTGGCAATACAACGGTAACCTTGAACGGCAACAGTTCTTCTGTTGGCGCAAATATTTTTTATGTTTGGAGTGGCCCGGGCATCGTGAGCGGCGGTACAACGACAACGCCGGTCGTGAATTTGGGCGGAACCTACACCCTGACCGTGACCAATCAAACCAACGGGTGTTCTGCAACGGATCAAACAAGCGTGGTGGTCAATACAGCATTGGGACTTGATGTTCAGACGACCCCGGCAAATTGTTTTGGCGCCAGCACCGGAACGGCAACGGCCATAGCTTCCGGGGGGAACGGCAACTATACCTATGCCTGGTCAACGGACGGAACAACGGCGCAAATTACTGGCCTGGCAGCAGGAACGTACAGCGTCACGGCTACCAATGGCAACTGCTCAGCTACCGGCAGCGCGGCGGTATCCCAACCGGCGGTTTTGGTCGTCAATGTCCTCACCACGGCAGAAACGGCGCCCGGCGCATCGGACGGCTCCGCAACGGCAATGGCCACAGGGGGTACTCCGGATTATACATTCGTGTGGAGTACTGGCGCCACAACGGCTGCCATCACCGGGTTGGCGCCCGGCACATACAGTGTGACCGCTTTGGATAGCCAGGGTTGCACCGTTTCTACGTCGGCAGAGGTCAACAACTCTATTTGCAGTGGTTTTGCCGTCGCCTTAACGCCCGCCGATATGGTTTGTCAGGACGATATGAGCGGCAGTGTTGCCGCTGTTGTGACGGGTGGAACCGAACCCTTTACCTTTGAATGGTCGAATGGCGGTACGGAATCCCAGATTTCCGGGCTTGCTGCAAGCGTCTATTCGGTTAGCGTCACCGATGCCAACAATTGCAACCTGACCGCGTCAGCAGCCGTAGCCTTGTTACCGGACCTCACCCCGCCGGTTGTTGTGGCACAAGCCCTAACGGTATACCTGAGTGTAGCCGGCGAAGTGGAAATCACGCCTGAAATGGCGGATAACGGCAGTTTGGACAATTGCGGAATTGTGGAATGGCAACTCAGCCAAAGTCAGTTTTTATGTAACGAAACCGGCGTCCAAACCATCACGCTTACTGCCATTGATGCAGCTGGAAACGAGGCCATGGCAGACCTGTTGGTCACGGTGCTGGATACCATTGCTCCTGATTTCGATTGCCCAATTAGCGTGAATACGATTGGGTGCAATATTGTGCTGGATTATCAGCATCCCCCTGTGGTCGAATTGTGCGGCAATGATTTGGTTTTTATTCCGATTGAAGTGACGGCTGGTTTGCCGATCGGGAGTATACTGCCATTTGGCGAAACTGTGATTACACTGACCGCGACGGATCCAAGCGGCAATAGTACGGCTTGTTCATTTAGCGTCAACGTCTCCAATATTCCAACTCCGGCGGCTGAATTGGTCGCCCCGCTTTGCTCCGGCTCAGCTGACGGCTCGATTTTTTTAGCGCCTTCCGGTGATGCAGCGGGTCATAGCTACCAATGGGATGACCCTTCCGGGCAAACGGATTCTATCGCTGTGGGATTGAGTGCAGGAATTTACAATGTCATTATTTCCGGAAACTCCAATGGTTGTGTCGATACCTTCACTTATACGCTGGAAGAGCCGACATCGGTTGAAATCACGTTGGACGAGCTTGTCGCAGAATTGTCTACCGAAATGAACGGCGCCATTTCCGTGACCGCGAGCGGCGGACAGGGCGAGCCATATACGTATATCTGGCGGTTTAACGGGCAGGTGTTTTCCACGGAAGAAGACCTCACCGGGCTTTCCATGGGCGAATACCTCCTGACGGTTGTGGACTTCAACGGCTGCGTTGCGTTGGATACGTTCGTAGTAGACCGATTGACAAATACCCTGAATCCGGTATCCGATTACAGCCTGCTCCTGTATCCGAACCCTGCCGAAGACATGCTGTACCTTCAGATTACAGGTGAAAAAGCGGCCAATCTGGAAGTGGCGCTGATGGATCTCGACGGGCGTGTGCTGCACCAGCCGGTACAGATTTTTTCCGCACGGCATACTTTTTCGGTGAACGTGGCGGACTACGTCCCCGGTGTTTATCTGGCCCGGATCATCATTGGTGAAAAGGTGCTTTGGAGGAAAGTGGTGGTGGAATAACAGGTGTTTGGGTGCTGGGGATAGTACATTTTTTCGAATAATCCGAAAAAACGGCGAAATTTGCGCATCCAAAACAACCTGCAATAAATGCGGTCATTGCCTCTTGTTCTGTTGGAGACGTTGTGTTTTTCTGCAAAAAAATCAATATGAGCCACGGTACCCATCAAAAAATAACTGCTGCATCTTTATTGGTGGCTTTAGGCATCATCTATGGCGACATCGGCACCAGCCCGCTCTATGTGATGAAAGCCATTATTGGCGAAAAGCCAATAGAAGAAGTCTTGGTTTATGGCGGTTTGTCTTGTATATTCTGGACGTTAGTCTTCCAAACGACTTTCAAATACGTCATGTTAACCCTGATGGCAGACAACAAGGGTGAAGGGGGCGTTTTTTCGCTGTACGCCTTAGTGCGGCGTTACGGCAAAGGCTCACTGGTCATTCCGACCATTCTGGGCGCTACGACCCTGTTGGCAGACGGCATGATCACCCCGCCCATTTCCGTGGCTTCAGCAGTTGAGGGATTGGAAGCCCTGGTGCCGCATCTTCCCACCGTTCCCATCGTGGTAGCGATCCTGACTGCCTTGTTCTTTTTTCAGCGTTTTGGCACACAAAAATTAGGAACCTACCTGGGCCCCGTCATGGCGGTATGGTTTGTTATGCTTTTTGTTTTGGGCTTTGTACAATTAATGCACTATCCCGATATCCTGAAGGCGTTGAGTCCACACTACGCATTTCAACTCCTTTCCCAGTATCCCCAAGGCTTCTGGATACTCGGCGCGGTTTTTCTATGCACAACGGGAGCAGAGGCGTTGTACTCTGACCTGGGACATTGTGGCCGGAAGAACATTCGCATTAGCTGGATTTTTGTAAAAACATGCCTGATTGTTAATTATTTAGGGCAATCGGCCTGGCTGCTGCATCAGGACAACCCGGTATTAGGCGCCCGAAACCCGTTTTATGAAATTATGCCCGATTGGTTTTTAATTATCGGCATCATCATCGCTGCTATGGCGGCCGTTATTGCTTCTCAGGCACTCATCAGTGGTTCATATACCCTTATCAGCGAGGCGATTGCCCTGAATTTCTGGCCGCGGGTAGCGGTACGGAATCCGACAGAATTCAAAGGCCAGATCTACATCCCCAGCATCAATGCGATGATGTGGGTTGGGTGTGTAACCATGATTTTATATTTCCAGAATTCTACGAATATGGAAGGCGCTTACGGATTTTGTATTACAGTTGCCATGATCATGACCAGTGTTTTGCTGGCATATTTTTTACGGTATGTAAAAAAATGGAACGCGGTGCTGGTAGGGGCTGTATTGTTGCTTTTTTTGAGCATTGAAAGTTCTTTTTTTATTGCCAATTTACACAAAGTAGTTGATGGAGGTTGGGTGGTTTTGCCGTTTTTGAGCGTCCTGATTCTAGTGATGCTGGTCTGGTTTTATGCAAGAAAACTCAACAACAAATTTATCAGTTTCAAAGACCTGAGCGATAGCCTCGGTCTGCTGAAGGAATTAAGCGAAGACGACCTGATTCCGAAGTTTTCCACGCATTTGATTTATTTAACCAAAGCCAATAATCCCCACCAGATTGAAGAAAAAATCCTAAAATCCATTTTTTCAAAAAAACCCAAACGCGCCGATGTGTATTGGTTTGTACACATCAACCGGACGGACGAACCCTACACCCTTAACTACCGGGTGGAAGAACTGCTCGACGATAAAGTCATCCGGGTTGACATCAATATCGGATTCCGGGTTCAAGCCCGAACAGAGCTTTATTTCAAGCGCATCGTGAAAAAATTAGTTAAAAACGAGGAGTTGAACATGCATATTCGTCCCGATGGTTCCTCGCGTTACAACCCTGAGCCTGATTTTAAATTTGTGGTCATTGAAAAATTTCTATCCGTTGAAAACAGCTTAGTTTTCACGGAAGGCATTTTATTGTCGGCTTATTTCTTTTTGAAAAACCTTGGATTGTCGGATGCAAAAGCATTTGGATTAGACAAAAGCGATGTGGTGGTGGAACAAATGCCGCTGGTATACCAATCGGTCGGCGAATTAAAGCTGGAACGACTGAATCCTAAAAAGAAAGAATAGCCGTGTATTTTGTCTGTGTTTTTTCGTTTCTAAAACAACCAAACAATGTCCAAAACAACACTCGTCCTTTTTTGGATTATCTGGCTGCTGGATGTGCTCATCGCCCTTTTTGGCCACCGGGAATTTATCACCGGCGTCTTTGGCCGGTATGCTGCGCCGAATTCCAGATACATCTGGCTTTGGGTTGTTTTGTTGGCAGCCATGCTGTTCATTATTTGCGGCAGTATTTATCTCAAGAATCATGGGAATAACAAGGCTGCATTGTCCGTGGTCTGCATCCCGATGGTACTGGCGCTTCCCTACCTGTTGTGGTTGGGGGTTGTGATACTGAGCGGCAAAAACGCACGGTGGAACTAATCACTTAAACCTCACTTGCCATGAATTTCCTCAATTATATTTTCTTATGCCTTTCCATCGGCGTTTACCTGTTTTTTCACCTGACCAACACGCCAACACCCGGTTTTTTGCGAACCGTCAACCTCATTGTCTGCTGGGCTTTCCTGCTCTGGGGCGGCTACATTGCCGGCAAAGTGATCATAGACTGCATTCAGTTGGGCGCCAAAGGGCAAATGCAGCCGGTTCACATCCGTGAGGGCATTTTGCTGGCTACGATCAATTATTTGCCGGTTGTAATGATGTCCGTGTTTATGTTAAAAGAGGGGTATAAATAAATCACCAATAAACCTCCCCCCTTTCCTGTAGTCCAACCCCAAAACAACATCCTTACCATGAAAAAAACGCTACTCTTCCTGCTTCCGGGCCTGATTTCCTTTGCACTCCAGGCTCAAAACCTCTACTTCCCGCCGCTGGTCGGCAATACCTGGAGCACTTCTACGCCGGAATCTTTGGGCTGGTGCCCGGATAAAATTGACGAGCTGCTCGACTATCTGGAAGTCAAAAACAGCAAAGCTTTCATTGTGTTGAAAGACGGCAAAATTGTTATTGAGGAATATTTCGGAACCTTTACGCAGGACAGCCTCTGGTACTGGGCTTCGGCAGGAAAAACGCTGACGGCATTTACCGTAGGCATCGCACAGCAGGAAGGCCATTTGTCCATCGAAGATGCAACCTCCGACTACCTCGGCGCCGGATGGACCTCTTGCCCGCCTGACAAGGAGGCGAACATCACCATCCGCAACCAGCTCACCATGACTTCCGGGCTGGATGATGGTACCGGTGATCCTTATTGCACCCTCAGCAGTTGCCTGCAATACAAAGCCGACGCCGGCACGCGCTGGGCATACCACAACGGGCCTTATACCCTGCTGGACGGGGTCATTGAAGCGGCTACCGGACAAACGCTGAATGCCTACATTACCCAAAAAATCAAAACGCAGACCGGTATGACCGGCACTTTTTTGCAGATAGACTACAACAATGTATTTTTCAGCAAACCAAGGAGCATGGCCCGTTTCGGCCTGCTGATGCTGAACAAAGGCAAGTGGGACAATACACCCATTTTGACGGACACGGCCTATTTCAACCAAATGGTGAATACTTCCCAGGAACTCAACAAATCTTATGGCTACCTGTGGTGGCTAAACGGTAAGGGGTCTTTTATGGCGCCCGGCCTCCAGTTTGTTTTTCCTTTTGACCTGAACCCAAGCGCACCGGATGATATGATCGCGGCGCTCGGCAAAAACGGGCAGATCATCAACATCGTGCCGAGCCAAAACTTAGTTTACATCCGCATGGGCAATGCCCCTGGCACAGGCGAGGTTCCTTTGACCTTTAACGATACCGTTTGGCAAAAGCTCAACGCGGTGATCTGCAATGTCACCGACGTGGAAGACCAGATCGAAGCGGAGGCTAATGCGGTTAAGGTATACCCCAACCCGGCGCAGCAATCGTTTGCAGTTGAACTGCCCGAACAAACGTTTA
>JBJXFD010000510.1:0-10731 GCA_046153985.1 Saprospiraceae bacterium
TGGTGGTTGAGCGTAGTCGAAGCCAAGTCGAAACAAAAACCGGTCATCCCTTCCGCCCGGCGGGACTCCCGTTTTTGGGGCAAAATATGCCTTGCTCTCGAACTCTAAAGAACAGACACTGGACTAAATGGACGGACACTAACTAGAGAAGTATAATTAAAAGTAAAGCCCAAAACATCTTTGTGCGCGCTCCAAACGTTTACGGTTTATGAAATTACCACTGCTTTTGCTGCTGTTTTTTGCGATGCTTTGTGCGGCGCCAGCCCGGATTGGGGCGCAGACTGCACCTGTTGAAGTGCAGGATTCGGTCCCCACGGCGCCCACTCCGGTAAAAAAGAAATTTCTGCCGGTTCCAAAAAAATCCCTGATGTGGGCAATTATTCCAGGAGGCGGGCAGGTGTACAACCGGCGCTACTGGAAGGTGCCGCTTGTTTATGCTGCGATGGGCGGCATTGTTTATGCAATTGATTTCAACCAAACGCAATACCGCAGACTTAAAACGGCTCTTGGGCTGAAATTAGAAGGGAAGCCACATGAGTTTAGCGATACGCAAATTGATAATGTGCTCACTTTGCGTACTTTGCGCGATGGATATGATAAAAACACCCAGCTTTCCTACATTGGCATGTTTCTGGTTTATGCCCTCCAGGGCGTAGAAGCCTATACCGATGCACATCTGATGGACTTCGATATTGGCGATGACCTAAGCTTGCAGCTACAACCGCGCTTTGAAATTAATCCTGCTACACAGTCTTTGTCGCCTGGTTTGGGCTTGCGCCTGCGTTTCTCTAAGTAAGTGTCTGTCTTTAGAGCCCGATAGCTGCGTTATGTTTCGTCCCAAAATCGGTCATCCCGTCCGGCGGTCGGGACTCCCGTTTTTGGGACGAAACATGCCTTGCTCTCGAACTCTAAAGAGCAGCCACTGGAATGAATGGTCAGCTACAAAAAAAAAATACTAAAAAAACTGTCACGTTTATTGCGAAACCACATAAAGAGGTAAAGCAATTTTGCATGGCTGATTTTTTGAGTAATTTTAGCCCAACTCGCTCAGATTTAGGAAAAAAACCAACCGAGCTGAAAATGGGGCAAAACAAAAACCAGGAAGTGCTGACGGCCTTGCTTGCAAGCATAGACGTGCCGGACAGCCTAAAAAAAGAAAAGCGCATCGCTTGGAAAACCGCTTTTACGAAAGCAAAGGATGCTTATTTCGCAGACTTTGAACGGGCATTCGTTGCTGCGTTCAGGCTTTCAACGGAAGCAGAAAGGGAAGGCGCATTTCAGCACGCATTTTCAAAGCTGCACGATGCAGTGGGCTATGATCGCAAAAAATGGACCGATCGGGCCGATGAGGTCCCCGGATTTGTGAATAATGCTGCGGAAACCTACCTGGAAAGCATGTATCAAAGAGCAAAAGACGCTCCGGAAGACAGCGCCATAGTGAGGGCCCTGCAAACTGAGCAGGACAGTGCTTTTCGCAAATTGTATGCTCAATACCGGGATTATTTCGTCAGTTATGCCAGTAAAAAATTTCCAAAGGTTAGTTTAGACGACATCACTGACATTTATCAGGACGCCTGGATTGCGATCATCAAGTACATCAATGGTCAAAAAATAAGGGTGGTTAAGGATGAGCACGACGAGGAATGGCTGATTGGGTTGCGCAATAAAGCAAGCATTAAAACGCTGCTTACGGCCATTGGCGCCAATATGCTGAAAAGCGGGAATGAAGGCGATTTGCCCATCTCGGATACGGATCCGGTACCCGACTTGCCCGACCCTGGCGAAGATGCACTTGACACCTTTAGCGAAGAAGATCACGCTTTACTGTATAAAGCTCTGGAGGCTTTAGGCGAAAATTGCCAGTTCTTACTGGCTTGCCGGTATTGGTTCAAAATTCCCTATTCCGATATTAAAGATTGGACGGATGCGGCATCAGAAGTGGCGCTGCGTACGCAGATGAACCGTTGCAAAAAGTATTTGACTAACGCATTTGAAAAACTTCGGGGTACTAAATAGTGTCTGTCTTTATAGTCCGAGGCTTCGGCTTACTTCGACTTCGCTCAGTACAAGTCGCTCAGCCACCCTAGCTGCGTTCATTTCGACTCGGCTTCGGCTACGCTCAGCCTCCATCTCAATGACCGGTTGTTGAGCGAAGTCGAAACAAAAATTGGTCATCCCGTCCGACGGGCGGGACTTCCACTTTTGGCCCTTCGCATGCCTTGCTCTCGAACTCTAAAGAGCAGACACCGACTAAAAAGGCAGACACTAAATAGTAAGAATACCCCTTAACAACAAGGCAGATTATTTCATCAAGAGTCTTCAAACACACACAATTCTAACAACATGAAGGAGCGATTTAACACCCAGATCGAAAAAGAACTACCCGAGGCGCTGCGCAACGTGGTCAGGCAGCACCCCCTAAAAAAAATATTCCAGGAAGAGGAAGCACGCATTCGACAAAGCGCTTCTTCCGGCAATCAGCCCCCGATTGTATCTGCTTCAGGCGGCGCAAGGGTGGTTTCGATGGGCAGGCGATTAGCGGCTGTTGCAGCCGTGCTGCTGGTGGTTGGGTTTTCCGGGTATTTTGTTTGGCAGGAGTTTTTTGTGGAGCCGCCGTTGGCCGTAGAGCTAATGGTAATGCCTGAATCTGAAGAAAAGGCAAGCCAGGAACTGGAAGCTGTTTTTTTAAAAGCATCCGACGCTTTTTTTAATCAAGATTTTAAGAAAGCCGTGCAATTGTTTGCCGCCATTCCAAAAACAAGCAAATGGTATAATAAAAGCCAGTTTTTACTGGCACACGCACACCACCATCTGACAAATTACAAGGAAGCGATTCGGATTTACAACTACTTTTTGACAAATAAGGAAGCCTTTTCCAGTTTACCCATGATACAGCAGGATATTCCCACGTTGAGATGGAATCTTGCACTGGCATATTGGGGAGATCAGAATAAAGGAATGGCTCAACAGGAACTTGATCGCTTCAAACAAGAAATCGGAAGTAATCCAAACTGGAATAATAAGATTGAGCTTTTTGAAGCCGAATTGAAGAAATAAATAAAATAGCCTATTGCCGCCTTCTTTGTAATGATTTTTTCAGAAACAATCCAATTATCAGCGCGATCGCCAGCCCGCCGAGGAGTAATGCTGACTTTTCGCCTGATTTTTGAGGGAGGGCGACCGGCTCCATTTCTCCTACGGGAACAATACTTGCCCAATAGTAAGGCGCTGCGAATTGTTTGTTCCTTTCAACAAAGGAAGCTTTTGCATTAGATAAAGCTTCGTCTTTTGTAGTCTTACCGTCTTGAAGATTTTGATAAAAAATGTTGAAGAGTTCGCCAGATTGTGTCTGGTAAACACTCCATAAAGTCGTAATGATGCTGGAAGCGCCTGCTGAGGAAAAGCCCCGTGCGAGGCTGATGATGCCTTCGCCGCGGTTAAGCCGTCCAAATCCAGTCTCGCAAGCACTCGTGACAACCATCGCTGTATTCTGTGCTTTCAGGTTATAAATTTCAAACAGGTACAAGCGGTTCTCATCCGTACTGGTTTCTCCATCTTGCCTCATGTCGAGGTAGGAGTAGTTCGGATTTCGGTCATCAACATGGCCATGGGTAGAAAAATGCAAATAACGCGTGTTTTGGACACTTTCTTTTAATTGGTCTTTCGTCTGGATTACTTTGAAATTGCCTGCGAAAAGACTCCAGGGGGCTTCGAATAATTTTTTTAAATCCTGGAGCTGTTTTTTGAAACCTCTTTGCGGATGGGCAAAGGCAAGCATTTCATTGCCGCCTTCCCGATCATCATTGTCCCTCATTTCTTTGAGCAAAGCGCCCGAATAGCAATAGCTGATGTGGCAGGGGGATTTCCAGAGAAAAGGGTAGCTGGCATAGTCTACCGGATTATTTGCAGCGGGAACCGCCGGTTTGTTTGTCAGAAGTGCATCGAAAGGCAGGTATCCCAGGACGTCATCCGGAATAATGATGAGCCGCTCCGGCAAGTCAACATAAGGAGGGCGCACCACGGCCAATAATTTGTCGTACAACTCGCTTGCATATTGGGCATAAAGTTTGTCGCAACGGTCAACCATATCCGGCGCCTCAAAGAATGAGATTATGCCTTTATCTTTAATGCTTGAAGTGTCCGCATGGGGCAAACGAATGGCAAAAAGGAGGGAATCCGTTTTTTGTGCCAAAGTGCCCCGGTTTATATTTAGCCGATATGTTTTTAGCTTTCCATTTTTTGGGATGTAAAAAAGATAGGATTGCTTTTCTCCGATGAAGTATTCTACGAATGCCTGGTTGTCTTCCAGCAAGGTGTTTTGAATGACGGAAACATCAGGGGGGGTAAGCGTTGTAGTCAATTTGACGTAGGCTTCGATTTTTTGAAACGCTTGTTCGATACCACTAACTTTGTCTTCCTGTACTTTTATTTTTTCCTGCAGATCTGCATATTGAGCTGTCGAATTTTCATATTCAACCAGCTCCTTCTTGAGCCGGCTTATTTCTGTTCGCGCATCATTCCAATCCTGCTGCAATTTTGGGTTAATATCAGGTAGACGTGACATGGCTTTCAGTTGCAGGACACTTTCTAATAAGACGAAAGATTTGCTTTGCTCTGCATAGGCAAAGGCTTCTTCATCTTTGGACAAGACTAAACATACCTCTATTGCGCCTTCAAAGGTTTTTTTTGTCAGTTCGGTTAACCTTGTTTTGGAATACTGATCGGTAAAGGACTGCCTGAAATGGTTGATTAATTCAATGGCAGCATCATAATGATTTAAAGCTGCCTGGTAGTCACGAAGTGCAAAAAGGGAAGCAGCTTTTCCCGCTTTCGCTTCTAATAGATTAAATTTATAGTCGCTTCCAAGACGATTTTTACTGTACGAAGCATTCGAATCCAGTATGAAAATTGCCTGGTCATATTCCTGTGCTGCTTTGGAATATTTGCCTTTTTTAAGCCAGATATCTCCTTTCACAACGAGGTTTCCCGCAAGTTGCATTAAAGCTGAACTATCAGAAAGATAAATTTGGGAATTGATTTTCATGGCCAAATCAATCGAAAACAGGGCTTCATCTGGCTTCCCGCTTTCCAACAAAAGCAAAGCTTTGTTGTGGTGTGTTTTTGCGATGAAGATGGGTTGTTCAAAGGCCTGGTAGATCGCCAGGGCAGAATCGTAATTGATTAAGGCCTCATCATATTCCTTGTTCAGACTGTACCCAATGCCGCTATTAAGGAAAGGTGAGGGGCTTTCTTCATCTAAGAAACCACCAGCACGGTTGATTGCGATGGCAAGTTCCGCATATTTTATGATGCTGTCGGCTTCCAGCCAGCCTACATAGAGTTCACTATAATCTATATACAAAGACCTGCAGGGGTCTTGATTTTTTTTTGTAGGATTAGATGAACAATAGACGTGTGCAAATTGAAAATCCTGAATTGATTTTTCAAGCTTGCCAAGCACATTATTTGTTTTTCCTCTAAAGCGATAAGCGGTAATCAGCCTTGTCGTTACCCAAGGGGCAGCAATTGTCTTGGCGACCTCCTTAAGAAGGAGAATACATTCCTCCTGGATTTCCAACGCTTTTTTGTAATTGCCATCAATATAATAGCAGGTACCCTGGTTTTGTAACGATTTGAACATACTTTCCAGCAGGATACTTTTTACTGTATCATTCGCGGATCCCATTTGGTTAGTCAGTTTCTTTCGCAGAATAAAGGCTTGCTGGTAGCTTGCAATAGCTTCCAGATATTTTTTTTGTTCTGCAAAATCACGCCCGGCCTGGTGTATTGTCTCTGCTTCTTCATTCAATTTCAGCAAAGTTTCATCCGAAACAGAAGGGGCATTGCCTTGCCTGTTATTGTCTGTACAGGAAAAAATCAAAAAGATACCCGTTGCAATGATGATTGCGATAGGGCGGTAAGCATCAAACATAAAAAAGCTTTAGTTGGTAATACTAAAGAAATTTGAAAACCTTCACTGTGGCCTGGCAATAACAATTGATTGTGGGTCATTCATAATCCAAACACCGTCAATTGCAACCATAACAAAGTAACTATTATTACCTCGATGGCTTAATCGAACGCCGGCATTATTCTTACCATCCCAGATTATTTCCTTGACACTGCAATATTTTGTATGGAATTGTAATCCTTCAATTTGATTCCAGCCAGCACCTTTGAAAAGCCGGGCAACATAGATTTCGACATTTTCGTAGAACGTATTGCCATCACCAAGCTTGATGACGATATTATCTCTTACAACATTCCCTTTAGTGAAATTATATGTTGGTATCGTTGAGTCATTAACACTTGTCTTTGTCACAGGAAATCGAGGGTCAGATAAAAATGGGGCAAAAAGCAAGGGAAAAGATAATTTACCCCATCGTATTTTGCCCTGGCTTACTGGATCTAAAACCGTTATTGATCTTTCGACCCTGGCAATAAGCGATGTTGCACGTTCAAAGGGTACATAGGCTTTCACAATTGCCAAAGCACGCGTAACGAAACCTGTTGCCATTGATGTACCCTTCAAAGTGGCATACAAATCATTAAGGTGAGGGGCAGTTGCTGCACCCACCGTAACAACATCAACCAATGTTTTTCCAAAATTCGAATAAGTTGAGTCTAAACGATTAATTGCGTACTCATTTTCAGAGGCAATTACAAGAAGGTTGTTCAATGGTGATAACGGTTCGCCGTCATGGGTTCTCACCCCTCCTGGCGCTTTAAAAGAAGCGGGCCAGCGTTTCGGGGCAGCAGGGTCTGCCAATAAGGCGTCTATATTTTTTAGTTCATTCCCGGCAGATAAGACAACCAGTATCCCGTTGTCCTGAGCCCGTTTCAATGCATTGTACAAGGGTTTAAAAGGGAACTTTTGTTCATACCCCAGGCTCAGGTTGATGATGTCGGCTCCATGGCTTATCGCGTAATGAATCGCGCAGGTCAGGTCAAATACATTGCCGGGTTTAACAGGAGAATATACTTTTAAATTGATGATTTCCAGGCCAATATTTTCCGGAAAAGCATTGGCTATAATTCCGGCTATATGGGTGCCGTGGCCTATACTGTCAATTACGAATGGTGTTTTATTAATGTAATCATATCCATGTGCATCCCCGGCTTCGCATTGGTTGTTGTCGCCTGTATTCGGATTGGTCCACCCTATTCCCGTTAAGGCAGGATGGCCCGGTTTTGAATTGTCTGAATGCGTCAAATTTACGCCAGAGTCAATGATGGCAACCCTGACTTTATAGTTTTTGGCAGGGCTTTGGCCGGGCACGTAAACGCAGTTAATAAAGGATCCGGGCAATGGAATGGCTTCGCCTGGAGGCGTTGTAATGCTTTCAAAAAAACCACTGCCATCTTGTTTCATAGTTGCTTGAGCGCCTTGCGGTACACCATCCAAGATGATCCCGCCCGGATCAGCATCAGAGCGCCAGTACTGGATTAAAGCAACCTCTGTATTGCAATGGCAACTGTTGATCAGGATAGCTCCCTGGGCAAGCAGATCGTTGACGAAACTGGTTACCGATTGATTGTTTTCAACATTGCTGAAATCCATAATAAAATCCTGATTCGGTGGCACGACGAAACTAGAGGGAACCGTTACCTTCTCCTGTGCCTGGCATCCCTGATCATCTACTGCTATAATGTTATAAGACCCTTCAGAAAGGTTGGGAATCGTAAAATTTGGAGCATTTAAATTAGACTGGCTACCGGAAGATGCTCCAAACCAGGTAATGCTATACGTAGACGAACTTAAAACTTGTAAACCAATTTCGCCTTGACCGCCATATACGATAGCGTTATCCGGAACAATCGTACCAACTGTTGTTGACAAAGGATTTTGCACCGTCAATGCCCTAAAAACACTAAGACTGCACCCTTTATTGTCTGCAACATTAATGGTGTAATTACCAGCCTGAAGACCCCCTCTGAAAGGTTCGGTCGTAACGAAGTTGTCATGTACCCAGGTATATTCAAACTCCCGGTCATCGTAATTGGATGTAAAAAATATGAATCCATTTGCATTGCCGGAACAAGTGGGATCCTCTGATTCCACGCTAACCAAATCATCGCAACTTGGCCCTTCAATGGAGAAAATACAGGTATCTTGCAAGGAGCACGCATCGGTAACGGTAACGGTATACTGTCCGGCCCTTAATCCGTCAATAAAGATAAATCCGGAAAATTCAGCAGTCGTGCTACCAGCTACCGGACCTGCCCATTCAATATTGTAAGGCTCGGAACCGCCGCCGAAAAGGATTTTACCCTGGCCATCGCTCCCGCCGACTAAACTAACTTGCTCTGTTGGAAAACAACCAATCACCAAAGGAGTTGGGGCGGGTACCAGGATGTTTTCAATAATGAGAGAACATCTTGTGTTATTCTCCGGGATGTAATTCACCGTCACTGAATAAATGCCCGAATTAAGCCCCGTCGGATTTTGTCCCTCGGCCTGTGGATCACTCCAGATATACGTGAAATCTGCTGCAATCAGTTGCGTGGTATCGCTGAAAGGAACCGGATTCAGAAATATTTTCCCATCCTGCTCGCCTTGACAGGAAATGCCCTCTGTAAATACGGTGAATGTAAAAGGGCAATCTGATGGAGGATTGACAATTTGTGAAACCCCTCTTGAATGAAATAGAAAAATGAAAACCGACAAAAAAAGAATGCCGGAGAAGCTTTTAAGCAAAGGAAATACAGGAGTCATATCAATGGTTTTTATTCGTTACACATCATAGCAGAAACTTCCACCTTCCGGAGAAGGCGCCAGTTTTATATAGTGTATCACAGGGTCAAAAGTGTTGTTCGTTTTTTTCTTACCGCTTCAGAGTGTGAAGCCTGTTTCATGTGATTGGCTCAAATATAGCCGTAAAGTTGAAAAATGCCTACAATATGATCAATAAAAATTGTAAGATCATCAGGCCATCCAACCCAAATAAAAAACAATAAGGGCTGAGCGAATTTCGCCCCGATCTCGAAATCAAAACCATTGCACAGAACCCCGAAACCCCGGTACTGTAAAAAGCGGCTGTAGGATATACATTGGCGGACGTAAAAAGCCAGGCAATTCCCCATGCGAACAGCAAACTGACCGCTGCGCACAAAACAGAGGCCCGTTCCCCAAATTTCACAGGCAGGGTAGCAAGGCCGGCCTCCTGGTCGCGTTGCCGGTCGCGCAGGTCAAACCCGAGGGCAATGGCAAAGATGAACGCAGCCCGCTCCAACAGCATTATGGGCGCTACCACGCTCCAGCCCATGCCTCCGGCAACCGCAGGCACGATGACCGTGAGCCAGGCCCAGCAAATGGCAAGGAGGAAAATTTTTAGCATGGCTACTTCGCGCAGGCGCCGGCGTCCGGGCAGAACCGGGAGGATATAGGCTAAAGCTAAAGCGCAAGGCGCCAGGGCCTGCCAACGCGCCGCTTCGGGAAGTTGGAACCAACACACAGACCCCGCGACTGCAGCGAAGCCCGTGTTGATTTTTAGCAAAAAAGCGAATTTGCCGTAAAGCGAATCTTTGGGCAAGTTAAGGGCGTACAACCCGTAAAGCCGGTGTACTGAATAAATAAAAAGCGTGCCGAAAAAAAGGAAAAGGGCAGCTGGCGATCCAACCTCGAAATGGCCGGTCAACAAGTATTGGGTTTGGCAGGTCATGCACAGTGCAGCCAGGGCAATCCAGTAGTTGCCGTAAAAAATGACCTGAACAAACGCGATCAACGATTTCAGAAGTACTTAAAATTATGGCTGTGCTCAATCTTGAGCAGTGTTTCATAAATCAGGCGGATCACGTTGTTGACATCGTCTTTGTGCGCCATTTCCACCGTCGTATGCATGTAGCGCAACGGAAGGGAAATGAGAGCAGACGGCACGCCGCCATTGGAATAAGCGAAAGCGTCGGTGTCGGTGCCCGTACGGCGCGAAGCAGCTTCCCGCTGAATGGGAATGTCTTTTTCGGCAGCCGTTTCAATAATCAGTTTCAGCAACTTATTGTGGACGGCAGGCGCGTAAGTCACTGACGGACCCATGCCGCCACGCACATCGCCGTGCTTTTTGGCGCTCAGGAGCGGGGTATGCGTGTCGTGGGTAACATCCGTGACAATGGCAATGTTGGGCTTAATGGTCTGAGCGATCATTTCTGCGCCGCGCAGGCCAACTTCTTCCTGAACCGAATTCACGATGTAAAGGCTGAAAGGCAATTCAATTTTGTTTTCGTACAACAGGCGCGCCACTTCGGCCACACAAAAACCGCCAATGCGGTTGTCTAATGCGCGGCCAACGTAATACCGGTCGTTGAGGATGGTCATCTCATCTTCATAGGTAATGACACAACCCACATGGATGCCCATTTCCAGCACCTCGGCTTTATCTTTGGCGCCTACATCAATGAAAATGTTTTCAACTTTGGGCGTCAGATTGGCATCATCGCCCTGGCGGGTATGAATGGCCGGCCATCCGAAGACGCCTTTAACAATACGGTCGGCTGTGTGGATGTTCACGCGCTTGGAAGGGGCAATGAGGTGGTCCGAGCCGCCGTTGCGAATGACGCTCAGGAAACCATCATCCGAGATATAATTCACAAACCAGGAAATTTCATCCGCGTGGCCTTCGATGACTACCCGGTAGTCTTTGCCTGGGTTGATGATGCCGTACGCAGTGCCGTAATTGTCTGTTTGCCATTCGCTTACGTATGGTTTGATGTAGTCGAGCCAAAGCTTTTGGCCTT